>CAYVBZ010000043.1:0-19458 GCA_964449835.1 uncultured Coxiellaceae bacterium | reverse complement strand
GACTCAAAATCCGGTGGGGGCAACTCCGTGTCGGTTCGATTCCGACCCTCGGTAATGTTTAAAGCTAAATCACGCCAAACGTTGGATCCGCGGCAGCAATTCGTTTTCCCACACTTGCCGGTCAATGACGCCCACATGGCGGTAAACAATAAGGCCCTTTTTATCAATAATGAAGGTTTCAGGCGTCCCATACACCCCAAACTCCATGGCCACCTCGCCGCTCTCGTCATTGCCCAGCCGGCTATAAGGATTCCCCAGCAGCGCTAGAAAATGTTCTGTGTTTTTTGGGTTATCTTTATAAGCGATGCCATAAATGGCGACCGCCTTAGCGTTTTTAATTTCCATCAACATCGCATGTTCCATTTCACAAGAAGAGCACCAGGAAGCCCACACATTCAAAAGCGTCACCTGGCCTTTAAAATTTTGCTCTGTCAGCGGATAGGCCGGCGACATCAAGTCGGTCAAATGGAAACGCGGCACTGGTTTGCCCAGTAAGGCCGAGGGCAAAATTTCCGGTTTAAGCGAAAGACCGCGCCAAAGAAAAAACAAGACGCCGGCAAAAATAAGCACGGGCAAAACAGCCATGAGCAGTCGCCACGTTTTATTCATTATTTTCTCCCCGCTAAACGAAAAAGAGCCAGAAATCCACTGAGCGCAATGCACAACCCACCCAGCCAAATCCAGCGAATGAAGGGCTTATAGTAAAGACGCAAGAGCCAAACATTTTCAGACAAAGGTTCGCCAAGCGCGAGGTAGAGATCATGAAAAATAGCGGGATAGATGTCCACTTTCGTCATGACCATTCCTCGCACGGTATAAATTCTTTTTTCCGGGTAAAGCGCCGTCACTTTTTTATGATGACGCAAAACCAGGAAGGAGCCCCGTACGCCTTTAAAATTAGGTCCCTCCAAGCCCTCAATTCCCTGAAATTGAAAGACGTAAGGTGCAAGCGCCACTTCCTCACCGACTTGCAAACGAACTTCACGTTCTCTTGAAAAAGCCGAAGAGAGAACCAGACTGAGGACCATCACGGCGAAACCGAGATGGGCTAGCGCCATGGTGAGTTGTTTGAAGAAAATTTTATTAAGGCTTAACACAACCCAGAAAACCAAACTCAAGTTGAAAATGACAAAGGTCCGCCACTCTTGTGCGAAGAAGAGCGTGAGCGCAACAGCAAGTAAAACCGAGAACAACAATTGACGCAGCATTTTCCGGAGCAAAGTTTTATTCCAGCAAGCCTCGCCCCAAGTTGAGTAAGGCGCCCAGCCCATCATTAGCAAGCAGAGGACCAATAAAGGAAAGAGAACTTGGTTAAAATAAGGGGGGCCGACAGAAAGTGCTCCCAGCCCCAAGGCCTCGATGATCAAAGGGTAGAGCGTACCCAGTAGCACGGTGGTCATGGCAGTGAAAAGCAAAAGGCTTTGTATCAATAAAACAGCTTCGCGTGAGGACCAGGTAAAAGCGGCCAGTTTTTTTGGTCTTGTTTGAAAGCTGCGGAAAAGATAAAGCGCGAGCGCAGGGCCTGTAATGAAAGCAAGCAGCAGCAATAAGAAAGTTCCGCGTGTGGGATCGCTTGCGAAGGAGTGGACTGAAATGAGCACGCCGGAGCGGACTAAAAAAGTCCCCAAAATGCTGAGCGAAAAAGTGAGGATGGCGAGAACCTGCGCCCAGCCTTGAAAGCGTTTTTGCTTTTCAACGGCAATCACTAAATGCAGCAAAGCGGCGCCTGCGAGCCAAGGCAGTAAAGAGGCATTTTCAACGGGGTCCCAAAACCAGAACCCACCCCAGCCCAAAACATGATAGGCCCACCAACTGCCCAAGGTAATCCCAATGGTTAAAAACGACCAAGCGCCCAAGACCCAAGGACGCACTCCTTTCGCCCAATGATTGTCTTCCGTCGGCGAACAAAGCAACCATGCCAAAGTCAGGGCAAAGACCACCGAGAAACCCACATACCCCGCATACAACATCGGCGGATGTACAAAAAAGCCAGGATCTTGCAGCAGCGGATTCAAATCTTGTGGCACGGCATTTGCGATGGGCGTAAAAGGACCAGAAGTGCGGCTTAAAAACAACAAAAAGCAGAAACTGATTAACCCCAGCAAGGCGAGACTCAATGCCCGCCAGCTGCGGCTGCCTGGTAAGTTAAAAAAGCAAAGCGCAACCGTCCAAACATCCAATAAAAAAATCCATAATAAAAAAGAGCCTTCATGTGCACCCCAGACCGCCGTCAGCCGGTAAAAAAAAGGCAGGGAAGGGTGGGAGTTTTTTGCTACGTAGGCCAGCGAAAAATCATTGCCAAGGAAGGCGCAGACCAACAGCAAAAAGGCATTCAAAATCAAAAAACTTTGCAGCAAGGCCAAAGGCCGGGCAAGGGAAAGCAAAGCAGCCTTGTTTCTGTAATAACCTACAAAAGGCAAAATAAACTGCAAGAGTGCGCAGATCAAGGCGGCTTCAATCAAACCAGATCCAAAATGACTCAAACTAAACAAAAAAATGCCCCCTCTCATTCATTAAAGAATTTACCCCGTGGCTTGCCGCGGGCTCTCTAGCTAAGGGGTTTCCAAAGGGGAGTAGAGAGCTTGCTCTCGTATCCCCTTTGGTTTCCCACGGGGATTCATTCCCCGTGGGAAATATAATTTGAATGAGCATCAACCTGCGCCTTCGGCATATAGTTCTCATCATGCTTGGCCAAAATCTCAGTCGCAATAAACTCCTTTTTCCCCGAAGCTCCCTCCTCCCAATGCCCTTCCGCAATGGCCCCATTCCCCTCCCGAAATAAATCCGGCAGAATACCAGCAAAACTCACCCGGACTTCCTGCTTCAAATCCGTCAAAATAAAATGGACTTGAAGTGTCCCCGGCTCCCGCCGGACCGACCCCGCCTTGACCTGCCCCCCCAACCGAAACCGCTGCCCCATCGGCATGTCAGCGAGCAGCGCCTGGCCCGGTGTAAAAAAAAGATTAATATTCTGCTTCAAAGAATAAAGAATTAAACCCGCCGCAACCGCCAAGCCCAACATGAGCACAGCAAGATAAAGCAGCCGCTGTCTTTGTTGTTTATTAAGTTTCAGCATCTGCCGCCTTTTGCCTTTGCTTGCGTTTTCGGAGTTGCCGCCAAGGCAGGAAAAGCTGCAGCGTCAAAAGACCTAGCACCAAGCCATAAGCCGGCCACACATACATCCCGTAGCCGCCCATGTTTAAAAAATTCAAAAAAGCGGTCATAGGGTTTACCTCTTCTCAGGAAGCAAGGCGCAACGCAAGCGCAAAATTAAAGTGATCGCAAAATAAGCGCAAAAGGCCGCGGTCATGGCGAGCAGGGGATATAACATGCTGGAGTCAATCAGGGATGGAGCCAGCAGACGAAGCGTGGCCCCCTGATGCAAAGTGTTCCACCAATTCACCGAATAATGAATGATGGGAATGTCCACAAAGCCAATGAGCACTAAGACCGCTGTAGCCCGGTCCGCAAGACGCGGATTGGGCAGGGCGGCATGTAAAGCAAGCACGCCAAAATATAAAAACAGCAAAATCAATTCAGAAGTCAGGCGCGCGTCCCAAATCCAGAAGGTGCCCCACATCGGTTTACCCCACAGACTGCCTGTGAAAAGGGCCAAGAAAGTAAAGAGAGCACCCAAGGGCGCGCTGTGCCGCATAACAGCGAAAGCCAGTTTTAAACGCCAGATGAGACCAAAGGCAGCGGCAAGCGCCATCAAGCTATAAACCAAGAGAGATAAAAAAGCACAGGGAACATGCACATAAAGAATACGAAAACCCTCTCCTTGAAGATAGTCGGGCGGCGCTAGAAAAAGACCGCCAATTAAACCATAAGTGAGCCCCGCAAGAAAAATCAGGCCAAGCCAGGGCAGCCATTTTTCAGTCAAAGAAAAAAAATAAGGAGGCGATAGCACAGTCGTTAAAAAAGCCTGCGTCCTCTCAAGTATTATTTTATGTACAGGATTTTTAAACATCGCTAATTAGGGTTGATTATAGAAAGGACAAAATTCTACTCGATTTCAGCTGAATTTACTAGCCGCAGAGCTTGGCACTGTCTACTTTTATTTCCGCATTTGTAAACACCTCATCCCAGCATTTTGATCTAATTATATCCCGGGTCTTCTCAGCCTCGTGATAGGTTCTGCCTTTTAAGCTATAAAAACCAGTGAGGGAGGGAGAAGGAGAGTATTTTTTCTTAAGAAAATAGGGGATGACGAGTATTATGGAAAGCGCATTCAACAGCATGCGAGACAGCTTTTTGAACCAACCCGTTAGGTCTTTGCGTTTATCAAATTTTTCAAGATTATCATTAATGGCGTTTTCCATGGCCAGCCGGACATTTTCAGGATTTTGCAGGTCTTGGCTCTCCTTGAGAATGTCATCTTTAATCTCTCTTAAACCTGTAATGGTCTCATTGAGAGCTTTTATTCGCCCAGCTTCAGCCGTTTTGTTGCGGATAGTGCCATCTTTCTTCATATATGATTCTTCAAGTCTAACTTTTTCACCCACCAGAATTTCAATAATGTTCTCCTCAATCGCTTTATTAATAGCGGCCTTTCTCTCTTCCTTGATTTGCGCACGCTCCAGCAGGTCCTCCAGCAGACCTTTGAAATCTTTGATTTGCTGCCATTTTTCTTTGAAATCTGAGCTAATTTCTTCAGGAACCTTGTCTTTTAAATCATCAAGTTTGCTCAAAACCTCAGATATTGTTTGTATGTTTGATTCCAACTGCGGTAAAGACGAATTTTCTTTCGCCTCGGCTAATATTTTCTGATAGGGGGCACAAATTTCGTTGTAAAGCTCACGGAATTTTATATTGATCTTCGTTTTGATCTTCGCTTTGAGCGCGTTTATAAAGCCCATAAGTTCTTGATCGCCTGCATTTTCTGCTTCTACCTGAACGGGGTCAAGCGCAGTGATTAAACTTGCTAAAGAAACACAATCTGGATTTTGCAAATTATCAAATTTTTTAAGGAGCTCTTTGGTCGCTTCGAAACGATCCAGGCGCGCCTTTGAAACTTCTACTTGCTCAGTCAAGGAATCGGCATTTTTATTCGAATCGATTTTGTTCTGCAGCTCTGAAATTTCTGTTTCAAGCTTGTGTGCCTTGTTTATTTGCTCTCCGAGTGTTCCTAATTTATTTAAAATTATAGCGTTTAATTTACACCGAAGTTCATGGCGTTCATCGCTCTCTTTTTTTCCCGTAAATATTTTTATTTTATTCTCCGCTTTTTTATATTTATCGAAGACTTCCTTTTCCTTGTCATCTGCGTCATCTGCTGAAAATTTGAAATAGTCTATATTCTTCTCAATGAGATCAAGGTCAGGCTTTTTTCCATTCTTGCTTTCGATAAAAAAATTCTTTTCCAACAATGCCTCGACTTTTTCCAGTCGATCCTGCAGGTTTTCGTTTTCCTTTTCTTCAAAGGGCAAAAGATTCAGGGTTGTCTCTAAGAGATCTTTCTGCGCTTGTAACTTCTTAAGGTCAATCAACATCTTTTCGCACTTCTCTAATCGATTCGTTTCTTCTGTAATATTGGTATCAAGAAAAATCACGTTACAAGCTTGAGACAGCTTGTCTGTGCCGTTTTTAATCTGCTCGTTCAATTTAGGCATGATATCAGGATGATCAAACCCAACTTCATTTAGGGCGAAGCGCAGCTCTTGAAGCCTGTTTAGGCATTCTATGAATTCGTCGGGCTTAAGTGTGTCGAGGTCGAGGCTGAGGTAATGTTCTGTTAGCCTATCCGAAAGCGTCTTCTCAAAATCGTCTAATAGAGGCTCAGCAGGAGAATTTATTTTTTTGAAGACTTGAATAAGGGATTTAACTGAGGACAGATCTTGCGGATTGAGTGCACCTTCAAGATAGGGTAGAAGGTGAGAATTAATGAACTTATTTTTAAGTTCAGCCAATTCATCTTCTTGGAGTTTAATGGCGTCACCGCATTTAGGCGCTATTTTTTTTAGGGCACTTAGCTCTTTCAAAACCTTATTTGTAGCCTCGAAATAAGGACAAACTGCTTCATCCGGCGAATCGGGCCCAGGGTTTTCTCCTTTTTCTTCCGGTGCAGTGAAGAAGTCACAAGCGGTTGAATGGGCCTGAGTGATTGGTGCCAGCATAGATTCTATGATTGGTGCCAGCCAAGATTCTATGATTAATTTTTTCAGATCGTTATAAATGCTGACTAAATTATAGTCCTTCGAGTCGCCCTGGGTAAAAGTTATAGTGTACCGATACCGATGTATATTTGGCATCTTTATTTGATTAGGGACCAGTTGCTTCACTTTTTTCGGTATTATCGCTGCCGCCAGTGGTGGAAGATTATTGACAAGATCGATAATCTCCACGGGATCTGAGGGCTCAAAAAACCCAAAAACCTGTTTGGGATCTGTATCTGTCATTAGAATTCTTAAAAGACCTTCATATTCATCCTCAGTCAATAGATCAGTGCCGATTCCATCAGCCGACGATATTAACTCTTTAAATGAATCCGGAAGCTGTTTTAGTTGTTCTGAGTAGCTGTCTAAATCTTTAAGCAGTGTACGAAGCAGTTTAAGCTCCGGCATCTCGTCTTTTAGTATGATGACGAATATTCCCTCAAGCGTTTCAGTTATCCTCAGAATAGTTTTCGCAGTCAACCCCCCAAACTCACGTTTGGGATCCTGCTCTATAACTTTCAAAGCGATTTTTTTTAAGACAGCTAATAACTGTCCCGCCCCGCTTTCACTATAGTCGAGCATAAGAAGTAGCCTCTCGATTTGAATTCATATATTTACCTATCACTGATGCTTTTATGTTCAAAGGATAATTAAGTATAAACAATCATTATGAAGGTATTATTAAGAAACTCTGCAAGCTAAGTCATTCTATCTACAAAGAATCTGCTAACCACCCATCACAACCATTGCACATGCAACCCTATTTCAAAAATGCTAAACTGTTGAATGTTAAAGGAAGACCCTTAAAACCTCACAAGGAGTGTGCATATGCCCCTGAGTGTCGCCCAAAAACTCATCCAAGCCCATCTCGTCGAAGGCGAGATGCATCCAGGAAAAGAAATCAGCCTCAAAATCGACCAGACCCTTTGCCAGGACGCGACCGGCACCTTGGTCATGCTGGAGCTCGAAGCCATTAACCTGCAGCGCGCCCAAACCGAGTGCTCGGTCCAATATGTCGACCATAACTTAATTCAAGAAGACTATAAAAACGCCGACGATCACCTCTTTCTACAAAGCGCTGCCAACCGCTTCGGCTTATGGTTCAGCCGCCCCGGAAACGGCGTTAGTCACCCGGTCCACATGGAAAATTTCGGCAAACCCGGAAAAACCTTATTAGGCTCAGACAGTCACACCTGCGCCGGCGGCTGCCTTGGCATGTTGGCCATGGGTTCCGGCGGCCTGGAAGTGGCCTTGGCCATTGCCGGTCAACCTTTCCATGTCACCATGCCGCAAATTTTTGGCGTGAAGTTGACAGGCAAACTACCCGAGTGGGTTTCAGCCAAGGACATTATTTTAGAAATGCTGCGCCGGCATACAGTGAAGGGCGGCGTCCATAAAATTATTGAGTATTACGGCCCAGGTCTCAAAACACTGACCACCTGGGACCGGCACGTGATCGCGAATATGGGCGCGGAATTGGGTGCTACTGCCTCCGTCTTTCCCTCGGATGAGCAGGTTAAAAAGTTTTTAAAAGAGCAAGGGCGCGAGCAAGATTGGGTGCCGCTTAAAGCAGACCCCGGCGTTCAATATGCGCTGCACGATGAAATTAATTTATCAGAACTGGAGCCGCTGATTGCCAAGCCCTCCAGTCCAGATGCGGTCGTTCCAGTTCGTGAAGTGGCGGGGCAGCCCATTTATCAGGCCTATGTGGGTTCTTCCGCCAATCCCGGTTACCGTGATTTCGCGGTGTCTGCTTTCATGGTCCGCGGCAAACAAATTCATTCCGCTGTTTCCTATGACATTAACCCAACTTCCAGAAACCAATTAGAAGAATTGGCACGCTCAGGATTGCTCGCGGACTTGATTCATGCCGGCGCGCGTATTCATCAGGCCGGCTGCAATGGCTGCATTGGCATGGGCCAGGCCCCCGCCACCGGCCGCATTAGTTTAAGGACCGTCCCGCGCAACTTCCCGGGGCGCTCCGGGACCAAGGAGGACAGCGTTTATCTCTGCAGCCCCGAAACGGCAACGGCCTCTGCCTTAATGGGTGTGATCACCGATCCGCGGGACTTAAAAACAGACTGCCCCCGCCTGCGTTACCCGCGCAAACCCATTGTGAACCGCGATGAATTAGCGAAGCCCTTGCCGCCCCAAGAAGCGCAGCAAGTGCGCTTAGTCAAAGGGCCGAATATTGCCTCCATTCCCCCCTCCCATCCTTTGACACAGGAACTGCGCCTGTCGGTCTTGCTCAAAGTGGGAGATAATATTTCCACCGATGAAATCATGCCCGCTGGTGCGCGTGTCCTTCCCTTTCGCAGCAATATTCCTAAAATAAGCGAATTTGTCTTTGACCTCCTGGATGAAAATTATGTGAAGCGCGCAAAAGCCTTGAAAGAAAGGGGCGGAGTGCACGCGATCATTGGAGGAGAGAACTACGGCCAAGGTTCCAGCCGCGAACACGCGGCGCTCGCGCCGCGTTATTTGGGCCTACAAATGGTCGTCGCCAAAAGTTTTGCCCGCATTCATTGGCAGAACCTGGTCAATTTTGGTATTTTGCCGCTGACTTTTAAAAACCCCGAAGACTATGACAAAATCGATCAAGGCGATGAACTGCTGCTTTGGGAAGTTGTCGATGCTTTGAAACAAGACAAGCCGCTCTTCATGCAAGTGGAAGAAAAAGAACTTAAGGTCCCCTTGGTCCATCGTCTTTCGCCTCGCCAAGTAGAAGTTCTGATTGACGGCGGCCTCATTAATTGGTTAAAAAAGCAAAAAAGCAATTGAGTGCTAACCCAAGGAAATAACATGAAAACCGAGATGGACGATTTTAACTGGGAAGACCCTTTTCTTTTGGAAGAACAACTCACAGAAGAAGAACGCCTCATCCGCAACACCGCCCGCCATTTTGCGGAAGAGAAATTACAGCCCCGTGTGATCAAAGCCTTCCGCGAAGAAACCTTCGACCCCAAGCTGATGCGAGAATTGGGCGAGGCAGGTTTTTTAGGCGCAACAATCAAAGGCTATGGCTGCGCCGGCATTAGCCATGTGGCCTATGGTCTAGTAGCGCGTGAGTTGGAACGCGTCGACTCCGGTTACCGCTCCATGATGAGCGTGCAGTCCAGCCTGACAATGTACGCCATTTATAATTATGGCAATGAGGTCCAACGGCAAAAATATTTGCCTCCCTTGGCAAAGGGAGAATGGATTGGCTGTTTCGGTCTGACTGAGCCTAATCATGGCTCCGATCCAGGGGGAATGGAGACCCGCGCAAAAAAAGTGGAGGGCGGTTATCTCCTGAAAGGCAGCAAAGCCTGGATCACCAATTCCCCCGCGGCGGACCTTTTTGTGGTCTGGGCTAAAAACGATGAAGGCCGCATCCGGGGCTTTATTTTGCGGCGGGACATGCCGGGTATTTCAACGCCAGAGACCCATGGCAAATGGAGTTTGCGCGTCTCCCCGACCGGTGAAATTGTCATGGAAGATGTTTTTGTGCCTGAAGAAAATGAATTACCAAATGCAGATGGTCTCTCAGGTCCTTTGGGCTGCTTAGACAGCGCGCGCTATGGCATCGCCTGGGGCGCTTTGGGTGCGGCTGAGTTTTGCTGGCACGCTGCGAGAAATTATGTTCTCGCAAGACAGCAATTTGGAGAGCCGCTTGCGGCCAATCAGTTAATCCAATTCAAACTTGCCAACATGCAAAGCCAGATCGCTTTCGCCTTGCAGGGCTGCTTGCGAGTAGGACGTTTAAAAGACGAAGGCCGTGCCTTGACCCCCATGATTTCGCTGATCAAACGCAACTCGACTTTAGCAGCGCTCGAGATCGCCCGCGAATCGCGAGATATGCATGGCGGCAACGGCATCACAGAGGATTTTCAAGTGGTTCGCCATTTACTGAACTTAGAGACTGTGAAAACCTATGAGGGAACGGCGGATATTCACGCCTTGATTTTAGGCCGGGCTCAAACGGGCATTCAAGCCTTCAAACCTTTAGGCAATAGTTTGTAGCGGACAACAAGATGCAAAGACGGCATTTACTCAAAGGATTATTGCTCTCAGTTTGGTTCTTGACCGGTTGCACGACGGTTGCAACTTCCGGCGTCCAAGCGGTGTACAGCCATCAAAGTCTGCAAAAAAGCGCCAACGACCAATATTTGACGATGCGCGCTTATCAAGCGGTTGATATTGAGAGCGGTCACTTCAAAAATGCCAACATCAATATTTCCACCTTCAATAATGTCGTGCTGCTCTCAGGCCAGGCCCCGACGCTTAGCCAGAAAATTGAAGCCGAGGAGCGGGTCAAAAAATTAGAGGGCGTCGGCCAAGTTTATAACGTCATCACCGTAGAAAAACCCGTTTCCCAATGGGTGCGTTTGGGAGATAGCTGGATTACCGCCAAAATTAAAAGCAAACTCATCGCTTCCAATGATTTGGACGCCGCCCAAGTCAAAGTCATCACAGAAAACCGAACGGTATTTTTAATGGGCTTTTTACGTCCCAGCGAGGCACGCGCGGCGGTGAAGGCCGCGAGCAACACAGATGGCGTCCAGCGCGTCGTCAGAGTTTTCACCTATCTCAACCTAAGCAAAACCCCGCTAGCAGGTTAGCTGCCTTCCATTCCCCACCTCAACACAGCGCCCATCGCGATCGGTAGTAAACACAAGCACAGCAAGGACACCCCGCTCAAAAATGCCAATCCTCCCCAAATCGGAAGCCCAAGCCTGCTCTCCATCAAGGTATTCATTCCCATCATTAAAATAGGCAAAGTCAAAGGCAAAACCAGCAAACCCAGTAAACTGCCTTGCTGCCGCAAACTGAGCGTGAGCACCTTGCACGTCGCACCCAGGCAAATCAAGGCAGGTGTGCCCGCCAAAAGACTCAGCATGACCAGCCCAATTTCAAAGCCAGAAAGGTGTAGCAAGACACCCAAAAGCGGCGTGGCCAAAATGAGTGGCAGCGTTGCCGCCATCCAAAAGGCAGCAATTTTTGCAACAAGCAGCCAAGGCAGCGGCAAACTGCTTAGCAAAAGCTGTTCCAAGGCTTGGTCCTCAAGGTCTGGTCCTAGCCAATGTTCTAAGACCAGTAAGGAGGCAAGCAGCGCGGCAACCCAAAGAATGCCTGGCGCGAATTTTTGCAATAAATCCGGATGCGGCGAAAGCGCAATCGGAAAAAGAAACGTGCTAATCATGAAAAAACCAAGCGAATAAAAAAGAGTTTTGCTGTCACGAAAAAAAAGCAGCAGCTCATAATAGAGCGCCGAACAAAAAACTTTAAACATAGCTGGGCGCTCCTTCCCCTTCCCAGGGAAGTGCAAGCTTTTGAAAGCGGCTTTTGTTTTCTAAGCGCAAGCCTTGATGCGAAGCCAGGACCACAAGGCCTCCCTGATGCAAATGTTCTTCCAGAACGCCGCAAAACCACTGCTGACCAGCCTCGTCCAGATTGGTGAAGGGCTCATCCAGAATCCAGAGCGGTTTAGGGGAGGCAAGCAAACGGGCCAAGGCCACACGTCTTTTCTGCCCAGCCGACAACTGTAGGGCCAGTTGATCTTGTTGAGGAAGCAGTTGTGCCGCTTCCAAGGCAGTTTTCAGTTTTGCCTCGCAAGGGAACTGACCGCTAAGAATTTGGCTGTAGCGTAAATTTTCTTTCACCGTCAGCTTGCTCTTCATGCCGGAAAGATGTCCTACATAATGCAAAGCTTGATGATAGAGCGCGCGGGCATCTCCTAGCGCTTGATTGTCCCAGTAGACCCCGCCTTCCGTTGGACCAAGAAAACCCGCCAGCACCCTGAGCAAACTGGTTTTCCCCGAACCATTCGGCCCATAAATAAAAAGCCCTTCCCCCGCTCCCAAGGCAAAGGAAAGATTTTGAAAAAGCACCTGCCCATTCCGGGCATAACTTAAGTGTTTGGTTTGAAGGCCGATCTTCATAAGGAGTTGTCTTTGTTAATAAAAATATTTATAGCCGTTTAACCCGGTCGCATATTTTGTCAAGAAATGCTAAATTCCGCAATCTTAGCACCAAAATCACAAAAGGCGCTTATGCAAAAAAAAGTTGAAACAGATTTAGTCATCATTGGCGGCGGCATCGCCGGCCTCTGGCTCTTAAATCGTCTTCGCCAACAAAAACTGTCCGCGATTTTACTTGAGGCCGATGTCTTGGGCGGCGGCCAAACCCATAAATCACAGGGCATTATTCATGGCGGCATGAAATTCGCCGTCACCGGTTTCAGCAAGGCCGCCAATGCCATCGCCGACATGCCCGCCATTTGGGAAAGCTGTCTGAAAGGCGAGGGCGAAATCAATTTAAAAGGCGTGCCGGTTCTCTCCTCACAACAATATCTTTGGACAACCCAAAGCCTAGCCGGAAAGGTCGCCGGTTTTCTCGCGAGCATGGCGATGCGCACCAAAGTAAACTCCCTGCCGCGCGAACAGTTCCCAGAAATTTTTCGCTCACCGCAATTTGATGGCGACGTTTATGCCGTGCCGGAAATGGTGATCGATGTGCACGCCCTCATCCGGGAACTCTCAAATCCCCATCAGGACGCTATCTTTAAAATTAGCCCCATCCAGGAAAAAGATATCCACTTGGATGAAGCGGGCCGCATGAGCGGCCTCACCATTCACACGCCGCTGCCGGAAACCTTGGAACTGCGGGCGCAACATTATGTTTTTACCGCGGGCGCCGGCAATGAAGTTTTATTTAACCGCCTAAAAACAAAAGGCTTTGCCGCTCAACGCCGTCCCTTACACATGGTTTATGTCAAACTGCCGCAATCCTATTCTCTGTTCGCGCATTGTCTTAGCATGAACTCTACGCCGCGCTTGACTATTACCACACACCAAACCAAAGATGGCGGCACCGTTTGGTATTTAGGCGGCAATTTGGCGGAGGTCGGTATCCATCGCAGCGCCGAAGAGCAGATTAAGGCCGCTCAAGAAGAATTAAAAACTTTGTTCCCTTGGTTGGATTTTTCCAAGGCTGAATTTGGTGCTTGCAAAATAGATCGCGCCGAGCCTTCTCAACCCAATGGCGGTCGTCCAGATACCTGCCAGGCCAAAACCCTGCAAAACATGACGGTCGCTTGGCCGACGAAGCTCGCGCTCGCGCCTAAATTGGCACAAGAAGTAATGGACGAGCTTACGCGCGCAGCGATCCAACCCCTTTATTGCGACACGCGCGAGCTTCGCGCTTGCCCCATGCCGCCTTTTGCCCAGCCACCCTGGAATTGAAAATAAGGAACTTGAAAAATGTCTAATACAGAACTAACCCTTCCCCGCCGCACCTTAGGTCAAACCGGTATCACCGTGAGCGCCGTTGGCTTAGGCACGGTGAAATTCGGCCGCAACCAAAAAGTCCATTATCCAACTTCCTTCCAATTGCCGAGCGATGCAGAAGTGACACAACTCTTGGCTTTGGCCCAAGATTGCGGAATCAATCTCTTGGACACAGCGCCCGCCTACGGCGCGAGCGAAGAACGGTTGGGCAAGCTGTTGGCCGGCAAACGCCACGACTGGGTGCTTTCCACCAAAGTCGGCGAAGAATTTCTCGAAGGAGAATCTCATTATGATTTCTCAGCTGCCGCCATTCAAAAAAGCATCGATCGCAGCCTGCAACGTTTACGCACCGATTATCTCGATCTGGTCTTAGTGCATTCGAATGGCGAGGACCTCAAACTCATTAAACAAGACGCCGTCTTTGAAACGCTCGCTGCGATCAAACAAAGCGGCAAAATCCGCGCTTATGGCATGTCGACCAAAACAATCGAGGGCGGCCTTCAGGCCGTTAATGCCTCCGATGTCGTAATGGTCACTTACAATCCCCACCAATTTGCCGAACAGCCGGTTTTGACGCACGCGCACGCACAGGGCAAGGGCATCTTCATTAAAAAAGCCTTGGCCAGCGGCCACTTAAATAAACTCGGTAACCAGAAAGACCCCGTCCAAGCCGCCTTCCATTTCATTTTCCAAGAACCCGGGGTCACCAGCATCATCCTGGGGACCCTCAACCCCGGCCATCTAAAACAGAATGTCGATCATGTCAAAGCTCTGCTAAACTAGGAGCTGTTGACAATTTATTGTGTCATTCTGAGCAACGCGAAGAATCTTCAGCGTTTTTTAGAAAGATCCTTCGCGGAGTTTACCCTGGCAGGGCTCAGGATGACAAATTATTAATCAATGCATTATATCTTAATTGTCAACAGCCCTTAGGATCTAGAGTGTCCTTTTTTACGGGTGACAAGACCCCTTCTTTAAAAAAGAGGCCAAAGCAGAAATGAAAATCTACCTCGTCGGCGGCGCCGTCCGCGATAAGCTCCTGGGCTTCCCCGTCAAAGAAAAAGACTGGGTCGTCGTCGGTGCCAAACCCGAAGAACTCCTAGGCCTCGGCTACAAACAGGTCGGCAAAGAATTCCCTGTTTTCCTCCACCCCAAGACCGGAGAAGAATACGCCCTTGCCCGCATGGAACGTAAAGTAGCCCCCGGTTACACTGGCTTTGTCTTCGACACTTCCCCAGAAGTCACCCTAGAAGAAGACCTCCTCCGCCGCGACCTCACCATCAACGCCATGGCCGAAACCTTAGAAGGCGAATGCATTGACCCTTATCACGGCCGCGAAGACCTAGCCAACAAACTGTTGCGTCACGTCTCCTCCGCCTTCTCAGAAGACCCGGTCCGCATTCTTCGCGTAGCCCGTTTCGCCGCGCGCTATGCCGCACTCGGTTTTGAAGTTGCTCCCGAAACCAATGACCTCATGAAAAAAATGGTCACCTCCGGCGAAGTAGATGCTTTGGTCCCCGAACGCGTCTGGAAAGAATTCGAACGCGCCCTCGCAGAAAAGTCCCCCGAAGTTTTTTTTAAAGTACTCGCTGCTTGCCAAGCCCTGCCTATTTTATTCCCCATGGTTCCCTTGGAAGGCCGAGGGATGAATGCCTTAAACCGTGCAGCCAGCCGGAATTACGATACCGCCGTGCGTTTCGCCGCCTTAATGCATGCCTCTTCTAAAGAGGAAATCACCGGCCTGTGCAAGCGCTACCGCTTACCTGTCGAATATCGCGACCTCGCCTTGCTCGTTTCTCAATATGGCCTTGAAGCCCAGCGCTTCCCCCAACTTTCCCCCCCAGAAATACTCAAGCTCTTTTCAGTCCTGGATGTTTTCCGCCGCGAAGACCGCTTCGAACAATTTATTCTCGCCTGTCTCGCCGCCTTCATAGCGCCTTTCCCTCAACCCGAATTGCGAGCCGCCTACCACGCGGTCAAGCAAGTGACCGTCACCGATTGGTTAACACCAGAAATGAAAGGCCCAGAAATTGCCCAGAAACTAAAAGAAAAACGCCTCTTAGCATTAGAGGCATGGCTTAATCAAATTTCACGTACATCAAAATAGGTATTAATTGTCAACATTAAAGAGGGTGCTCCCTTGAATAAAAAACAAGTTCTCACCATCAGCCTTGGCAACATCCTCGAATGGTTTGATTTCGGCCTCTTTATTTTTATGGCGCCGATCATCGGAGAAAAATTTTTCCCGCCGACCACGCCCTTTTTCACAACACTGCAACCTTTGGTTGTCTTTGCAGCGGGTTTCATTTGCCGCCCGCTCGGAGGTATTTTCTTTGGACATCTTGGCGATACGCGGGGACGCGCCAGCACGCTGCGCTTTTCCTTGTTAGTGATCACCTTCGCAACCGTCCTGATCGGCGTATTACCCACCTATGCGGACCTTGGTCTTCTCGCATCGATTTTATTTATCCTGCTGCGTCTGCTACAAGGCTTCTCGATTGGCGGTGAATATAGCGGCGTCATGATTTATTTAGCGGAATCCGCGCCAAAGCATCAGAGAGGTTTTATAACCAGCTTTGCCGCGACTGGCGCCAATCTCGGCTTTATTTTCGCCACAGCTACCTTAAGCCTATGCACCCTGCTGTTTACACCAGACCATTTCAATCAATGGGGCTGGCGCTTGCCCTTTCTAATCATCGGCCTGCCGGCCGCTGTTATTTTTTACTACCGTTTTCAATTAACGGAAACACGCGTTTATGCTCATCTCAAACTCACCCACCATCTCGAAGTCCATCCTTTTTTCACTGCTCTGCGAGAGGCCCCTCGCAATCTGCTAAAAATTCTCGGACTGACTTGCATGAGCTCCACTTTATACTATGTGTTTTTTGGTTTTATGCCGCTTTATCTCACACGCTATATCGGCATTCCCGAACAAACAGCCCTGCTCATGCAAACAGGCCTTCTCTGCGCCATGCTTTTGTTAGTGCCGCTCGGCGGCTGGTGCGGTGATTATTTTGGCCGTAAAAAAATGTTGGTCCTCATCACAGTGAGCAGCATCCTGCTGGCCTTACCTTGTTTTTATTTGCTGCAAACCCAGTCCCTGCCGCTCGTTTTTCTCGCGCTTTGTATTGCCACCGCTTTAAGTTCCATCGATCAAGGGAATAGCTTAACGGCCGTCGTTGAAAACTGCCCCGCAGCGGTGCGCTACAGCGGTATCGCTTTTTCTTATAACCTCGGTAATGCTGTTTTTGGCGGCACGGCGCCCTTGGTCATGAGTTTACTCGTTGAAAACAAAAATTTATTGGCACCGGCCTATTATTTGATATTAATGTCTTTCATCAGCTTGCTCGCCGCCTTGACCTTGCTCAATCGCAACCAAATGCTTAACTAACCTTGTCATCCCAGCCCACTTTTTAATATAATGCCTTCCTTGACTTGAATTCAGGAGAATTGCCGTGCGTGCCAACCAACTTTTAACCCTTTTAGCGGGCCTCGTTTTGTCTCATGCTGCTTTTGCCCAAGCCGCAGTCAAGCCTACTCCAGTTTCCCCAGCCACCGATAACACCGTCAAAAAACTAGTGGGGGGTGTCAATGCGGCCGAGGCCGGCAATTCTTCGACCCAACAGATCGAAAAAACAGTCCACCAATATCTTATGAAGAAACCTGAAATTGTCGTTGAAGCGCTGCAAGCCTATCAACAAAAACAAATGGAATCGATGCAGCAGCTTTTCAAAGACACCCAACAAATGGCGCCTAAATATGCCGATGCCCTCTTCCATCAAAACGTGGATCCAGTCGGCGGCAATTCCCAAGGCAAGGTCGCCATCGTCGAATTCTCCGATTATCAATGCTCCCATTGCATCGAAACTGCTTCTATCATTGATACTGCTATCAAGGCAGATCCCAGTCTGAAGGTAATCATCAAAGAATTCCCCATTCGCGGCCCCATTTCGGAAGCGGCGGCCAAAGCGGCGCTGGCTGCTAACAAACAAGGAAAATACTGGGAATTCCGTGATGCGCTATTCAAAAGCGGCGCCAATCTCACACAAGATAAAATTTTCGAGGTGGCCCTGTCGGTGGGACTCAATGTAGACCAATTGAAAAAAGACATGAACGACCCCGTCATTAAAAACGTCGTGGAAGCGAACAAAAGCCTAGCCAAAACTTTAAAACTGGTCGGCACCCCCGCCTTTTTCGTTGCGAGGGCTGATGTCAAAGCGGACGCCCCCAGCACTTCCATCAATTACATCCCTGGCGTCGTCTCCCAAGAACAACTCCAATCCATCGTCACCCAACTCAACAAGTAAAACCCCAACCAACTCCGAGAAACCCCCTCTCCTCAACTTCGTTGCGGAGAGGGCAGGGGAGAGGAGGCCCAAATCATGTATGCAGTCCTAGGCTCGCCTATCCACCACAGCCTTTCCCCCCAAATTTTCAACCTTTTTTCCACCCAACTCTCCCAACCCATTCCTTACCAAGCCATCGAAGTAAAACTTGAAAACCTCTCTGCCTCCCTAAAAACCCTCCACCAACAAGGCTACAAAGGCGTCAACCTAACAGCCCCCCTCAAAGAAAAAGCCTTTTCCTTGGCCGCCACCCTCAGCAAAGAAGCGAGGGCCGCAAAGGCGATCAATGTCCTCTGCTTCCAGGCCGACGGCAGCTATCACGGCCACAACAGCGACGGACTTGGCTTCATCCGCGACCTAATCAAGCTCAAAAAATGCTCAATCCAAGGCAAAACAATCTTAATCCTTGGCGCAGGCGGTGCCGTCCGCGGCATTCTGCCCTTCTTGTTCCAAGAAAACCCCCGGCAAATTATTATTTCCAACCGCAGCGAAGCAAAAGCCCGTCTTTTAATCGAAGACTGCCAGCCTAGCGCCCTGCCCTTGCATTTTTCCCCCTGGGAAGAACTTTCGGGGCCCTTTGACTTGGTCATTAACGGCACAACTTTAGGACTGCAAGGCAAAAAACCCACCCTCCCAGATCAAATTTTAAGCAAAGAAGCCTGCTGCTATGACTTGTCCTATGGAAACGCAGCCCTTCCTTTTCTAAGCTGGGCGCAAGCCCAAGGCGCCCCCCACTGCTACGATGGCCTCGGCATGCTCGTCGAACAAGCCGCCGAAGCCCTCTATCTTTGGCGCCGGGAACGCGTCGAAACCCATCCCGTTATCCAAACACTTATAAGCACTCGGCCTGAAGAGTGCCCCTAATAAACCGTTCGCCCTGGGCCCTTCGAGACAGCTGCTTTTCAGTCTCCTCAGGATATGCGTGCTCGAAAGGGGCCGTCTCGAAGGGCCGCCCCCCCAAAGGCCCCACATTATTTTTCACCTTTTTTCATTATTTCCATTGAAACTTGCCCATTTTTCCTTATATAATTGTGCCCTCTATTGCGGGGTGGAGCAGCCTGGTAGCTCGTCGGGCTCATAACCCGAAGGTCGTAGGTTCAAATCCTGCCCCCGCTACCAAAATTGTGATATATAATAAGAACCCCGAATGGGGTTTTTTATTTTAGAAGATGGGCGATGAGCCCATTTTTTATATGTGAAACAAAAGAGGAATGGCGATGCGAAAGATTGACCCGACCATAGAGGAGAAGCTGGCAGCCCTGGTAGCCACCTTAGGCTATGAGTTTGTTGGCTATGAGTTTGCCCAAGAAAACCGAAGGGCCATCTTCCGCCTCTATATTGACCGCGCAGGCGGCATTTCTCTGAAGGACTGCTCGACGGTCAGTTACCAAGTCAGCGCCATGTTCGACGTCGACGATCCTATTGTGGGCCAGTACCAACTGGAAGTGTCATCACCAGGTTTGAACCGGCCTTTGTTTCAACTGGCGCAATATGAGAAACAAGTGGGCCGGCGCATTAAGGTCCGTTTACAGACGCCGCTGATGCAGCGTAAGAATTTTGCGGGAGTGTTACAGCGAGTTGAGAATGGGCAGGTCTGCCTCTTGCTCGAAGAGGGAAATGAGGTGATGTTACCTTTTTCTGAAATAGAAAAAGCGAATGTCATAGCGGATGTCAGCTTATAAAAGCTAG
>CAYVBZ010000042.1:0-20500 GCA_964449835.1 uncultured Coxiellaceae bacterium | reverse complement strand
CCGCCGGGTGTTGAAGAGTCGCCATTTTGATGTGCAATTAATTGGGGGCATGACTCTCCATTTTGGTAAAGTCGCTGAAATGCGCACCGGCGAAGGTAAAACCCTGATGTCGACCTTAGCACTTTACTTGAATGCTTTAGCAGGTCACGGCGTGCATCTGGTGACAGCCAATGATTATTTGGCTAAGCGTGATGCCGAATGGATGCGCCCTCTTTATGAATTCTTAGGCTTAAGTGTGGGCATCAATTTACCTTTCATGGAATCGGCTGATAAGAAAGAGGCTTATGCAGCTGATATTACTTACGGAACCAATAATGAATTTGGTTTTGACTATTTGCGCGATAACATGGTTTTTAACCTCAGTGAAAAAGTACAGCGCGGCGCCTATTTTGGCATTGTGGATGAGGTGGACTCCATTTTAATTGATGAAGCGCGTACTCCTTTAATTATTTCAGGGCCTGCGGGGGAAAGCACAGAACTTTACACAATTTTAAATCAACTGGCGCCTCAATTACAAAAGCAAACAGGACCTGAGGGGCCAGGGGATTATTCCGTCGATGAAAAAAGCAAACAAATTTACATTACGGAAGAAGGGCATCAACACGTTGAAGAAATTTTCATTAAGGCTGGTTTAATCAAGGCCGGCGAAAGCCTTTATGATGCCAACAACATTATGCTGGTTCATCATTTAAACGCGGCTTTGCGCGCCCATGCCCTTTTCCAACGAGACGTGGATTATATTGTCCAAAATGGCGAAGCTGTTATTGTGGACGAGCATACCGGTAGATCCATGCCTGGTCGTCGCTGGTCAGACGGTTTACATCAAGCGATTGAAGCGAAAGAAAAAGTCAGGATTCATCAGGAAAATCAAACCCTGGCCTCTATCACTTTCCAAAATTATTTCCGTCTTTATGAAAAACTATCTGGCATGACGGGCACCGCAGACACGGAAGCCTACGAGTTTCAACAAATTTATGCCTTGGAAGTTGTAGTTATTCCAACGCACAAAGATATGGTCCGCGCTGATTTGCCGGACTTTGTCTTTATTCATGGCGCTGAAAAATTCAAAGCGATTGTTGAAGACATTAAGGTCACGCATAAAACAGGACAGCCTATTTTAGTGGGTACTGCCTCCATTGAAGCTTCTGAGCATTTGTCGCAACTTTTGAAAAATGAAGGAATCGCGCATCAGGTTTTAAACGCGAAATATCATGAAAAAGAAGCGCATATTATTGCGGAAGCAGGCAGGCCTGGCGGGGTGACCATCGCAACGAACATGGCGGGCCGCGGTACGGATATTGTTTTAGGCGGAAACCTCGAAGCGGAACTAAAGGCGCTTGAAAATCTGACAGACGAGGAAAGAAGGGAGCGCAAAAAAGCCTGGGATGAAAGGCATAACCGGGTGGTTGAAGCCGGGGGCCTTTATGTCTTAGGAACAGAGCGGCATGAGTCGCGGCGTATCGATAACCAATTAAGAGGCCGCTCCGGCAGGCAAGGTGATCCTGGAAAGTCGCGGTTCTATTTGTCACTGGAAGACAATCTATTACGCATTTTCGGCGGAGAACGCTTGCGCAACATGATGCAAAGAATTGGGGTTGAAACGGGCGTTGCCTTGGAATCGCGTCTTTTATCGCGCAGCATTGAAAACGCGCAGCGCAAAGTGGAAGCCTATAATTTTGATATTCGCAAACAGCTCTTAGAATATGACGACGTGGCCAATGAGCAGCGCAAGGTTATTTATGGCCAGCGCGACGAGCTTTTGACTGCTGAAAATATTGCTGACACGATTGATGCTATCAGAGAACGCGTCGTGCAATCTGTCGTAGACACTTATTTCCCGCCGCAAACGATGGAAGAAGAATGGGATGTACCTGGCTTGGAAAAACGCTTTGAGAGTGACTTTAATCTCAAACTGCCGATACAAGCCTGGCTGAAGGAAGAAGAAATTTTAGATGAACAAGCCTTGCGAGAGCGTATTTATAAGGGCCTGAAAGAAGCTTATCAGTCTAAGGAAGCCAAAACGCCGCCAGGGGTCCTTCGTCAGTTTGAAAAGGCTGTCACCCTGCAGACCTTGGATAAATGCTGGCGCGAACATTTGGCCGCCATGGACTATTTGCGACAAGGGATTCATTTACGAGGCTATGCGCAAAAAAATCCTAAACAAGAATATAAGCGGGAGTCCTTTGACCTTTTTGCACAAATGCTGGATAAGATCAACTACGAGGTCACTTCTATTTTAAGTAAATTTGAAGTGCAGGCTGAGGAAGATGTGGAGGCAATTGAGGCACAGCGTAAGCAAGCCATGCCGAAGAATGTGAACTACCAGCATAGTGAGGTGGATATGCTGCGTAACGATGAGACTGCTGTTCTCGAAATGGAACGCGGGAATAAGAGGGGGCAGGGTGAAATGCAGGCTGCACAGACAACGCAGAGTCCCATGACAAGAACGGAGCGTAAGGTGGGCCGGAATGAACCTTGTCCTTGTGGGTCGGGGAAGAAATATAAGCATTGTCATGGCACTTTTTCTTAACTACGAAAGACAAAACTGTCGTCCCGCGGCTTGTTTGCGGGACGACGCTAATAATAGGGCAGCTTCTCTATGGTTCAAGTCGTCGTCGGCGTCATCCCCAATGCGCATAAAGAAATTCTAGTCACCCAGCGTCCTTCGCAAAAATCCTACAGCGGCTATTGGGAATTCCCCGGCGGAAAAAAAGAAGAAAATGAATCTGCCTATCAAGCCCTAGTACGTGAGTTGAAAGAGGAGCTCGATATTGAAGTCCTCGCCGCCGAACCTTGGCGAAAAATAAAATATGTTTATCCAGAAAAAATCGTTGAATTAGACCTTTGGATTGTGGCCCACTTTAAAAGAACGCCCAAGGGCATGGAGCAGCAGGCCTTTCAATGGGTGGCCTTGGACCAATTGGCGGAAATTGATTTTCTTCCGGCGAATAAGTTAATTCTAGCTGAGGTGGTCAAACGGTTTTCTGGTTAGACGAAAAACAACTTGACACCAGATCATAGATCAAATCAAGCAGGCATTTCTTCAATTTTACAACCTGAAAAAAATATATGACCAGCCCCCAGATCATCAAGATAAAGGCTTGATGTCACATAAAGATGCACAGTGCCGTTGAAAGGCGTCCTCAGTTTGCCTGTTTTGGGGACGCCATACATCCCGGTCAAGTATTGCGGGCAGGCATCTTTCAGATTTGCTTCTGGGTAATAGCTAAAATGTCCTTCACTTGGCGCACGGAAGTCATAACTAAGGTGGTAGTTTTTGGGCCCATGGTAATAAGTATGGGAAACAGTATGCGTTACCCCAGGATTGGCATTGTATTGAAAAGCCCTTTTTTCATTTCGCATTGCCCAATGTGTGCCATCAAAAACATCTGTTGTCGTAAACCCTATGGGCGGGCAGAGTTTGGTTAAACAGTGATTTGTTAACTGAATGGTGACAATGGAAGCGTTATTTGCAAATGCTGAAAAATTTGACAAAAATAAACATGACCCAATTGCTAACATTTTAATCATCTTCATGATTATCCTGGCTCCAATCGATAAAAAAGTGGATAATTTTATCTTAAACTATATTTTAAGTATACACATATTTTAAAATCTGCTTCAAAAGTTAAGCGGGGTTTCTTCAATTCTACAATCTGAAAAAAATATCTGAGCATTACTTGCGGGTATGTTTCCTCTGGTCCCCTGTGACGCGAATCCCAGCTTAGGGTTTATAATCGTCGCCAGCTTGATTTAGCGTATTATCAACATCGCCAGCTTGATTTAGGGTATTATTAGCATCGCCAGCTTTCCTTTGAGTCGAACTACCCCGTATACATGAAAGTAATGTCCACGATTTTTTAGAAGTGGCTTCAGGCAAAGCGGTTAGCGTTGTCGTTTCGTCACAAAGGGATTCAGCAGGCTTTGATTTATGCAGGCTTTTCATGATGTCACTATGACCTCTACCAGCAGTTTCGCCCTTTTTCTTATATGTCAAACGATCAACGATCGTAAGCCCCAGAGCTTGGACAGCTGTCACGCCGACCGTGCCAATGCCAGCCACTGCACAGCCCGCGCCGGTGACTCCCAGCGTACCAGCAAGGGCGGAGACGCCAATTGGGCCTAAAAAGTAACCGGCGGCGCCGATAGCGCCTACGATCAGCAAGCGAGCAAGGGCTGTTCCCATTTTTTCGGCGAGTCCGCCAAAGCAGAGTTCTTTTCTGTGTTGCATCTCTTTTCTTGCAGTTTCATATGCTCTCTGGTCTTTCGCTCTCAAGTTCCTTGGCCTTCCCCGTGGATAATTGAAATCTTCATTTTTTTTCTCCGTCAAACTTAAGTAAGCAGCACAGCTTAATCCATACCCGAAAGCAAATATCCCATCTACCAGATGAACGGCAGCAGAAATCGCAGTTTCTGCCCATTTAAAGGGTTGCTTTAAAAGATAGAAGAACAATTTGGCTGGGATTAAGAATGGAGCTCGTTTCGGATGCTTGTTTCCGTAATTTTCTATTTTTCCTTCAAAATATTCAAATAATGCCCCGAAAAAACCTACAAAGAGTCGAGAGAGTGCATGCGCAATAAATAGCGCTAGAGGCACAATGCTAAATAAAGTGAGAGCGGGATTTTTATAAATGAAGAAAGGTACCCCGATTTTTTTTTGATCACCATTATAATCTTTTATTAACGCAGAGAGAGCGGGACCAAAGGGATCATCTTCCCAGACAGCTTTAAAAAAATCAGTCAGATATTTTAAAAAAGGACCCTTATTTCCCTCTGGCTTAGACCAGCTGAATTGATCTCTAAAGGGTTGCAAAATGCGCATTTTTTATCACTCCTCATTTCTAATTTATATTATTTCTTTTAATATTATGAGTTATTATATTACGATAATCAATAAGTTGATTTAAAATTAATCATGTTGGGTTAAATTAATGCAATTATGTTGATTTTACTAATTTTTTTATCTGCTATGTGGGTTTTCAAACTTTAGGCAACGCCATTCGGCGGACTAATTTTACCTTAAAATCCATTAGGCCCTTCATTAAGCCCCCCCAGTTTCATGGCCACTTTTTGGCAGAATTCTGATCTCCTGCTTGCCAAAATAAGATCAAATAATGTCTAAAAGGGGAGGGGCTTTTTTCCATCCTATATCAAACTTGGCTGCAAGCTCGGCATCAATTACCTTGTAAAGACAGCCATAGCTAACCCGCCATCGACCACGATCTAATGTTGCCACACTCGCAGTCTTTTGATTCAGACGGACAATCATCCCTGTAATATCGATGCCATCATGGTTAAATCCAACGAACTCTCCAACTTTAACATGGTTTCTGGTTAGTTTTTCCCTATGCCCAGGGTGCATGTCTGTATTAGCATAGTCAATGTTGAGAAAATAATATGGAATATTCCATTTTTCCTTGTCAATGACATGCTGCACAAGAACTTTTTTCTGGTTCTTCTCAAGTACAACTGCTTTTATAAGTGCATTTTTATTCTTGTCAAAGTATGAAACGACATCACCAACCCTGAATTTTTCCCTGAGTTTTTTGATTCGTTCCGGGCTTTCCAATTCATTGGATATAGCACATTCCAAACGGTACAGATCAAAAAGACTAGCATTTTTTATAACGTTCAATACCTCTGTGTAATTCATACTGCCTGTTTTCCTTATTAAAAATCAACACTATCAGTGAAAGTGTGAATCAGTCCACCCCATTGAATCCTGTATAGCAACATACAGGTCCCAGAATGTACATGAATCTGAAATCTGGATGCATTGAAAGCGCCATGCGCTCGGGCATCTCTTTGTCTAACCAAAGATACCAAAAGCAGATCATTAGTCCGTCTGAGATCATGTATCTTAACGATCTGGAGGCCTTTCTAAGGTTTCCAGGTCGCTTCCCATTAACAAAAATCCAGCTAAAATATGTAAAAACGTGATACAGTCCAAAACCTAAATAGAAAGAAGGCGAGCGTATGGACAACATAAAAGACCTGCCATTCCATAAATTACTTGGAATCCTCAAGGAATACGTTAGCGTTTTCACGAACGGCGATATTTCAGAAAGGCAAGAGTTCATGCGAAATTATCCGGATGTTTTCACGGATGAGCTTCGTCAATACCTGAGGGAATTTCTAAACGGAGTCGGGGTGACCAATGAGTTAATTGACGAACTCTATAGAAGGCAAGCGAGCATTCTTGGCTAAAAATAGCTGGAATCCTGGCTGTCGCATTATTAATAAGATCAAGAACATATCAATATTTGATATATTTCATAAAAAGAGATATACTTATGGCTATAAGGTGGTCTGTTAGAGCGGCAAGATCGGTGGACAAACAAGCACCCCGGCTAAGTGAGAACATTATGCTTAAGCTCAAGTTACTTTTCATGGACTTAGCCACAAAAGGCCCAGCAGCCCCAGGCTGGCCAAATTATGGAAAGCTGCATGGGTCTAAAGGCGATAAAAGGCATTGTCACTTACAAAAAGGCAAGCCGACTTATGTTTGCTGTTGGGAAGTCATCGATAAGAAGCGGAAAATAATCAAGGTATACTATGTCGGAACACATGAAAAAGCACCCTATTAGCGCGCATAGCCATGGCCAGGTATTATATATATCCCACCGGCATACGACTTATGCTATTCCCAAAAATGTAGCAAACAAGTACGTCGTTGTTGAGGGAGAAAAAACTAAAAAACTTAAATCTGACTCTAAGACAAGCGGCGCCATTAAAAGAATTTTTGAAATCCTCGAAAAAAAATACACAAGAGCTGGGGCTCTCTTAAAGGGCCTGCGCTTGCGTGAAGGCCTGTCACAACTGGCTTTTGCTAAAAAAATAAGCGTCACACAAGCAAATTTATCCGCTATGGAGACGGGGAAAAGACCGATTGGGAAAATTATTGCTAAGCGTATTGAAAAAGTTTTTGGGACAGATTATCGTTATTTTCTAGGATAGCCTCCGTTCTTGTTTGTTTTTAAACTTTTCATTAATCCAGTGATTTTTCTTATCTTGGGGGGGTATTGAGAACCCCCCCCACAAATTGCCTATAATGACCCCCGCAATTTAGACCACACTTTCCCAAAAAACCCTATGCACCAAGACGGCGATTTGATGCGGCATACAAGCGACGATTTCTGTTAGCATATAGCGCTTGTACGAATGCCTCAGAACGCGGCTCTCTATTGTGACGCAATACCCATGCCAGTGAACACTGGCAGCAGCAGTATCAGGCACTGAGTGCGCGGGCTGAACACGACGAAAGAGCAGTGAGAGAGATGCAGGCACAGCTGTCTGCAGCAGTACAGAAGCTGGCCATAACAGAGGAATCTCTGCGGGAAGTGACTGCGCAAAACCGTCTTTTGATTAAGGATAAATGGATTTTTGAACAGGAAAGAACAGTTATTTCTATCTAATAAAAGCCTGATTTATGGGAGATTTATGATATCTGAAAACGATTTGAAAGGTGAGCTAAAGTCGACGAAAAGTGTTTTCTTTTTTACATATACTGTAAGCCGTCCGAGCGGATTTAACTTTTATAATAACTTGCCAAAGGAACAGTTTCCGGCAGGTGTTCCACACGCAGAGCGTGTTCATTCTGGATTCTTTATCGTCAACCACCGAACCGGACAAGTTGAAGATGTGATTGAGGGGGGATTCTTCAAAGAAAATCTTATTATTTACAGAAACAAACAGGAAACGATCAACAAATTACAAAACACAGGCCTACTGTTTAATGACAAGTTGCAGAAAAAGATAAATGGCAATTGGCGTTTGGCATATGATATAAGGCTGGAGCTCGTGTCCGATGATGTGGTAGCAGCTGTTGAGCAGTTCAATAAGTTTGAGTCGGAATTTAACGCAGAATCTTCTATAAAACCAATACCGTTTATTGCCGGATATCTTGATTCACAAACCTGTGCACATTATCTGTTGAAACAGATTAAACCAAAGGATGGAGCCTATCCATCGCCATATCAATATGTGAAAAATGGCAAGGAATATGACTGCACTCTGGGTTGGTCACAGGGCGGCATTAGTCCGATGGAGTTGAGGCGCCACATGGAGTCTGAGTTATCCGAAGAAAAAGAATATCTTAGCAGACACTGTGCCGTCTCGTCCTAAATTATAAAAATCGTCCCGATTTATTTTCCCTGAGACAAACGCCCGCTGCTTTGGCGGGCGTGTCATAAACTTAGCCTTGCCTCAAAACCTCAATAGCTTCCTTGATCACATCATGTAACAACTAATCTACAATCTTACCCACAGAATCTGTGGATAAGTCTATGCAGCATCATCTACTACGCAAAGGTTCTTTTTAGTTCCTTCTCGGAAAGTCAGGCGTTTCTTGCCTTTTTGCAGGATGACAGAATACCCGAAGGCACGAGCGATCTTAATTAGATTGCTCACCTTAATATCGTGCTGCTTCCCTGTCCGCAGGTCTTGAATCACGGACGGAGAAAGGCCGGCCTCTTTCGCAAGCTCACGGATAGAGATTTGATCATCTTCCATAATGGAAATCATTAATTCGGAGAAAAGCAGCTCTCTATACCCCTCTTCAAAGGCCTTTTTGAACTTCGGGTTTTTCATCTTCCGTTCAAAAGTAGATAATTGCTTGCTCATAGTAGTCACCTCGCTTAACTCTGGTCTCGTAATCCTGTTTAATCTTTAGCGCCCTGTCCTTCTCGTTTGGCGGCAGCTTGTCAGACTTCTTATGAAACCCGTTCGTCACGATAATCTTGCTGCCCTCGAAAAAGAAGCATAGGAAGCGATGGGGCTGGGGTTTAAAGGCGTAAATCTTGTCCCCTTCGTTCCTGAACTTGGTTTTATTTACAATCGTCCCTCTGTCCCCGATAAGCTTAACCAGCTGAAACAATTTCGCCTGTTCTTGCTCAGTCAAAGACTCTAAATATTCCAATGAAATGCTTTTGCCTCTCTGGTCGAAATACCACTCAATGGTAAATTTCTCACCTTCAAAAGCTATATATTCGGATTTTTTGTGCTTAACAGTCATACTAGAAGTGTACTACTTAACCGGTGCAGTTGCAATACTTATAATTTTGGCTTCTTCTCAAGGTAGGCTGCTTGCAGTTTTTAAATCTTTTCACGCTGTTTTCTTTGCTCCTCGTGAATTTTAGCCATATCCTCATCGCTAATTGGGGGGTATGGAGAACCACTTGAAGAGATTCAGCTATGATGATTTTCATATTGGCGACCGACATCAATTGTGGACAGACAGTGAAAGAAAAAGAACCAAAAAGGCATGTTGCCAAAGCGCATGATCATTTTTTCCGCATGGCCATGTCAGAAAAACAAGTAGCGAGGGAGTTCTTTGATGCGCACTTGCCGGAAGATTTGCATCAAGTAACAGATCTTAGCCGCCTGGAATTGCAACCGGGTACCTATATTGATAAAATGCGCCAGGAATCGATTGCTGACATGCTTTTTAAAACGGTCATCGAATGAAGCATTTTTAGGCCTGGTTAAAACTGAGCTTTCTAAAGAAGTCGGAGAGAAGATTATGACTATTGCGGAACAATTCATTGAGCAAGGTAGGGAGCAAGAGGCTATCGAGGTGGCTCTTAGCATGTTAGAAGAGGGCTTTGATGAAAAAATGATTGCCAGGCTGACCGGGTTAAATAAAGAAAAAATCCAGGATCTTTTAAAATTGAAAAAACACTAAAAAATGGTGTTTTTTGTGAAAGTCGAATAATGAACGCACTAGCAGTTTGAAAGGAAAAAGTTTTGTTGGGTAGCAATCAATTTATACTTGTAAATAAGAGGAAATTAATGAAAAAACTTGCGCCACATATAACACGACAGCGTCTCCTGATTGAGGGATTTTTCAGTTTGGATGTGGATAGAGAAACTATAAAAAAATATCTTTTTGATGTAGCAAAATACCTAAATCTTCGTACATATGGTGAACCAACTATTTATTCTCCTGAGGGGATGGGAAAAGGGGAGAATCAGGGATATGATGCCTTTATTCCACTAATTGATTCAGGTATATCACTTTATGTATGGACTAATGAAAAATTTATGTCCGTTGTTTTTTATACATGTAAAAACTTTTCTGAAGAGCAAGCCTTGATCTTCACCAAAAAATTTTTTGATATGAGTAATGAAATGGAATCTAAATTATTTTAACGATCAAACAGAGCTGTTGCAGCTGTGCGTATTCCTTCTGAGTTCCTGCCAGTTCCTTCTGGAGCATTTGAAGATCGCCCTCAATCTGCTGTTTTTCCCGGACGAACCGATCTTCTGCCTGAGCAAACACCCGAGTCCAGAGTCCCTTCATCAGGGAAGTCAGTTCTTCCGGCAGATTTCCTTCATGGCCAACTGCCGGGCTTCCCCTTGCTGTGCCTTCCAGGTACGGAGGAAGGGTCCGACCGTTTCACTGCTTCCGGAACCAATCAGCGAGCGAACAGATTCAATTGAACTTGCTATGGCGGGAGCACCGCGGCGCATTTTTAGTAGGAATTCATTGGTCTGGCTATTTTTGGAAAATGGCCAATATGGTCAAGCCGCATTCTGCAACTCAATTCTATAGTCTAGATTATCCCTATCTAAAATATCCTGGAGCGCCAGGCGAACAAACTGCGATTCGCTATAACCCAATTTTCTAGCAAAAATAGCAGCGAGCTTAGGGCTAATGCGGCTACGGCCATGTTCAATATCACACAGGCGTTGACGTGTTATCTTTAATTTTTTAGCAAAAACAGCTTGTGATACTCCTTCACATTCCCTAATAGTCAAAATGAGATTGGAGATCGATAATTTCTCTGCAGTTAGCCCTTCTAAAAAATTTAAAACGCCCGAATTTATATTTTTAGTAATCATGCTTATTTACCTCCAAAACTTCTATAAAATGAACAATACCATCTACTCCTTAACCGCCTGCAAGACCTTCAAAGCCGCATTATCAGAAAACCGTTCATTTGCCTCAATATATTCCATCACCGTATTGATCTGTTTCCATCGCCCTTGTCGCATAATGGCGGCTACATTGGCACCAATAGCGCTGGCATTGCTTGCAAGTCCTCTGCGTAAGCTGTGGCTGCTAAGTTTATTGGTATTGGTGAGGCCGCAAGCAGTGGCATGTTTTTTAAGAATCAAATTCACCGAAAGGGGAGTAAGTGCTTTTGGCATTAATCTCTCGCCCTTTTTAATTTCCCGGAAGATTGCTTCTTGCTTGATTTTGCTGACTTCAAGCCATTCTTTGAGCGCGATCACGGGGCAAAGCAAACCTTTGCCATAGGGAAGTGCGCAATATTGTCCTTGATGGGTTTGATCTGTTTTAGATTGAGGAACAAGGATATCAATACCTTCTTCTTTCCAATTTAAATGATCTACATGAATTCCCACAAGCTCAGATCGTCTAAAAGCACCAAAAAAGCCAACTTGGATAAGGGCATTATCACGGGCCGCAGACAAAGTACCTTCTTGTGCGAGATGTTTAACAATGGTCAGCAACTCTTCGATGGATAGAGGATGTGCCTTTTGTTTCGGTTTCCCATGGATACGTTGAATTCCCGTCATTATTTTTTGAATGGCCGGATGATTTGTGGGGCCAGGTTGTCCTTGATAGTGGTGCCATTGCTTGAGTGCTGTCAATCTTCTGGCCAGGGTCCTTGGATTGAGTTTGTTCGCGTAATATTGTAAATATTGCGCGATGGCCTCAGCTGAGGCGGGTAATTTGCCGCCCCATCTTTCAAAATGCCGCACATCGCTAGTATAGGCTTTACGGGTATTGTCGCTGGTGGCCGCCCTTATGTAAGGACTACTCGCCAAAGGAGTGCCGGGATGGATCTCTTCATTACGTATTTCAGGATTGTTTATGGGCTGCATGAGTTCCATCTTCATTTGTCGTGTCCTTTTTTAAAAGTCGCTGTGTTTTGCGCTTAACGCTTGATAATACGATATCCCTCGAGGAATAAAAAAGCAATACTATCGATAAATATCATTATTGATAGTATAAAAATAAACTTCAATTGCTTTATTAATCTGTATTTATTATGTATATTACATAGTACGGTAATTATAAAAGGATTTAGCTATGGCCCGTCCCGGTGTCACCTATGAAGAAGTCGCAGAAGCTGCCCTTCTGACACAAAGCCAAGGAAACAACCCTACCATTGAAAAAGTCCGCGTTCTTTTAGGTACCGGCAGCATCGGTACCATCAATAAGCACCTGCGCAAATGGAAAACGGCACAGGACTGCCATTCAAATATGGCTTCACAAGAAAACCTGCCAGAAACCCTTCTTTCGGCCCTAAAAGACCTGTGGAAGACCGTGGCCAATCAAGCAGAAGAAAAAATAAGCCTACTTCAAGCAGACCACCAAGAGGATTTGTCCGCTTTACGGGAAGAAGCCGATAAATACAAGTCAAACAATCAACGCTGGCAGCAGCTTTATAATCAATGGCAAGAAGAAAAAGCGAAACTGGCCAATAAAGAGCTACAGCTAGAAGAGGCACTCCTCAAAAGTCGTAATGAAAATGGAGGGCTTTTATCTAAATTGGAGGTCGCTTTAAAGCAATTAGAAGAAAAGCAAGAGCGGATCCAGGAGCTCCACCGCCTCCATCAGCAAGTACAAGAAAATCTCGAGCATTATCGGGAGTCCGCGCGGGAGGAACGTCTGCTGGCGCAAGAACAATTTGAAGAGCAGAGGAGGGCGCTTTTGGCGGAAAAGAAGGCGGTGCAAGAGGAAATGGTTCTTTTCAAGGAAAAATATGCGAAGCTGCAAGAACAATATAAAGAGGTCTTGGCCCTGAATCTTGGGCTTGAAAGAAAACAAGCGGAACTCCTTTCTGATTGTAAAAGCGCGCGGCAAGCGCATAGTGAAAGCGAAGGCCTTAAATTGGAAGCGCTGGAACGATATAAGCAGGGGCAAGCCTTATGGCAGAATACGCAAGTTAAGCTCGAATCTAAAACTGCTGAAGCCATCGAATTACAAGTGGCAGTGAAACTTTTAGAGCAGCAATTCGACTCATCCAAGCAAATGATTCATGACTTGGAGGCAGCGAGGAAATTGCTTCTGCAAGAGAAGTTGGAGTTAGCCCAGGAGAAAGCAGTGCTTTTGGGGCAAATGAAAATCATGCAGGAAATGGCAGAAAATCAATAGGGAAAGAATGTAGCCATGATATACAAAAAATATGATGTCTGCGCCATGGGCACAGGCATTATTGACAAGTTTATTTATGTGCCGGATGAGGTGTTAGAGAGCTGCTCTTACAAAAAAGGAAAAATTTATTTGGTTGACAAGGAGGCTTTTACTCGCATAGAAAACGTCCTTGCCCCCTATCCATCGAAGTTTTTTTGTGGGGGATCAGCCGCCAATACGCTTGTGGCCCTCCGAGCAGCAGGAGGATCTGGGTTTTGCATCTGCAGTATCGGCAATGATGAATATGGTCGCCTGTATCATACAGATCTTCTGAAAAATAGCATTGCCTCCAACTTGGATTTTTGTTCGCCCAAAGATGAAATGACGAACCGATGCATCATTTTAGTCACGCCGGATGGTGAAAGAACACTTTTGTCATTTCAAGGGGCTGGAAATAAAATACTGCCTTCTGACCTCCATTTTGCATCCCTTTCCGTCTCTACCTGCCTTTTCCTCGAAGGATTCATTTTTTTGGCTCCGTCCACTCGCGAGACTGTCCAACAGGCTTATAACCACGCACTAGCAAAAAATATCAAGACCATATTTACGCTCTCTACCTGCTTATTTTCGAGCGACATAAAATCTAGCCTCGAAATAATGTTTCCATCAGGGTTTGATTTGCTCTTTTGCAATGAAGACGAAGCGTTTCATTTTTGCGACACAACGGAAAAGAAGAAGGTTGTTTCGAAATTGAAACAGCTGGCAAGAAAATTTGTGGTGACCCGAGGAGCTGAGAGTGTTTGGCTTTATGATGGATCTGAAGAGTTTGAACTGCCCTGCGTTCCTTCTAGCGTGGTTGATTTAGCAGGAGCAGGCGATGCCTTTGCAGGAGGATTTTTGTATGGATATACCCAAGGATGGTCTTTTAAACAATCTGGAGAGCTTGCCATGCAGATGGCCGCTAAAGTGATCAACGTGCCTGGGCCGCGGGTGATCCTGCCTGAAGCGGCCATGATTTAAAGAGAATCTCTGCGTAAAGCGAGGATGGGTGTTAGGACTGATTCATCTTAGGAATACCGGCTGTTAGCTATTCTGTAGATGAATTGGATCAGGAGTTAAAGAATTTTGAATAATAAAATAATTATTTCTGATGCCAGTCCTTTGATTGTGTTTTCCAGAATTAAGCGGCTTTCTTTGTTAGTGGCGTCTGTAGCTTGGACTTATGAAGGGTTTAAAAAAATAAATTCCAGCGAAGTAACCTTGATTCACGCTCTAAATCAAGTTTGCTTCTGACCGTTCATCGAACTGATCACAAATTTTATACCTTAGCACAGGAGGATAACGATTAGGCATCATAGGGGATAAGCGTACACCAATTTTTTCACAGCCCATTTTTAAATAAAACCCTTCCGCATGAGGCTCGCTCCAGACAATGAACTCATTTTTGCCTTGTTTCCTTGCTTCTTGGCAGCAAGCTTCCCACAATTCTCGGCCAAGACCTTTTCCAATAAAGTGCGGGTGTAAAAAGAAATTATCAAGCTCAAACAGGTTTTCAGCATTGAAGCCAAAATTAAAAAACCCAGCTAAGCAATCATCGACATAAAATAAGCGAAGGACATGCTGCATCATATACCCAGTAGTGATCCCAAACTTTTTCATAAAGCAATCAAGAAATTCATTATCATATCCCCAATAACTTTTTGATAAGAGTAAAAGGCCATTAATTTGATCAATATTTTCAAGTGTTGCATATTTCATAATTTTTCTCATATCAGTTATCTTTCTTTACGATAACAAAAACACTTTTCCGTGTGATCATTGATCATCCCAACGGCCTGCATAAAAGCATAGCAGATGGTGGTTCCTACAAACTTAAATCCACGCTTTTTTAAATCTTTTGATAATTGATCTGAGATGGCAGAGCTCGTTGGAAGTTGCCGGGTAGTTCTCAACTTTGCGCGAATAGGCGTTTTATTAACAAACGCCCATAAATAATCGGAGAAGCTTTGTCCCTCAGCTTTTAAGGCAAGGAAGGCTTTTGCATTGGTAATGATGGCTTGTATTTTTAATCGGTTGCGGATGATTCCGGGATCAGCTAACAGGGCAGCTATCTTTTTAGAGTCATATTTTACAATTTTTTTCGCATCAAATCGGTTAAACACTTTTCGATAATGTTCCCGTTTCTTTAAAATGGTTAGCCAACTCAAGCCCGCCTGCATTCCCTCAAGATTTAGAAACTCAAACAATAACCGCTCATCGTAAATGGGTCTTCCCCATTCCTTGTCATGGTAGTCAATATAGAAAGGATCATCACTCACCCAAGCACAACGTATTTTTGTTTTATTTTTTGTTTTCATGATATAATAGCCACTGTTTTCGGCAAATGCCGCCGCCATAACCACCTAATTTTCCATTAGAGTTAATCACCCGATGACAGGGTATCACAATAGCCAGTTGATTGGCACCATTAGCAAGGGCCACCGCGCGAAAAGTAGAAGGCTTACCAATTGCCTTGGCAAGCTCGGCATAAGAACGTGTTTCCCCTGCTGGTATTTTTTTCAAAGCCTCCCATACAGTCTTCTGGAAAGCCGAACCAAGATAAGGAGTATCTCATGAATAAACGTGGAATTGGCAAGCAACGAATCAGAGAAATAATCGGAGAAAAATCGGAAAGTATTATTAAAATGTTTGAAGCAATTTCACCTGACTTTGCTAATTATGTTCTTGATTTTGGATATGGAGATTTGTATTCAAGAAAGGGATTTTCAGACAAGCATCGTGAATTAGCTGCAGTAGCCTGTCTTATCGGCCAAGGGAATACTGGGTTGCCTTTAAAAGCTCACCTCAGCGGTATGCTAAATGTTGGTTGGAAAAAAGAAGAAATTATTGAATTATTGATTTTTCTAGTGGGCTATTCAGGGTTTCCTGCCTGCGTTGAGGCAATTACCACTTTTAAACAAATAACAGAAGAAATGATAGAGAATGTTTAAGATTATAAGTTTTAAACAGCCCATGCAAAACACCGATTCATAGTCCGGAGTCGGTTGCCAGACTAAGCTCCCTGCGGGTTATATTTTCTTATGTCACATCCAGCAGGTATCCCGGCTTACCCCCTTATTCGGGCCCTTTATCTTCATCTGGTTCAGGGTTAATTTTTTGACCCGGAATATGATGCGACTCATCCGCCCATTCACCCAAATCAATGATTTTGCAGCGTTCTGAACAAAAGGGACGAAAGACATTGTCCGCTTTCCAAGTATCGGCTTTGTTACAAATGGGGCAGCGAATTTTGTTCTTGTTTTCCATCAAAGGTCCTTAAGCGTTGCAATAAGCAAGACCAAAAGAAAGGTTTTGCTGATAGGGAGCAGGGCGAATGTTAATTTGAGGGACAAAAAAGCGAATGCTTACGAAATGTCTGCCCACACTGACTTCCGGGTAAGCGTCGAGGCTTGGAGAGATGGAGACGCGAATGATGCGGATATTTTGCTGTGGATCGAGAAGCTCCTGATAAAAACCATGTGTCGCGCTTTTGGTCTGGAAAGGGGTGCTCTCGCGGACGAGACGCAGAAGTAAATGAATGGCCGTGCGTAATTGTTGAAACTCATTGAGCCAGGTTTTTACGGTTTCTAAGCGTTCCTGCTCAGGGCGATTCAACCAATAGTTATAAATTGGAATATCAAAACTGAGCCCTCCGCCGGGCGTCATTAAATGAAGTCTTAAATTATTGAGCAGGGCAATTTCACGGAGATTTTGTCCAATTTTGCCGCTGCTATCAATGAAGCAGCGGCTAAGTTCTTCCAACTGGTGAATGACTTCATGCAGTTTGTCTTTGTCTGTTTGCGGCATGCTTTCCAAGCGCAAAAGCTGCGCGGTTTGATGAGTGAGTTCTTTGGCCAATTTGGTTTTTAAATCAGGGCGATCTAGAAGCTGCAAAATATTTACGATAATGATGATCAGGTTGCGAGTGCCAAGATAAGAAGAATCTTGCAGCGCATGGTCTAACTGCTCAAAAAGATATTCCAAGCGCAAGCAAACACGAAAGATTTCGCTTAAGGGTTGCTCATAAGTGATTGCTTTGTCCATTTTATAAAACTACTTGATATTTGGGATATTTTATCAGAATTTCAAGCAGGGTGCGAGCACTCTTAGGGAGTAAGACAATGATTTCACTAGTAAAGCTTTCCTGGTTAATTTTTGAACTAGAACTATACTTAGGATGAACAAGAAAAAGATGGGCAGAGGATGAATTTATGTACTTTTCAACCAGGTCAATGCCAGGGGTCTTTAATCTTAAAAAGTTTTTATCAAAACTAAAAAAAACACTGCTGCAGTGTTCCGATTTTATTAATACTGTTTCTGAAAATATTCCTCACTGGGCCTCAAGTTGCGCTCATTTTTTATATGTAGAAAAAGGTGTTCCGCCGCATTCCGATGTGCATGAACCAGGCAAGCTCTATCTCTCTTACAAAACAGATGAACCGGGCGCTGTGACTTTGGTCGGGGCAACAAAAGACAAAAGGCAAATTAAACGAAAATTGGAAGTTAAAACTAAAGGGACCAGCAACCTAGTGACACTGACCAGTAAACATGTTGATTTTGTCACGGGACGATGTTTTACCTGCACCGGGGTGGGGCAATCTTTTCAAAGTGCCTTGGATCATTATTTTTCAACTTCGCTCTCGGGCAAGGATGGCTATCCTTATAATACGACTGAAAATGTTCATCAAGAAGGCGATGCCTTTTTGTTGTCGAAGGTCCTTCGTACCAAGGGCAATGAAAGCTGGATCAATGATATTGTGAATACGATCAAAAAACTGTTTGAGATTATTTCGCCGGAGCGGCATAAAGATTTGGCCCTAGGTATTGAAAACAGCATACGCAATGTCGAACAAGTGATTAATGCTCAGGAAAGCCAGAATTATGATCCCCGATTGTGGTTGATTATGATGTGTATATGTCAGCATTTTGATCCAATCACAGGAGAAGACCAAGGCCCGCGTCAACGTTTGCGGGAATATATTATTGCTGAAAGTTGCCGGAAGCTGATGAAGGAGGAAGATATTATTCCGGGGCTTGCTGAGTATTTTGAGGCTTTGCAGATGCATTGCGAAATTATTGCCGCGGGAAATGTGCAGGAGTATGAAAAGAAATGTTTATATCCTGAAATTCCCGGTCATCGGGAACAAATTAAAGCGTATCATGAGCAATGTTCAGCTAGTCAAAATGAGAATATCCCCTTTCCTCCACGAAGTGAAGGGAAGGGTTAGGGTTGGGAGGTGTAGCGAACCCAATCAATCTCCGGACCTTAACCCTTCCCTTCGCTTCGTGGAGGAAAGGGGATGTTTTTGTTGTTTGTAAACATATTAATAATGCCAGAGAAATCCACTTCGCCATTTCCTTGATTCACAAAAAGCGAATAAAGTTCCGCAGCTTCGGCGCCTAACAACAAGAGAGCCTGGCTTTGCTCCGCCGCGTGCAGGGCCAGTCGTAAGTCCTTAAGCATCATCTTGGCCATGAACCCTGGTTGATAATTTTGATTCGCGGGTGATTTTTCTATGATCCCCGGAACAGGACAGTAACTGGTCATCGACCAGCATTGTCCGGAAGCATTAGAGCTGATTTCAAAAAATTTTTTGAGGTCGAGTCCTAACTTTTCGGCGAGACTGAATCCTTCACAGACTGCAATCATGGAAATGCCGAGAATTAAATTGTTGCAGATTTTAGCTGCTTGGCCGTGACCTGCAGGACCTGCGTAAATTACTTTTTTACCTAGACAATCCAGGATGGGTTTCGCGCGTACAAAATGAGCTTTGGTTCCACCGGCCATGAGAGTGAGTGTTCCGGCTTGCGCGCCAGCTACACCGCCTGAAACAGGTACATCGAGCATGGCTAGACTTTTTTGTTGGGCTTGCTGGTGAAGTTCTTGTGTAGCTTTGAGGTCGATGGATGAGGAGTCAATGAAAAGTGCGCTGCGGGGAAGGCGTGCAAAGATGCCTTGCTCGCCGAGGCAGGTTTGCAGAACTTGTTCTCCGGTTTGCAGCATGGTGAATATGACTTCGGCGTCTTGTACGGCTTCTTGGGCGGAAGTAGCGGGGATGGCGCCCTCGGTTTGGAGTATTTGCATATTTTTGTTTAGGAGATCATAGACACGAAGAGAGTGACCGGCTTTGATTAAATTGCGGACCATGGGGTTGCCCATGTGGCCGAGGCCGATGAAGGCAATTTTGCTCATGAATAGGCTCCTGAAATCCTTGTCCTCCCAACTCCGACTTAGGGTGGAGGTTAAAACCAATCTTCCCCTTTGATCCACCTCTGCGTAACAGATTTCAACTTCGTATAAAACCGGACCCCTTCCGCGCCAAACAGTCCAATATCTCCAAATACCGACCGTTTCCACCCTCCAAAGCTGTGATAGGCCACAGGTACCGGAACTGGAATATTAATGCCCACCATGCCAGCTTGGGCCCGGGAAGCAAAAGTCCTTGCTGTATAACCATCTGCTGTAAAAATAGCGGTCCCATTTCCATACTCATGTTGATTAACCAAATTCAACCCAGTCTCAAAATCTGCCACACGCACCACCGCTAACACCGGTCCAAAAATTTCTTCCTTATAAATCCGCATCTCCGGTTTAACTTGATCGAACAAACAGCAACCTAAATAAAATCCTTGCTGGAATTGCGGGTCTTTTATTTTGTTCTTCCGGCCATCCAGAACCAAGTCAGCACCTTCTTCCAAACCCAGCTTCACGTAGTCTAATACTCGTTGCAAATGGGCCGGGGTGACCAAAGGCCCCAAACGATTTTGAGTCCCTGACCCCGGCCCCATTTTTATTTTAGAGGCTTTTTCTTTCAGGAGCGGAAGTAAGGCATTTGCCGTTTTATCTCCCACTGCTACAACAACGGATATGGCCATACAACGTTCGCCAGCGCAGCCGTAGGCCGCTTGAGTGATATTCTCAGCTGCTTGTTCGAGGTCCGCATCGGGCATGACCAAGCAATGATTTTTCGAGCCGCCAAAGGCTTGCACCCGTTTGCCGGCAGCGGTTGCTGTCTGGTAGACCTGTTCAGCCACGGTGCTTGAACCCACAAAACTCACTGCGCGGACTTCAGGATGAGTCAGAAGCGCATCCACGGCAAGCTTGTCACCTTGGACAACATTGATCACGCCAGGCGGGATACCGGCTTTTTCTGCTAATCCCACCAGACGGAGGGCGCAAGAGGGGTCCTTTTCAGAAGGCTTCAAAACAAAGGTATTGCCACAGGCTATAGCGAGTGGAAACATCCAAAGGGGGATCATGCCGGGAAAGTTAAAAGGGGTGATTCCCACACAAACGCCTAGGGGCTGGCGCAGGGCATAGCAGTCCACTTCAGTGGCAGCGGACTCAAAAAAGGC
>CAYVBZ010000041.1:0-20678 GCA_964449835.1 uncultured Coxiellaceae bacterium | reverse complement strand
CCGCATCGTTCGTCAAACAATTAAAAAGCGTTGACTTCCCGACATTCGGCAGACCCACAATACCGCATTTCAAACCCATATGAACTCCAAATGTGTGATTATTAAAAATTTATCCCGCGGCTTGCCGCGGCTCTCTAGCTAAGGGGTTTCCAAAGGGGAGTCGAGAGCTTGCTCTCGACTCCCCTTTGGTTTCCCACGGGGATTTATTCCCCGTGGGAAATATAATTTAGTATGCTGCGCATTATCGCGCAGGGTCAGCTTAATCCGCTGTCAGAATGTAATTGTTGCATTGCCTTTTGAAACTCACCTTGGATAACCAGGGGCAGCACATCATAGGCGCGCACGATTGCTTCATCAATCGCTTTCCGTTCCGCCTTCGAAGGCGGATTTAAGACATAATCTGCCACATCATCGCTGCGCCCTGGATGGCCAACACCAATTCGCAAACGATAGAACTGTTTCGTCTGTAATTGGTCTATAATATCTTTCAGACCATTATGCCCTCCGGCCCCGCCATCAAACTTTAAGCGGACAACGCCAGGGGGAAGATCAATTTCATCATGAACCACTAAAAGGGCTGCCGGTGGAATTTTGTAATAACTGCTAACGGCTTGAACGCTTTGGCCGCTTCGATTCATATAGGTGGTGGGCACTAAAATTTGACAGTCATGAGAGAAGCAGCGGGCCTCTCCAAGCTTGCCGTGAAACTTTGCTTCTGGACGCAGAGTGCAGGAGACGCTTTGGGCTAGGTGTTCAGCAAGCCAAACACCTGCATTGTGCCTGGTGTTTGCATATTTATCACCTGGATTCCCAAGCCCAACAATGAGTTGAATAGCCGCCGCCATGTGGTTTTTCCTTTGCTGCCACCGTCCCGCGGCTTGTCCGCAGGACCCAGGAACAGAAACTTCGGTTGTACCCGTTTCTGGGTCCTGCGGACAAGCCGCGGGACGGTGGTGGTAGACAAGCCACGGGGCAACGATGCTTTTGAAGTGAGGGCCCCGTTTCTGTCATGGATGTTTTATTTTTTATCCTTATCTTCTTTCTTTTCTTCCCCGCCTACTTTTTGCTCAGCAGTAGCATCAGCGGCAGCAGCAGCGCCTTCAGCTCCTTCAGCACCGGCTTCAGCGGCAGGCGCAGGCACTTCTTCAACTTCAGCGCGCGGCATATGAACGCTGGCGACCGGCAAATCACGTCCGTGACTGAGGGCGACCAGTTCAACGCCAGCAGGTAATTTCAGTTCAGAAAGATGAAGCAGTTGATCGAGCGCCAAGCCCGAAACGTCCACTTCAATGAATTCCGGCAGATTGGCTGGCAGACAGCTGATTTCCACATCGGAAACTAAATGCGACAAGAGCCCGCCTTCCTGCACGCCTGGTGCGTCCGCGGCGCCGATGAAATGCAGGGGAACATGCATCTTGAGTTTTTCATCCGCGCGAATGCGGAGAAAATCCATGTGCAAAATGCGTGGTTTGAAGGCGTGGCGCTGTAAGTCTTTTAAAATAACTTTTTCGGACTCGTTACCGACCTTCAGAGTTAAAATGTGGGTGTAAAAACCTTCCTGTTGTAAAGCAACCAAAACTTTGTTGTGGTCTAAAAGGATAGGTGTGGTTTCTTTACCGGCGCCATAAAGAATGGCCGGTACTTGTTCTGCGCGACGTAGGCGGCGGCTCGCACCTTTCCCCTTGTCTTGGCGCGGTTGCGCTTCAAGTTCAAATGAGATTCTCATGATCAACTCCAAAAAATTAATTAAATGAATAAAATTTCATGCCTGCGACCGGCATGAAAGGGCGATCATCTTAGCTTAATCAGCAAAGAAAAGATAGATGGGTTGGCCGGGTTTAATCCATAAACATTTGGCTGAGGGAGTCCGCACAGCCGATGCGCCGGATGGCTTCTGCCATCATATGGCTGAGATCCAGGCAGCGGATTCGCGGCTCCATTTTTGCTGCAGCGCTCAAAGGAATGGTGTCGGTGACCACGAGTTCATCCAGAGGGGAATTTCTAATATTTTCAATGGCATGACCGGAAAGGACGGGGTGTGTGATGTAGGCGGCCACTTTGTTTGCGCCATGGTCTTTCAGGGCTTCGATGGCCCGGCAGAGGGTGCTTGCGGTATCGACAATGTCATCGACAATAATACAATCCCGCCCTTGAACATCACCAATAATATGCATGACTTGGGCTTCATTCGGACGAGGACGGCGTTTATCAATAATAGCCAAGTCTGACCCCGGAATACGTTTGGAAATGGCCCGTGCGCGAATGACTCCGCCAACATCAGGTGAAACGACCATGACATTTTTGTAGGCGCGCTTGGCGAGATCTTCCATCATAATGGGCGTGCTATACAGGTTGTCTACCGGCATATAGAAAAAGCCTTGAATTTGATCGGCGTGCAAATCCACTGTGACCAGACGGCTAATGCCGACAGAGGCCATCATGTCGGCCACAATTTTCGCTGTGATCGGGACCCGGGCGGAACGAACGCGCCGGTCTTGTCTCGCATAGCCAAAATAAGGAATCACCGCCGTGATTTTAACCGCGGAGGCCCGCCGTAACGCATCTGCCAAAAGCATTAATTCCATTAAATTATCATTGGCAGGCGCACAGGTTGATTGAATAATGAAAACGTCCCGGCCGCGCACATTTTCTTCAATTTCAACCAGGGTTTCCCCATCGCTGAATTGGCTGACCGTGACTTTCCCAAGACGCGTTTTTAAGTTCTCAGCAACGCGCTGGGCAAGATCGTGATTGGCGTTCCCATTAAAAACCATGATTTCTGGCATGGTAGGTTCCTTGTCTGATTAAGGCTTTGGAGATGAAAAATCTGGGGTGCTAGGATTCGAACCTAGGAATGCCGGGATCAAAACCCGGTGCCTTACCGCTTGGCTACACCCCATTAGATGGGGGGTATTTTGCTTATCACTGCCGTGAGTGTCAATGAGTATTTCAGTATTTAAGAATTCCCTTCCCGGAGCGAAGTTGCAGGAAGGGTTAGGGTTGGGAGGAAACCTAGGTCACCCACTGATAAATCACAATTTTGATATTCAACTGCGGATGCGTTAGCACAATCTTCGTCGGCAACTCTCTCTGATTGAAAACACCATATTGCTTAAACCAAAGCTGCCAATTGCCTTGATTGAGGCGAACGAGCCTATGGTAGGCATCAAATTCCTGTTTTGCTGGCATATTAGGTGCGGGCAGTCCCCTTGCCCAGTAGTAAAGATTAGAAACCGGCAGCTTCCAACCCAATTGTCTGTATAAAAGCTGTTCAGAGCTATTCGCGGAAAATTGCTGGCCGTGAGCAGTCTGCAGCGTCACGAAGCCAGGTTTTCCGGAAACTTGGACCGCATTTGAGCCCAAGGGCCCATAAAGCGAAAGCGTATAAGTCTGGCCCGTTTGCTGCCAATTGAGATTGGCGCTGCCGCCATCCCGGGGCGTATGCACGGCAATGGCGCCTTGCAACTGCCAATGACTCATCTCTTGAAGCGCATGCCGCCGCAGGGCCCAAGACATAGCCAGAGGCTTGGAAGAGGGAGGAGCCAGGGTCCCGCAGGCTGAAAGGAGGAAGAAAAGAGCAAAACTTAGATACTTGAGCATAGTAATCCCTTTTGCTTTTGATCCTGTTGTTTTAAACTACGCCCAGTTTAAGGGATTTATTTCACTTATGTCTATTATTGTTTGCGGTATTAACCATAAAACGGCCTCCGTCGCCTTGCGCGAAAAGGTTTTCTTTGCTTTAGACAAACTGCCGCTTTATTTACAAGACCTGCTGCAGCGCGGTCTGACCAAAGAAGCCGTTTTATTGTCGACTTGCAATCGTTCTGAATTATATTGCGAGACGGACGAAGTCGAAGGCATCAAAGCTTGGTTTTGTCATCAAGCAGTGGACGCCAAAAATGAAGACCTAAGAAAGGAACTCGGTTCCGTGCTTTATCTTCATCAGGGCCAAAAAGCTATTGAACATCTCATGCGGGTTGCTTGTGGCCTAGACTCCATGGTTTTGGGAGAGCCTGAAATCCTCGGGCAAGTCAAAGTGGCTTTTTCAGAAAGCTGTACCGCCAATGCCGTGGGCACTTCTTTTCATCGTCTTTTTCAACAGGTGTTTGCTATTGCCAAAGAAATTCGTTCCACCACTGCGATCGGCGCCTGTCCTATGTCGATTGCCTCGACAACCATGACCTTAGCGAAACGAATTTTCAATGAAAGGCCGGACAAAAAACTTTCCGGCGCGAAAATGCTCTTGCTCGGCGCAGGGGACACGATCCAATTAATTTTGCGTTACTTACAATCCTCTCCTGTCAAACATTACTGGATCGCCAATCGCCGCGTTGAAAAAGCAGCGGAACTCACAGAACGCTTTGGCGGTGAGGCGCTTAGTTTAAATGAGTTGACCCAGGTCTTACCGCAGGTAGATTTAATGGTCACCGCAACCGGCAGTCTTGAACCCATCGTGACAGAGGACTTACTGAAAAAAGCCCGCTCAGGCCAGACGAAATCGCTCACCATTTTCGATCTTGCCGTTCCCCGGGACGTGGAACCTTTGGCCGCAACAGTCCCTGGCGTTCAACTTTATTGCATCGATGATTTGAAAACAATTATTCAAGAACATCATTCCAATCGACAACATGCCGCCGAAAAAGCGGAAGAAGTGATTTCCCACCGCAGCGAAGCGTTTTTGTTCCAGCAGCGTTCGCAAGATCAAGTGACAGATACCATCCGCGCCTATCGTGAACAGATTGAGGCTATTTGTGAGGTGGAGCTTTCGAAGGCTTTACGTCAATTAGCGAAGCAGGAGAACGCTGAAACTGTGCTGCGACATTTCGCCTATGGTGTCACGAATAAACTCTTGCATGCGCCTTCTGTTCAGTTGCGTCAGGCCGGCTCAGAAGGACGTTTGGATATTTTACGTTTGGCAAAACAACTTTTAGCGCTTCCTGAGTTGGAGCAAAAGGCCATATGAAACCAGTGCTCCTGAAAAAAATTGCCAGCCTGGTTGAACGCTATCGAGAGCTCGCTGCGCTGCTTTCAGATCATCAGGCCGCAAACGATCTGAATCGTTTTCGTGATTTATCTAAAGAGTATGCCCAGCTCGAGCCGTTGGTCGAGGGTTTTGGACGTTATCAAGGTTTTTGCAAAGAAATTGAAGACTTGAATACGCTGCTAGCCGATGGCGATACGGAAATGCAAGATCTGGCCAAACAAGAAATAAAAACGGCGGAAGAGGAAAAAGAAAAAATGGAACAGGCGTTGCAAGTCTTTTTGCTGCCTGAAGATCCGCACGATAATAATAATATCTTTTTGGAAATACGCGCCGGTGCCGGCGGAGATGAAGCGGCAATTTTTGCCGGCAACCTGTGTCGTATGTATGCGCGCTATGCTGAGACGCAACGTTGGAAAACTGAAGTCATCCATGAAAGCGCCGGTGAACATGGCGGTTATAAAGAAATTATTCTGCGTATCCTCGGTAAGGGTGCTTATTCCCGTTTTAAATTCGAGTCCGGTGTTCATCGCGTGCAACGCGTCCCGGATACCGAAGCCCAAGGCCGTATTCATACCTCGACTTGCACGATCGCCGTTTTGCCGGAACTGGACGAGGTGGAAGAAGTCGAAATTAATCCAGCGGATTTGCGCACAGACACCTTTCGTGCTTCCGGTGCGGGGGGACAGCATGTCAATAAAACAGACTCTGCTATTCGCATCACGCATCTACCCACGGGCCTGGTTGTTGAGTGTCAGGATGAACGCTCACAACATAAAAACCGCGCCAAAGCCATGGCTCTCTTAAAAACTAAACTGCTCACGCAAGAACGCGAGAAGCAAAGAAAAGAGCAGGCCGAGAACCGGCGAAGCTTAGTGGGAACCGGGGACCGCTCCGAGCGCATCCGGACTTATAATTACCCACAAGGCCGCGTGACCGACCATCGGATCAACCTCACGCTCTATAAATTACCGACCATCATGGAAGGCGATCTCGAACCTTTAATTTCTGCTTTGGCCCTTGAGCACCAAGCCGATCTTTTGGCGAGCCTCGAGTAAGTTGTGCAGGTCGACGCCGCGCTGGCTTTGGGAATAAGGACGCTTCAGGCGACAAGCGATACAGCCAAGCTTGACGCCGAACTTTTGCTAATCGAAGTCATCAAAGGGTCACGTGCTCAACTGATTGCTTACCCTGAGCGCCTGCTGGGCCCTGCAGAGCAACAAATTTATCAGCACTTACTTGCCCGCAGATCAAAAGGTGAGCCGCTTGCTTATCTTCTCGGGCGCAAGGAATTTTGGTCTTTGAGTTTGCGGGTGGCCCCTGCGGCCTTGGTTCCCAGGCCAGAGACCGAGCTTTTGGTCGAGTTGGCGCTTCAATTTTTCACTCGCTGTGATTTTCCCCCAAGAGTCGCAGATTTGGGAACGGGTTGCGGCGCAATTGCCTTAGCTTTGAGTCATGAACGCCCTCAATGGGAAATCTATGCAACAGACCAGTCCACGGCCGCTCTTGCGCTTGCCCAACAAAACGCAGCGGATTTAGGAATCAAAACAGTCCAATTTTATCCGGGAAAGTGGTGCGCCGCACTGCCGCCGCTGCTTTTTGACGCCATCCTCAGCAACCCGCCCTATTTATCCGAGACGGAATGGACGGCTGTTCCTCCTGAATTGACTTTTGAACCTTATTCCGCTTTAGTTTCAGATGAGGCAGGCCTTGCGGATTTGAAGGAAATTATCAGAACTGCGAAAGGCCATTTAAAGCCCGGCGGTTATTTGCTGCTTGAACATGGCAGCCAACAAGCTGAAGCGGTGAGAAAAGCAATGCAAGCAGAACAATACAACGATCTCTTGACTCATGCAGATTTGTCCGGCAAAGAAAGAGTGACCTCAGGTCGTTGGTCGATATAAATACATTGTTTCAAGCGGCAGTTTTTGGTATAGATGCGAGAAATGGACTACAATTAGTAAATTATTAGGAGAACCTTCATGGCCATTAAAGAAATCCGTGAAAAAGATATCTTGGAGCCCAGTCTAGAAACCTTAGGCATTGACCCTTATAAACCCAAAAAAAACGAAGAATACATGGGACCTAAGATGCTGCCGCATTTTAGGATAATTCTTACCGCGATGCGCGACCAAATCATGAAAGGCGTGGACCGGACCATGACTCATATGAAGGATGAAGCCATTAACTATCCGGATCCCAATGACCGGGCAACACAAGAAGAAGATTTTCGTTTAGAGCTGCGGGCGCGTGACCGGGAGCGCAAGCTTTTAAAGAAAGTGGAAGAAGCTCTGGAACTCATTAACACCAAAGAATATGGTTTTTGCGAAGTATGTGGGGTTGAAATTGGCCTAAGACGTCTGGAAGCGCGACCGACGGCCACCTTGTGTGTCGATTGTAAGGCCCTGGAAGAAATCCGTGAAAAACAAAAAGCCGCTGATGAATAGCTAAGCTTTTGTTTTTTCTTTCAATTTACTAATAATTCGACCCAATTTCCAACCCAGGAGGTTGGGCAATCTATGCTTAACTCATTCCATCTTGCGCCAACTCTTTTCTAAAGGGTATATACTTAATAAGGTAGTCAGACAACAATGATGGGGTCTTCTATGAGAGGAGGGGGCGGAGCACAAGGGGGCGCAGGCCAGGAAGAAGGCTCAACAGGCGTTTTGTGGGCGATCGCCGGGCTTTTCGTCATGTTAGGGATTGTTTGGTACCTTTTTAAGGACCAAATTATCTGGGGTTTCCTTCGGCTCAAATTATGGGAGCTGGATGTCCTTACTCTTTTCGTCAGCAGTACCTCGAATCTAGCTCAACTCAAAAATCTTGTTCTTCAAGTGAATCCCTCGGCGCTCAGTTTTCAAGACATGGTCACGATCGGACAAATGGTCGGCACTTATTTGCGAATTCCCTTTGCAGCTATTCTCCTCGCCTTGGCGGTCATTGTTTATTTGGGGAGTTCGACCCGTTCTTTTAAGGCAACCTATTCCATGAAAAGTTTGGCCGTCAGTGAAAGAGACAATTGGCCTCAAATTTTGCCGGTCTTAGGTTTGGACCTGGTCCGCACAGACCTCGACCAAGGACCTTGGGCCATGGCAATGACACCGGTCCAATTTTGCAAAAAAAACAATTTAATCGAAGAATACCGTCGTCCGCGTCAGGAGGGCACCCTAAGACGCGAGACCGAGCGCATTGAGGTCCAGCTAAAACGTGGCGAGGCCAATAAACTTTTTGCTTTGCAACTGGGGTCAAAATGGGAAGGAGTCAATCGCCTGCCTCCTTATGCGAGAGCCTTGTTTGCCGTTTTTGCGGCGCGCATTAATGCAGACAGTAAACCAGCGGCCGCGGTGCTTGAGCAGCTCAACCGTTCCTCGAACTTGAAACAAATGAATTTTGCCGGCGTGGATGCGCTTTTGAAGAAATATGAAAACACGAAAATCGTGAAAAAAATTCTTGAGACCCATGCCTATGTGCTAACGGTGATGGCGGCGATGCTGGTTGCCGCCCGCCTTGACGGCGTACAAGCTACGGCGGATTTCCTCTGGCTGAAACCGCTGGATCGAAGGCTGTGGTATGTCTTGAATACCATGGGTCGGCAGACCCCTTTTGTGGAAAGCGCGGGCCCTTTCGCGCATTGGGTGGCGGAACGGGAAGCCGGCAGAAGATTGATTGTGCCAATGATTGAGACCGCAACCAATGCTTTGGAGCTCGCTTTGAAGTCGATGGTTTACCATCCGGACGAGGAAAAATAATTTAGATCGGGGCAAAGTTATGATGCAACGCGGCCTAGATGAACAACATGAAATGTCCCCGCAACTCCTGCTGCGCGATACGCGCACGCTGGGGATGAAGATTAAGGACTTTTTTAAGGACCCGACCAACTGCGCGATTCTCATGTTCGCCTTTGCTCTTTTCGCATTTTTCTTAACGACGATCACGGATTTTGTTTTGGTGATTGGGTTTTTTGTTTTTCTCTATGCCTATACTCGCAAGCAAACGCTGCCTTTTCGCTTGCCGCTGCGCGCACAAGTGCTGGACTTTAATGATATTCAACCAGGTTCCGGCAAGCCCAGTAAATCTAGAGGCATTTGTTTTTTTGGCAATAAAAAAAATACCAATGAAGAGCTTTGGTTTGCAAACGAAGACATGCGTACCCACGTTTTGATTTTCGGGTCCACCGGAAGTGGTAAAACGCAGGCCTTAATGTCATTGGCCTTTAACGCCTTGGTCCAAGGCAGCGGTTTTCTGTATGTAGACGGCAAAGGCGACAATAGCGTTTTCGCCAGCATTTTCTCCATGGTGCGCTTCATGGGACGCGAAGACGATATTTTATTGATTAGCTTCATGACTGGCGCCCGCGATATTGTCGGCGCGCAGGAAAAGCGGCTGTCAAACACCATGAACCCCTTCTGTTCCGGCTCCTCCAGTATGTTAACGGAATTGGTGGTCAGCTTGATGGACTCAAGCAGTCAAAGTTCTTCCGATGGTGATATGTGGAAAGGCCGCGCCATGGTCTTTGTGGCAGCTCTTTTAAAAGTGCTGGTTTATATGCGAGATCAAGGAAAAATTCTTCTGGACGCAAACTCTATTCGCAGCTATTTCGATTTGACCAAGCTCGAAGCCATTGGTCTCGACAAGGTTTTCCCCCGCGATAATCAAGACCCAGTCCCTTTGGCGGACGCGCCGGATGTGGTTCTTGAGCCGATTATGAATTATCTCATCACGCTCCCCGGGTTTGACCGGGCCAAAAAAGGCAAACAAAGCGGAACTGTTTTTGAGCAGCATGGTTTTATCACCATGCAATTAACGCGTGTGTTCGGTTCTTTGGCGGATACCTATGGCCACATCATTCGCACGAATTTAGCCGAAGTGGACTTGAAAGACGTGGTTTTGAATCGCCGGATTCTGGTGGTGCTTTTGCCGGCCCTCGAAAAATCGCCGGATGAATTATCAAACTTGGGCAAGGTCATCATCGCTTCGCTGCGCGCAATCATGGCTTCCGGTTTAGGAGAAGGCGTAGAAGGAACTTATCGCGACGTCATCGGCCGAAAAATCACGAACGCGCCAACGCCTTATATGTGTATTCTGGATGAGTATGGTTATTACGCGGTCAAAGGTTTCGCGGTCGTGCCGGCACAGGCCCGTTCCTTGGGGTTCTCGGTCATTTTTGCCGGACAAGATTTGCCGGCCTTTCAAAAGGCTTCTAAAGAAGAAGCTGCTTCGATCGGAGCGAATACCAACATTAAAATTTGTATGAAGCTGGAAGACCCAACGGAAACCTGGGAGTATTTCCATAAGACCGCGGGTGAATCCTATGTCACCAAAGTCGACTCCTTTCAAACCAATGCCAGCTCTTTGTTAAATAATTATATGGATTCTCGCTCCGCTTCTTCAGAAAAACGTCAACGTATCGATCTTTTGGACTTAAAAGAACAAACAGAAGGCGAAGCGCATATTTTCTTTAAATCTAGAATTGTTCGCGCACGCATGTTTTACGCGGCGCCTAAACCACCTGACAAAATGCGCTTGAATCATTTCTTGAAAGTAGAAGCGCCCTTGACCCGCACCTTGGCGGACATGGAGGTCCGGAGCGAGCAATTCGAAACGGTATTAAAGGACAGCGCGGGACAAAAAATATTCGACTTACCGCATGATGAGGGCGAAGAGATCCATCTCATTTCCGCGACCCTGCAGCAAAACCCAATGACCAATCCCATTGAGCGTTCCATCTCCGCTTTGCTGGCCTTGCAACATCAGAACGAACCCAAAGAAGAAGCAATCGTCCAAGAAGAACAGCCAGCCGACGGTAAAATGAATATTTTCAGCAAAGCCTCGCTGCCTGAGCGGGTCAAGACCTTGATTGGGTCGGGCAACGTCGATAACTTCAGTGCTCCTTTGCTAAATAGACCGGCCTTGAAGGATAAAATCGGCCTGCTAGAGCGCGTCTTGGGACGTTCCGCTTCCCAAGTGAATGTCATCACCGATGAAATCATCAAAGACATGCTGATGGCAACGGACTATCCGCCGGACGTGGAACATTTACTGCGTCCTAACGAAGAGGTCGTCGCCTCGGCCCATCAACTATGTGATTATGTGAGTTCTCTGAAAGGCGGAGAGGAAGTGTCCAAGAAAACCTAACGCTCGCTTGGCGTCGGGGCCCGCCCGTCCAGTCCAAGGCTTAAACTTCCTTTAAGACTCCAAAAATGTCAAGATAATAAGGTTTAAGTCATAATAAGGACCTTTCATTGACTAAGTGCTTCAACCTGCTTCTCGCCATTGCGGTTTTGGCCATTTTAGCCCTTACTTTCACGGGTTGTGCTTCGTCTGACGTTTCCCGCAACTCAGCAAAAGAGGTTGATAATGTTTATAATAGCGCCAAAAATATGGGAAACGGTGCAGATCCAATCGGTTCTTACCGGAATGCCAGCCAAGAAGTCAAGGGCGCTCTCATTGGGGGTGCCGCAGGAGCGATTGTGGGCACGGCGAGCTCGGCAATAGGCACCGTCCCTGGCACAATCGGGGGCGCGGTTTTCGGCGCGGCCATGGGCGCTTACATCGACCGACATACAACCTGGCGGGACAAGTTGGAAAACGCAGGCGGACAGATCATTGTTTTGGGAGACCAGGTAAAAATTATTATCCCTTCCAAAACGCTTTTCCATAGCATGACTGGCAATTTGAATCCTTCCGCCTATCCAACCTTGGACATGGTCGCGGACTTTCTACGTTCTTTGGATAAAATATCCGTGAAAGTCGCGGCCTATACCAATGCGACAGGCCCTGCCTCAGTCAATCAAGCCCTTTCGCAGCAGCAGGCGGATAGTGTTGCCCGTTATCTTTGGGAAAGAGGGGTCAATGCACGTTTGATGACCGCGGCTGGTTATGATGGAAGCCATTTGGTGGCCCAGAACTCCTATGAATGGAATGAAAACGATAATTACCGTGTAGAAGTGACCGTGGAGAAGTTATAGACATGTCAATGGTCGGATTGAAATATGAAATAGCACGCACGCGGGCTGAACTGCATCGCGATAACTATCGAAAGTTATTACGTATTTTGATCTTTTTTAACGCGGTCACTTTATTTTTAATTGCCAGCATTATTTACATTATTTTTTTTCAACCCACAGCAACTTATTACGCGACCACGTCGACGGGCCTTGTCATCCCGCTGGGCGCGCCGCGTTTAGCGCAGAAGTGAGAAAGTATGCCAATACAAGACTTTTTGCATGAAGATCAAAATAACGAATTTTACCGGAATTTTCAGCCTCGATTTATTATTGTATTAATGGGCGCAACGATCGTCGCGATGGTTTGGGTAGGCATTGTTTTGTTTCAGGTTTATCAAAGACCTTTGCCCACTTTTTATGCGATCCAGCCTAATGGTCAACGAATGCAATTGCAGCCCCAGGGTTTACCCAATTTGACGGCGGACACCATTTTAAATTTTGCCAGTAAGGCGGCTGTCGCGGCCTATACCTTCGACTTTGTAAACTATAAAGGGGAAGTCAGTCTAGCCCGCGCTTATTTTACCAATGCAGGTTGGCAGGATTATTTAAAGTCTATCGATAGTGTCGTCCGGGGTATCGCCCAGAATAAATTATTTGTGACGGGTGTTGTCAATGGCACACCGGTCATTTCAAATCAGGGCGAAATTGACGACATTTATTCTTGGCGCGTCCAAATTCCCTTTTTGGTCACTTATCAAAGCGCGCAATCTTCGCAGCAGAAAAAATTTACCGTATTGATCACGGTTGTGCGGGTACCCACCGCAGAGGACCCCTTGGGAATTGGCATTGATCAGTTCGTAATGTCCTGAGCCTGAAAAAGGAAGTGCAGCATGACGACAGAAAGAGCGCCGGTGACAAAAAATGCCTTAACGATGATTTTTCTTCGTCAGGATTTTTATCATCAGCAGTTAAGAATGATCTTGGGCGCCGTCCTATTAAATTTGATTTTGATCCTGGTTTTATCGGGGATGCTTGTTTATTTTATAAAACATCCTGTTCATCCCATTTATTTTGCGACGGATAAAGTGGGACGTCTGATGGTCGAGCCTCCTTTAAATCGACCCAATATGTCTTTTGGCGAAGTTTCAACCTGGACGGTCAATGCTGTGCAAGCGGCCTATTCCTACGACTTTATGAATTACCGCTCGCAATTGCAAAACGCGCAAAAATATTTTACAGACTACGGTTGGCGGCAGTATATGAAGGGCTTACAGTCTTCCGGCAACCTCTTGGCCTTAAACGATCATAAGATGATTGTCATTGCAAAAGCGGTGGCTCCCCCCCGGTTATTGATTCAAGGTATTTTGGGAGGGCACTATGCTTGGAAATTCGAAATACCGGTCCTAGTTAACTACTATGAACCGCCTTATGATGACAAAACAAAGTTTTCTAATGCTTTGCTTGTGACCGTGGTTGTGGAGCGGCAGAAGCTTTTAGAAAGCGATCATGGTCTTGGCATCGTGCAGATCATAGCGGCCTTGGCTGTGGGCGCCCCATCCCAAGCAATCAATCCGCAGGGAGGATGAAATGGAAGAGTTGAGCTCGCAAGTCGCGCATTTTCGGGACGACTTTTATCGCGATGGGTTCCGCGTCATCCTGCTTTCTTTGGGGATGGTGGTCGGCGCCATTGGTCTTTTGATTGTCGTTTCTTTTTATTTTCTAGTGCATCAGGTTGTGCCAATCACTTTTCCAGTTTATCAAGATTGGCGAATTCAGGCCGATGTGCCCGTGGACCAGCCTTATCTGCATATTGCTGATCTACTCCAATGGGTGAGTAAGGCGATGCCACAGATTTTTGAATTTGATTTCATTAACTACAATCAGGAACTGCAAACGGACACCGTCTATTTTACGAACAATGGATGGGCAAAGTTTCTTGCCTTGACGAGTGCCTATATGAGTCATGATGATGTGATGAAGAATAAGGTTTTTGTGCAAGCTATTCCCTCGGGGGCGCCGGTTGTTTTAAACCAAGGCGCTGTGGATGGGAAATATGCATGGTGGGTACAAATGCCGCTGGTTGTCCGCTATAGTGATGTAGATGGAAATAATCGTGACATAAAATTGCTTATTCAAGTACTAGTCATTCGGGTGCCTACCCTGGATAATTTAGATGGGGTGGCAATAGAGAATATAATTGCGAATCAAGGTTAATGGCCAAAATAATGCACTTTGATCAGATAAAAACATCGGCACTCCTCCGTGTATTGCTGCTCTTTTATCTTTTTTTTATATCCATGAGTGCATGGCCCCAAGAAGGGAAGCTGCCCGCGGACAAGACACCGGCAAACGCTCAACAGTTTGAACAGTGGTTGCGCACCAATGGCTATGGAGCAACACAGGCTGCGGCAAACCCACCACCCGCTCCCCTGGAGCAGGTCCTCGCAGCAACGGATGGCCCACTGTCCGCCTCCCCTCCTCCCGCAGTCGTTGCTGTGCCGGCACAGAGTCTTCCGCCGGCCTTGCCCTCCGTGCCCAGCCTGGAAGAGTCACAAGAGTCCCTGCGAACTGCCATTCCTGCGCCTATTAATCCGCCGACGGAGGACCAGCAAAAAGCCTTTAATCTCCTGCTTCGCCAAAACATGCCTTTGTCGCCGGACCAGGTCATTCAATTGCGGCAGCAGGTTGATTTATCTCAGCGGGCAGCGGCTGTGCCGCCCAATGTGCCGCCGAAGCCCGTTTCGACGACCCTCATGATTAATTTGGCCCCGGGTTCAACGCCGCCCCCCATTCGTTTGGCCCAAGGCTATGTGACCTCCTTGGTCTTTGTGGATTCAACCGGGGCCCCTTGGCCCATCGCTGCTTTTGAAATCGGAAATCCGAAGGCAACCAATATTCAATGGGATGGCAAAAGTAATATTCTTCTTTTGCAGGCAGTCTCTCCCTATAGTGACGGCAATCTGGTCATCCGTTTGGTTAATTTGCCCACCCCAATCACTTTAGAGTTGATCTCCGGACAGCGTGTCGTCGATTTCAGGGTGGATATTCATGTGGCGGGAATAGGGCCGACGCCCAAAGAAACCTCTTCCGGAGTCGGGTTGCCTGCGAGCGCGAGCAATGTTTTGCTAACGGTCTTAGATGGCGTTGCGCCGCCGGCAAGCAAGGCCTTGACAGTCAAAGGGGGTGATTGCCAGGCTTGGTTGGTCGGAGATAAGATGTATTTGCGAACGCGCTTTACTATTTTATCCCCGGGCTGGCTGGGAAAGATGGCGAGCTCAGATGGGATGCAGGCTTATGAAATGCCGCGCAGTGCCTCCATTTTAATTTCTCGCTATGGAGAGCCGGTGGAGCTTAAAGTTGAGGGTTTTTAATGGCGTTCCAATTTCCGAAAATCGATCTGGCTGACGCAAAAACGCGAATTCTCCTGATTATTGGGGGTGTCATAGGCTTCGTTGTCATTGTTTATGTCGGCCGGCATCTTTTCACCAGTGCAGCGCCAAGCTCAGGCCCTTCCCATGTGGCCAAAGCCCCAGGTAATTTGCAGTCCGTTCCTGGAGGGCAGCTGACCCCCGAATATTATCGCGCTTTGGTGCAAGCCAACGAACAAGCGGCGAAACAAGCGCAAATGTCCGGTGGCAGCGCGGTGCCTACCTTATTGAATGAGCCTGGGGCCCAACCGTCCTTTCAACAGCCCAGCAGCTCTTCTAACTGTACTGTGGTCTGTCCCACAGAAGAAAATGTGGACGTTGAGTCGGAGATCAATGATTTAGTCAAATCGGGAAAGTTGTCGGCTGAGGAAGGAAAAAAATTAATCGAGCTGGTCAAGAAGAATGTCGCTTTCAATTATTTTTCCGCGCGTTTAGGTCAATTAGTTGCGCAAGGAAAATTAACCCCCGACCAAGCACGAAAAATTACCGAAGATTATAAGAAGCAGCACCAAAACAATTTACTTAAAGAAAGCGGCGTGCAGATGGATAGCTTGATCAAAGCCGGACAGCTTCCGCTGGATGTTGCCCTGGAGTTACTGGACTCGCAAAAGAAAGGCGCCTCTCTGGGTGAGTATGCCAGTCAATTAAGCGAAATAGAAAGTGATGGAAAACTGACTCCGCAACCGGCGCTGCTGCTTTTAGGACAATACACACAGCAACAGGCCAAAGAAGGAGCGAGCGTCCGCTCCGGCCAGGTGGAACAAATGGCGGTTTCCGGTCAAATTAAAACAGACGTTGCCAAAGAATTGGAAGACTATCAACAGCGCAGTGTCTCACTCAAAGAGTATGAAGAAGAATTACAGCACTTGGTCAGACAAGGAAAATTATTGCCGGAGCAATCACAACGTTTATTGGTGCAGTATCGCTTGCAGGTCTTACCCGGCGTTGCGGATGAGTTGGTGGATTTTATGAAACGGAATGCACCTGTCAGCGATTATGAAGCGAAGTTACAAAAATTGACTCAGGACGGCAAAATGATGCCGGTGCTCAGTCAACAATTGCTTGATCAGTATCGCCAAGTCAAAATGGCCGGCGGCAAGGAAGGTGCTTTAAATGATTTGATCCGACAAGCGGAAAAGGAAAATGAAGATGCCGTCCAAAAAATGGCGGAGACTGGCAAAATTTCCTCAGAGACCGCGCAAAAATTACTTGAGTTACAACATCAAAAAATTCCTGTCGATGAGTATAAAAAATATCTGGATGACTTGGTGCGTCAAGGCAAGTTGGATCTCGCGGATGCGCAACGCTTATTGTTAAACTATATGCAACAAAAAGGCGCGGGGGTGCAAGACTTAGCGGCCAGCGGGCGAATTACCTCTGAGACTGCGAACAAGCTCATGGAGTTGCAACATGCAAATGTGCCAGCAGAAGAATACAAGCGCCAGTTGGATCTTTTGGCGAAAGAAGGAAAAATATTCCCCTCGGATGCGGCGCGCTTGCTAAGTAATTACGAACAAATCAAGGGTGCCGGTGTGCAAGATTTCCTGTCTTCGGGAAAAATTTCGCCGGATACTGCCCAGAAATTGATGGATCTACAGCGCAACACGGCCTCGGCGGATGAATATAAACGTCAGTTGGACAAATTAGTGAAAGAAGGCAAGATTTCTTCCGAGGACGCACAGAAACTGTTAAGCAATTATCAACAAATGAAAGGCGGCGTCGGCGTTCAGGAATTGGCGGCGACGCATCGCCTTTCGAATGAAGAGGAACAGCATTTACTGGACCTGCAGCACGCCAATGTTCCTGTGGACCAATATAAACATGAGCTAGATCAGTTGGTCAAGGAGGGAAAAACTTCTCCGCAAGAGGCGAGCGCGCTCTTAATGAAGTATCAAAAGCTGTACGGAGTGCGTGAGGAAGCTGACCGACTGTCCAGCATGCGAGGAAATAATGTTTCGGCCGCGGACTATGCGGCTGAATTACAGCGTGCTGTTACGGCGGGAACGATTTCAGCAGACAAGGCAGGCCGTCTTTTGAAGGAGTATCAAACGTCGCGGGCGGAACAGGCTAGCGTAAGGCCAATAGCCGCCTTGCCGAATGTGAAAGGTGCTTCGGAGTTTGCAGCCCTCCAGAAACGTATTCAAGCGGCAGGCCCGCCTGAAGTGACGCCAATTAAGCCCTTTACAGCACCTCAGGTGCCGGTGGTCACAGGAACGGCGCCGATGACGCAATTAAGTGCAGCGCAAGCCAAGGCGCAGGCCCTGGCAGAGCAACAAGAACAACAACGTCTTCAAGCGCTGATGGGGGCAATGTCACAACAAGCGGGGCAATTGATTGGATCTTGGCAGCCGCCAACCATGTCAGGCCAAGTGGGCGTGACTGAAAAAGAAACCAAGTCCGCTGCGGGCGCTTCGAAAGACGGTGAAAAAGGCGCAGAAAAGAATTCAAAAACAGCCGCCTCGAACGGGCCCCCGCAAAGTCCAATCATTAAGGCAGGCACCATCATTTATGCGATCTTAGACACCGCCGTCAATAGCGATTTCCCAGACAGCCCCGTGTTAGCGACCATCGTCAGCGGCAAATATAAGGGGGCGAAACTGTTAGGAAAACTGGCTATTACCCAAGGCCAAGACCGTGTTTCCCTCACCTTTAAGTTAATGAACATGGAGGATTGGTCAACCGGGAAAACAATTAATGCTTATGCCATTGATCCAGACACAGCGCGCACCGCCTTAGCAAGCAATGTTAATTATCATTATTTTATGCGTTATGGGGCGCTTTTTGCCTCTTCCTTTATTACTGGATATGCTAACGCAATTAGTTCTTCTGGCGCGACGACCTCATTAAGTGTGACGGGTTCAACCACCACCAATCCTGTTTTAAGCCCCTCGTCTAAATTCATCGCAGGCCTTGGGCAAGTGGGCCAAAACCTTGGTAAAGCCGTTCAAGACTATACTAAAACCCCGCCGACGGTAGTGATAGACCCCGGTGTCAGTTTAGGTATATTATTTATGTCAGATGTGACAGGATGAACGAACCGAACCCGCTGATTAAAGTCCCTTTTTTGCCAGGCCAACCGGAAGAGCGCGGCTGGGTCAAGCGGGGAAAAAGAACTATACTTAAGAATGAGGCGGGCACTACTCTAACAGGCGGCGGACCGATTTATGCTAAACGAGCATGACAGAGAGGATGGACCAGAAGACGGTGAATATCACTTTTCTGATGAGGGCGGCTATGGGCCAGGTCCCGAAGAAGAGTCAAAACCGCCTGTGCTATCTGAAACAAGAAGCTTGGCTGAAAAATTTACCTCTTATCGACGCTTTGTGATTGTGGGAGCCATTGCGGCAGCTGTCTTTTTGGTTGCGTATGTGGCCATTCCGCCTTTAACGACCTCGGCCCCCACTGAAATTGCGGCCATGAATTTAACCACAACGCCAGCCCCTGCCCCTGCTGTAAGCAAAGCACCCATCTTGCAAAAGGCCCCTCTTCCCGCAGCAAAACCTGTTGTTGTAGAGGAAGGGCCTAAGGCGGCACCTGCAGAAAGCCCCAAATTATCCAAAACTGTTGCCCACCTGATTTCTGAGGAAAAGGAAAAGCTCATAGAGGAAAAAAACAAGGTGATGGCCCATTTTACGGGAGAAAAACAGACGCAACCCCTTCCTGTCTTAAAAACACCGGCCCCAGAGCAAGCAGCAACGCCCCCGCCTGGGCTGACGGTCACAACTTCCCCAGTGCTTTCGCCTTTGGCGCAAGAATTTATCGCCGCGCCTATTGGGAGCTATGCTGCTGCCCAAAAAGCCAGTCAAACAGCGCAAGCCGCGGCTGCAAATAAAGAAGTCTTGGATAAGCTGTCTGCTTTGGAAGAGAGCAATACTCGGCTGATTGGACAATTACAGGCGGAGTATGCACATAAAGTGGCAGATTATGAGATGCAAAACAAGATGTTACAAGAACAGGTCCATACTTTAAATACGCGTCTGGCTAGTATGGAAGCGGAGATGAGCAAATTGGTACAGACGGTGAATAAGCCGCCAGCGGCCAGCAACGAGGGAATGAGTAATCTCAGTGAAAATAAGAGCTTACACGGCAGTTCCGCGGTGATTACTGCCCCGCCTAGTGTGCCCTCGCCGCAAGCTAACTATAAATCCAACTACACAGTCCAAGCGATTATTCCAGGCAGGGCCTGGTTAAGAACAGAGAATGGGGAAACCATTACCGTTGCAGAGGGCGATGTCTTAAAAAATTTAGGCAAAGTGAGTAAAATTGATCCATATGATGGTATAATTTTAATAGATACTGGTTCAAAAGTGATCACATTAACTTATGGCAATGGAGAATACGCCTAAGGTCTTGGCTTTGGAAGAGGCCTCTGACAGTGAGGGTGTGAGTCATGTGGCTTGATGAGAGTGCAACCAGAACTGCAATTTTCAAATCCTTCATCACCGCCTTAGGCGTGAGCGGTGTTTTTTACAGTAGCAGCGTCTATGCTGATACCCCTAGCCTTGCAACCATGCTGACCAATTTTGCCACGGCCGTTCCCAACTTAATGCGATTAGTTACGGCGGGAGCCTATGTGCTGGGTATGTTTTTCGTGGTGGCTGCCATTATGGGCATGAAGCACTTTGGAGAGCTGCGGACCATGATGTCCCAGGAGCATGGTGTGTTGGGTCCTGTGGTTGAATTTTTTGTGGGGGTCATGTTGCTTTATCTCCCTTCGACCATTCGCACGGGTTTAAGCACTTTTTGGGTGACCACTAATCCTTATGCTTATGTAACGAGCACCAGTGACCAGTATTCGACCTTTATTAACTCCTGTTATTCCATCATGCAGATTATTGGGATAATCGCTTTTATAAGGGGGCTTATTATTTTGAAAAAAGTCGGCGGCGGCAGGGCCCAACAAGAATCCTTTGGTAAAGCGCTCTCTCATCTTGCTGGCGGCATTCTTTGCATGAACCTCTATAATACCCTCCAAGTCTTGGAGTACACTGTTGGCTGGACTTCATAATCTTACTTAGCGTAAAATCATCTGAGGTGAATGAAGCTAGGCTAATTCAGGAGGGAACTTTAAAATGTTAAACGCCAACGTGAGAGCTTTAATCTTTCGTTTTTTAATGGCTGCCGGTTTTTTTGCTCTGGGCGCTGAGGTTTGGGCGGCATCTTCCGGAGTAGGGGTGGGTGCAATTGCGGCGAATGTCACCAGCAACTTATCTAACGTCGCAAAATTAATCACAGCCGGATCTTATGTGGCGGGCATGGCCTTTGCAGTCGGTGCTATTGCTAAATTCAAACAACATAAAGAAAATCCACAGCAAATGCCCT
>CAYVBZ010000040.1:0-20951 GCA_964449835.1 uncultured Coxiellaceae bacterium | reverse complement strand
CCCCGGCGTAGGAACGATCAGCGGCAGCAACTGGACAATCACCTCTCTCGCTGCAAACGCAACAGATTACATCACTGTCAATGCTGTCGTCAGTCACGCAGGTTCCTTCTCAAACACGGCAACTGCAACCACATCCACTTACGACCTCAATTCGAACCCAACTGCCACAGCCTCAGGAATGGCGGAAGAAAGCTGCGATTTAGCTGTCGGCATCACCAACAGCAGCACATTACCCGGCACAAGCGACACCTATACCTTGACCGTCACCAACAACGGTCCCGACACCGTCAACAGCTTTACCTTAGCCAACACTCTGCCAGGAAGCCTCTTAAATGCAGTCTATGCTGCCAGTTCAGGCAGTTTCAACGCAACGACAGGCGCCTGGACAGGTGTCAATTTAGCCAGCGGACAATCTCTCACCCTTTCAATCACTGGCACACTGAGCTCAAGCGCGACCGGCAGCATCATCGATAGCGCGACAATCACAGCACCCAACACCTTAATCGACACCAATTTAGCTAATAACGCCACTTCAATCACAAACACACTAACACCGCAGGCAAATTTAAATATCAGCATCACACCCAGCCTCACTACGTTTATTCCTGGCAGCGCTGAGACCTATACAATCACTCTTATGAATACAGGCCCAAGCGACGCCACCAACGTCACGATGGTCGATACCTTAGCCTCTCAAGGCTTCTTGAATGTTAGCTCTCCCAACTTGCCAAGCGGCGTAACTTTTAACGCCGCGACAGACACCTGGAACATTGGAACCTTGGCGACTGGCGCGACCGAAACTTTCCTACTGTCTGGAACCATTCCAAGCGGCGCTACTGGAAGCAGCTATATTGACCAAGTCAGCGCAAGCGCGAGTGATGCAGCCAGTGTTTCCGCAAGCGCTACAAGTTTGATCGCCAATCTGAACGCCTACACGGTTGTACAAGAACCCGGTGTCAGCCCTTATAGCAATGGCGATGATGCGATCTACCAAATCAATTTGGCCACCGGCAGTTATACGGGCATTGTCGCCAACTCCTTTAATTCCGACATAGGCGTAGGGAATATCGAAAGCAATAACCATGTGTGGGCCATTGCCGCTGACCCGCTGAATGGATACATCTATGCCATTAACAATACTGGCTTACTACAAATCGATCCAGCAAATCCCCAAGCTACCCTGACTTACATGAGCACCAACTCATCGATTGCTAATCTGGGGGTTGCATCTGCCATTACTTTTAGTCCAGTCGGCGTAGGCAGTGGCGAAACCTTGTATGCGGTCAGTGAAACAAACAACAGCCCACTCTATACAATTAATTTGGCCTCAGGCACAGCAACTGCCCTCGGCAGCTCTATTGGGCACACGCTCACGGCACTGGCCGAAAATACTGCCGGCCATCTCTATGGTCTGAGTAATGGCGCCTCTCCCACCCTTTACCAATTAAGTACGAGCACGGGAGCCATCCTTGCTACCCTCCCAATCACTATGCCAACCGGCGTTTCAAGCGGCACCATCACGGGCATGTCCTTTGATGCGGCCGGGAATTTATGGGCCTTGAGTCAAAACGGTGATATTTTCAATATATCGCTGACTCCTGATTCCAGCGGCCATTATGATGCCACACTTGCCTCAACCTACAACACCGCCTCGGATGGCTCTGGCTTTGAATCTTTGACGCTAGCGCCAACCACCTATACACAACAAAACTCTCTTAGCTTGACGGAAACAGCAAGCGCGGCCACGGTGGAACCTGCTACCGCCTCAAACAGCCAAGAAACCTTCACCATCACAGTCACCAATACCAACGGTGTCACCGCCACGAACATTGGAATCTCCGATTTACTTCCAAGCGGCATCTCTTTTGTCTCTGATACAACCAGCTCCGGCAGCTATAACAGTACGACAGGTCTCTGGAATATCGCTTCACTCGCAAACGGGGCAAGCGCAACCTTATCGTTGACCGGCAACGTGACAACACTTGGCTCCTTGACCGATACTGCAACGCTCAATTATGAAGACCAATACAATCAAAACGTCTCTAATAACACAGCCTCGACCATGGTCACCGCTTACGAGCAACATTTCACTGCCATGATTTCAGATAGCAACAAATCAGGCAGCGCCGTTGTAATGGAAGCTGCCCTCGTCAACCAAGCAACACCTTGGGACTCCGTCTTCGCAGCAATTGCTTTGCCCGCGGGCGGCGGCCAAACTTATGTATCAATTCCAACCGACTTTGCGATTCAAGCCGGAAGCCAGTACTCAGTGGCCCTCGAACTTGCACACGGCTCTAGCGGCCAAAACATTACCGTCAACGGCTTCTTGCCGATGTTCACGGACGTGATCAACCCCGCCTCCCTATCCGGTGAGACCGACTCACGTTATGGCAGCACATCCAATTGGACCGGCGGCCATGGAAACATGCAACTCACGAGCGGAACACTAGAGGGGATGACCGCAGTGATCACCCCTGGCGCCTCCTCATCGAGCGCGGGAACTGATGTACAAGCCATCACCGGCGCCGTCAATAACAATACGCCCACTGACAACTCAAACACGGTCGATTTTGTCTGGGGGACCGGCACTGGCAGTAATAACTTTACCGTAAGGGGCAATAACGCCGGCGACTTCCTTGATGCCAATTCAACCAGCAGTCACCACTATGCGATCTTTGGCGGCACCGGCAACAATGTCATTGTCTACAACAATCAGGACGCCTCTATTTCAGGCGGTACCGCCGCAACCGGGAACGCTCCCAACTGGAATACCTTAGCGCTCTTTAGCAACGACAGCATCACCCTCAATACTTCAAATAACACAACGACGGCCACTTCAACCAATGGCATCTCCGGCGGCACAACCGTAAGCGGCCTCGAAATTTTAAATATCTCCGGCTACAACACCAACAGCAACGGCACGCCCATCATTAACTCAGATGGCACTGTCAGCGCAGGAACTAATTCTGTGACCTTGCACGCCAATGATGTATTGAACATGTCCAATAATACCTTCGGAAACTTAACCGCCGTAGATGCTAACTTTAATCAAATTTCTAGTCAGCCTGGCGTAAGTGCCTCTGATAAGGTCCTCATGATTAATGGCAATTCCAATAGCACCGTCACCTTGGCGGAAGGGAACTGGACATCCGCAGGGAACGTCGCCGATTCAAATGGAAACCATTTTGCCGCCTTTACCCATGCAGCTACCTCTGGAACAGGAGAAGCCCTCGTCTTAATTAATACTGATATTACCCATATTGTGGGCCATACCTAATCCTTCGCTCTACCTGCACATTTGATCAATATATAAACATTTTTGTTTACTATTTTCAGAATAAGTGTTATTAATAAGGTAAGTACAAGATATTATGCCACGCAATAGCAAGTTTTCAGAAGGAAGGGAAACCGTGCTAAAAAGGATGTGGGCCCTTATTGGTTTAACCCTTATTGGATCTTCCTACGCATATGCATTAACTCTGGAACAAACCATTCGCGAAACCATCCAAAACAACCCAGATATTTTGATCTCGCAAAAAGACCGCCGCTCCATTCAAGAAGCACTCAAGGAGGCACAAGCCGCTTATCTACCCAAGCTAAAAGTCAATCTCGGCTATGGTATCGCCAATGATATAAACGTTAACACACAAACCTTGCCCGATCCGACCCCTACCATGCCGCCACGTGAAGTGAACCTGACCCTAGATCAAATGTTATTCGACGGCTTCGCGACCAAGTGGGATGTGGCTCGAAACACAGCGCGCGTCAATTCCGCTGGATATAAAGTGATCTCCACCATTGATGATACTGTGCAAAGGAATGTGGAAGTCTATCTTGGCGTCTTGCGTGAACAAGAACTCGTCGAATTGACCCAACAAAATTTAGCCTTTCATGAGGCTATTCATAAAATGATTAACCTGCGGGTGAGAAACGGGCTTTCCCGGAAAGCAGACTTATTTCAAGCAAGCGGCCGCCTGTCACTTGCACGCTCCAATGTATATGCTGAATTAAGCAACGTCAAAGACGCCGAAGCCAACTTTTACCGCACCATAGGACTTGCGCCGGAAAATCTAAGCTTACCGTCGCACCCCAACAAAAGATACCTTCCTTCGACGCTCATTGAGGCCATCAATATCGCGCTTAAAAATAACCCCGTCGTCAAAACTGCAGACGCAGACATTAATGCCGCAGTAGCCCAGCACAACTTTGCTTATGCCGCCAACTATCCTCGTTTTGACCTGGAATTAAATGTGAATCGTGATCGAAATACGGGCGGCGTTCGGGGAGCGAGCTTTGAAGAGTATGCGAAGGTCCGCATGTCCTATAATCTCTACAATGGCGGGGCAGACATTAGTAAACAACAGGAAACTGCTTTTCAAGAACAAGAGTCCAAGGACATCCGGCAAAGGGCTATTCGTCAATTAGTCGAAGCCGTCAAACTCACCTGGGATTCTTTAATCACGGCCAGGAAGCAACTTTCTTGGCTGAAGCAACATCAAATTCAAGCTCAAGAAACGGTAAAGGCTTATGCACAAGAATATCGAATTGGCCAGCGGACCCTACTTGATTTACTAGATAGTCAAAACGAACTATTTTCCGCCAAACGCGCCTATGTGCAAGGACGCTATGAACTCATGCTCGCTGAGTATCGAATTATAAGAGACATGGGCCTGTCGATTCCTGCTTTGAATTTATCTTCTGCAGTAATTCTGCCAGCTAGCTAAATAACACCCAAATTGCGAATACGCCCAAACTATCCGTAAGGTAGGTGCCCCTGAAATGGGAAAGACCCCCTTTTATTGGTGGAGTCGAGGAGGATCGAACTCCCGACCTCCGCATTGCGAACGCGGCGCTCTCCCAGCTGAGCTACGACCCCAATACTTTAGAAGAAGGGATAATATTACGCATTTTTGAGAAAAGCTAGTTCTGCTTGGGTGGAGGAGCGGCCTAGGGCAGCATTTCTTTGGGGGAAGCGGCCAAATTCTTGAATAACGCGGAAATGGGCGTAAGCGTAGGCTAGGAACAATTGGTAGACTTGGGTGGTTTCAGTGAGGGAGAGGGAGGTTAAATTTTGATAAAGGCGGATTGAATTCTCTTGGAGGTTCACTTTTTCGGCATGGACCAAGGGCATATAGAAAAAAATGCGCTCGATTAAGGTAAGTGAGTGGTCCAGTTTTTTCTCTAAACCCTCTAAACAGAAGGCTTGGGCCCTTTCATCATAGGCAAAGGCCTCTGATGAATTACGATGAATATAGCGGGGAAATTGATCTAAAAGGATAATCAGCGCCAAACGGCCTCTGGGTGTTTGGGACCAGGGGTCTAGCAAACCCGTCTTCGCCGCTTCAAAATCTTGGCCAAAAAACTCCACAAGCTGCGATTTTACCTTGTCACTTTCGCCAAACCAGAGGTTAGTTCGGTTACTGGCAGGCAGATCGGCATAACCGGCGTCACCAAACCAAAACTTTAAGAGCTCATGAATACGGTCGGTCATGGATCACTCCAGGAGAAGATATCCATACTCTAAGCATAACATGAAACGAGGCTGGAAAGGGGTTCAAGCTGAAATATTAATAGGCGTTCCAACCGGAATAAATTCAAATAAATCAATGATATCTGCATTGTGCATGCGGATGCAGCCGCGGGAGCCTGGCTCCCCCATGACAGCCTCATCAGGTGATCCATGAATGTAAATATAACGTCGCATCGTGTCCAGCTCGCCTAGGCGGTTTTTGCCCACTTCCAGCCCACTTAGCCAAAAAATTCGCGTTAGAATCCAGTCTCTTTCAGGGTGGCGTTTCTTCAACTCGGGCGTATAAATCTCCCCGGTGGGTCTTCTGCCAACAAAAACCGTGTTGGCAGGGCTGCCTTGGCCAATTTTCGCGCGGACAAGATGCTTTCCCCGGGGCGTTTTTTCACTGCCCCATTCTTCCCCGGCCCCGTTTTTAGCAGTCGAAATAAGATAAGCCTTGCGGGGCTGTGCGCCATCGAAAACTTGGAGCTGCTGAGTGCGAATGTTCACTTCGATGCGGAGCATAATGGCCTTCTCAAATACCTATTTTAGAGTACAATACCATGGTTCTATACCATCCAGAAAGAGACTAGTCATTGCGAGTGAAGCGCGGCAATGTATAAAATACTTTTCAACCCACAACGCTGGTACCGACGTTTCGCCTGCACCATCAGCTACATCATCTTGATTGTGATGATCAACAGCATTTTCGTCTACGCCCCCTACATTGTCATCCGCGGTTCACTCATTTCTTCCGGCGATCTGGTCGTAGGCGCTGTTTATATCTTGCGTGACTTTGTCCAACGCGAAATCAAGCACTATGTCATTTTAGCCATGTTGCTAGGCTGTTTTTGCAGTTATGTCTTGGCCGAACAGGAAATCGCCATCGCAAGCCTCTGCGCTTTTTTCATCGGTGAGTTAATCGATTGGGGCATTTATACTTTTACACGCAAACCACTCTCACAACGTTTATTATGGTCCTCCGGTGTCAGCGCTCCCATCGATTCCGCTATTTTTCTTTATCTCACGCACATGCTGAACCCAGAAGGCTTCTTGGCCCTGGTCCTTGGAAAATTTTTAGGAATTTTTGCTGTTTGGTTTTCATGGCGTTTACGCAGCAAACCGCAACTCAACCCGGCTTAGACTTATCAGGGAACCCCCTTACTAAATTCTCGCTTGCAAAATTAAAATGAAATGCTAACTTAATGGTTGTTGCCCGTTTTATTTGAGCTTGCCTCTTTCCTATCTTTAGTTATTTTTTAACCTTCCCATAAATTTAACCCTAATCAGTACAGCCCTCCATTCTCCCTATTTCACACAATCAAAAGGAACAATAAATATGAAATCTCAGCAGACCGGTTTTACCCTCATTGAACTCATGATCGTTGTCGTCATCATCGGCATTTTAACCACCCTTGCACTGCCCTCTTATCAAAACTACACCCGCCGGGCGCGTTTCACAGAGGTGCTTGCGGCTACAGCCCCTTTCAAAACCGCTATTGCCTTGGCCTTACAACAGGGTTACAGCTTGCAGGAATTAAAAAATAACGAGCACGGCATCCCAAATGGGCCCTCTCCCACGGCCAATCTAGCAAACCTAACTGTGGAAAACGGCACAATCACCGCAACCGGAACAGAACGCGTCAATCATGCAACCTACATTCTTAAACCAAACCAGGACGGCAGCCAGTGGACCGTGCATGGCACTTGCCTCAAAAACAATTTATGTGAAGCCTACAATGCTTGAATCAACTGGCGCCCATCTCACAGGGGTCTTTGGTCACCTGGTGGATGAAGGCTTTCTCAGTGACAGTCAGGCCAAAACAGCATGGCAGCAAGCACAAGTACTGAAGCAGTCCTTTGCCAGCTATCTCGTACAAAATAAATTAATCGAGGCCTCGGAGCTTGTTCAATGCTGCGCGCGGCATTTTGGCTTGCCTATTTTGAGTCTAAAAGAATTTCATCCGGAAGAAAAACAGCTTCGTTTGCTCGATGAAACCTGGGTGCGACGGTATCGTATTATTCCCATCAGCAAACAGGGCCTACGGATCAAAGTCGGCCTCTCCGACCCCAGCGATCGTTCCGCCTTGGATGCTCTCACCTTTCACAGCGGTCTCATTCTCGACCCCGTCTTGGTTAATGAAGAAGATTTAAATCGATTTATTGAGAAACACTATAATAAAAGCAAAGAAGAAACCCTCCAACTCACCGTCCTGCAAAAAATTATTCCGGAAGAACGTCCATCCATCGTCATGGAAAACAGCAGCAGCTATGAAGAACCGCTGATTCAATTTGTCGACCACATGCTTGCGCACGCACAACAACAAGGCGCTTCAGACTTGCATATCGAGCCCTATGAACACAGCACGCGTATCCGTTATCGCCAAGACGGTTTGCTCTATGAAATTGCCCAAATTCAACCTCATTTAGCGACACGCGTGATCACCCGCCTCAAGGTACTCGCGGAATTGGACATCACAGAACGCCGTCTGCCCCAAGACGGCCGTTTTAAAATCAACACGCGGCAGCAAAAAGAAATCGAAGTCAGAATCAGTTCCTGCCCCACACTGCACGGAGAAAAAATTGTTTTACGGCTCCAGAACGCCTCCAAACGCAAGCTCACCCTAGACGATCTGGGCCTGGCCCCTGGACAAAAAGACCTTTTCGTCAAAAAAATTTCACTCTCACAAGGCTTTATTTTGGTCACAGGCCCAACAGGGAGCGGTAAAACGCTGTCACTGTATTCCGCGTTTGACTACTTGAATGTCAAAGAAAAAAATATTCTCAGTGTTGAAGATCCCATTGAAATTCCACTGCCAGGCATCAATCAAGTTCCCCTTCATCCCAAGGCTGGCTTCCATTTTTCGACCGCGCTTCGTTTTTTCCTGCGCCAAGATCCTGATGTGATCATGGTCGGTGAAATTCGCGATGCGGAAACTGCACAAATCGCCGTTCAAGCCGCTCAAACCGGCCATCTTGTTCTCTCCACCTTACATACGAATAGCGCCTTGGAAACCTTGTCCCGGCTCCTTTCTATGGGTATCGCCCCCTACCAACTCGCTCAAACACTGACGCTAATCGTCGCGCAAAGACTCATCCGCAAACTTTGCACTGCTTGCAAACAAGTGGAAACCCCGTCCACACTGGCTCCGCCTGAAAGTCCAGTCCTAAAGCGGTATCGGGCCTATGGTTGCCGGCACTGCCGGCAAGGCTATCGGGGAAGGACCGCTATCTTTGAATGTCTCAGTCCGAGTGAGACGCTCATTCAATTAGCGCTCAAAAACGCGGGCAGAGACGCTTTAATCAAGACCGCCCGCAAAGAAGGCTTTCGCACCCTCAGGGAAGCAGGTTTAGCAAAAGTGCAGGAAGGCGAAACCAGCTTATCGGAACTAGACCGGGTCTTACTCAAATGAAAAAAATCACAACGCAAGACCTGCTTCAGTTTTTTAGACAACTCAGCACCTTGATCTCCTCTGGAATCAGTCTTCATAAAAGCTTCGAGCTTCTCCTGCAAACACAGTCTAAACTAAGCTTTCGCAAACTCATTCAAAGTTTATGCTTCGATTTGGAAAGCGGCAAAACTTTTTACCGCAGCTTACAGCGTCATCCCAAAGTCTTTGACCGTTTTTCTTGCCAGTTAATTCGTATTGGTGAACAAAGCGGGACGCTTGAACAAACACTCTGGAAAATCACGCAATATCAAGAAAAAACTCAAACCCTCAAAAAACAAATCCAGCAAGCGCTGATTTATCCGGCCATCACACTCAGCGCCACCCTGCTCTCCATGCTCTTCCTTTTACTATGGGTGGTGCCTCAATTTGCTGTTCTCTTTGAGCATTTTCCAAATAAAATCCCCAGTTCAACACAGGCCCTCATTCAGCTTGCCAGGGGCCTGCAAAAAAGACTGGGGGGTCTCGGTTGCTTGACCTTGCTCAGTTTGTTCCTACTTTTCCATTTTCGAGCTTCGCTTAAACTTCGTCAGCGCAGTCTAAAATTCCTCTGCAAACTACCAGGTTGCCGGAGCTTATTCCGAAAGTTGACCCTGACTCATTTTTCACACACGCTGGCCGGCATTCTTTCCGCAGGCCTGCCTTTAACCGAAGCACTGCTCTTGGTTGCAGAGCTCTCACCTCACCCGGACTTTCGAACAGCCATTTACCAAGTGCATGCCGGTGTCAGCTCGGGTAAACGCCTTTCCTCTTCTCTAAAGCAAGCCCTGCTTTTCCCAACCTTACTCGTCCAGATGGTCCATATCGGCGAAGAATCCGGGACCTTGGATCGAATGCTTGAAAAATTTGCAGAAATTGCTGAGGCCGAACTCGAAAAGAAGCTCAGTTTCCTGAGGGCCCTTCTGGGACCCTTGATTATCGCTATACTTGGTGTTTTAATCGGTGGAGTAATCATTACAATGTATTTGCCCATTTTTCGGCTAGGGACAGCTCTATGATAGACTTAAATCTTATTCCATTTTTCTCAGAGCACTCCGGATTTTTTTTATTTTGTGTGGCGCTTTGCTCGCTCTGTATCGGCAGCTTTTTGAATGTCGTGATCTACCGCCTGCCGCGCATGATGCAAAACGCCTGGCATGAAGAATGCAGAGAATATTTAAAATTGAAATCAGATTCCCATGCCACTGCGCCCTTTTCACTGGCCCTCCCCTTTTCGCACTGTCCGCACTGTAAAAAAACACTGAAACCTTGGCATAACATCCCGCTGCTCAGTTATCTTTTTTTACGGGGAAAATGCGCTTATTGCAAAGCCCGCATTTCTTTTCGCTATCCACTGGTGGAAGCTCTTACCCTACTCAGCTCTGTCTTTGTGGCCTGGCATTTTGGCCTCAGTTGGCAAACCTTTGCTGCGCTCCTCTTTACCTGGATTCTGCTTGCTCTGACTTTTATCGACCTTGATTTTTTCCTTCTGCCCGACCAACTCACCTTACTATTGTTATGGCTGGGTTTGTTTTTTAGCCTTTTCCCTCTATTCTGCAACAGTCGGGACGCTATCTTGGGTGGCATCGCGGGTTATCTTATTTTTGCTTGGATTGAACTGGCCTTCAAAAGAATCACTGGCAAGACTGGGATGGGACAAGGTGATTTTAAATTGCTCGCTGCCCTCGGCGCTTTTTTAGGCTGGCAGCAACTCCCTATGATTATTTTGACCGCTTCTTTTGTGGGCGCGCTGTTTGGAATCATTCATCTGATTAGCAAACAGCAATTTAAAAGCATTCCACTGCCCTTTGGCCCCTACCTTGCTGCCGCTGGCTGGCTGGGCCTGCTTTGGGGCAATGAAATTCTTTCTATGTATTGGCACTGGATGCTGAGATAAGCCTATGCTAGTCGTCGGTTTAACAGGCGGAATCGGGAGCGGCAAATCAACCGTTGCTACTCTTTTTGCAAAACACGGCATTCCCATTATTGACGCCGATTTAATTGCCCGTAGCCTGACTCAACCGCATCAACCGGCCTGGGAAAAAATACTGGAGCATTTTGGGCCTACCTTTTTAAAGCCAGATCAGACCTTAGACCGTCAAAAACTCCGTGAACATATTTTTAATCATCCAACTCACCGGTATTGGTTAGAAACGCTGCTTCATCCCTTGATTTCGCAGCAAATTAAAAATGAACTCGAGAAAATCCATGCACCCTATTGTCTGGTTGTTATTCCCTTGCTTGTTGAAACAGGGCCCTATCATTTTATAAAACATATTCTTGTCGTCGACACACCGGAAGAAACACAAATTCTCCGTTTAAAAACACGTGATCAGGCCAAAGCAGAAGACTTGCAAAAGATTATTGCGACCCAAGCCAACCGGGAAAAGCGGCTTGCTGCAGCAGATGAAGTGGTTCACAACACCGGTAGTTTGAAGGATTTGCAAATGCAGGTGGAGCATTTACATCGACTTTATTTGTCGATGGTTTAGGGCCTGGGGAGAAGAGATAGCAAAGATTCTTCTTTTAGATGATGAAACTATTCGCCGCCACATTGAAGACTACCTCAAGAATCAAATTTTTCGGGGCGACATCATCAATGCAGCGTTGTATTATCCAGACTTTCTCTTGCTTGTTGGTGTTGGTGCTCATGTTCTTTGTCTCATTATCTGCTTAAGCCGCCAGTGCTTCTAATACCGCCTTTGGTGCTTTCTCAATCACCTTAAGGAAGTTACGCGCCAGTTGATTTGGGGTGCGTCTATGCTGCTCCCACTCTTGGATAGTTCTTAAGCTTACCCCAAAATAACCCGCAAACTCAGACTGGGTAACATGGAGCATTTGACGAATGCGCTTCACGTCAATTTCCTTTTCTTTCGGTGGATTAACACGCTTAAATTTCTTTAATTGTGCTCTGGTTAAAGGCTGAGCATCAGGGTCAGATTTTGCAGCCGCAATAATCTGCTTCTCTGTTAAAGCCTTAACCTTGTGCCAATCGGTCTTACCTTTAGTTCTTTTCTTCATAGTAGTCTTCTCGCTCATATCTGCTTGCCCTCCTAGCTGAGATAATTCTCTTTTTGTTTTTCCGAATTGCATAAGCTACGAAAATAACAACATCATGAACCATCCCTATAGCTTCAAATCTTTCTTCCCCTTTTCGGGTACTTGATGCCTCAATTATGTCTGGGTCATCAAATACCTCAACAGCATCAAGAAAATCAATCCCATGCTTTTTGAGATTAAGCTCCCTTTTATCATTGTCCCATTCGTATTTTTTCATATATTCTTATTATACGTCAAAGACGTATTTTTGTCAAATTGGAGTTTGGGCTAATGTAGCCACATCAGTAACCCCGGGAAATTCTCTTTAAAAATCAATCGACGCTTCTCTGTCGGACAAGCCCTATTGCAATTTCTGAATTCTCTGGGAGGGCTGTCTTGATGGTTAATCTTGGTGGTAATTGATGAATCCAGGCGATGGCCGTCTTTTCCTGTTCACTGTGAAAGGATTTCCGCTCATGTTGGCAGCCGGGAAAAGCGGCTTGCTGCAGCAGATGAAGTGGTTCACAACACCGGTAGTTTGAAGGATTTGCAAATGCAGGTGGAGCATTTACATCGACTTTATTTGTCGATGGTTTAGGGCCCGGGGAGAAGAAGACCTTCCGGACTTGGAAATTGATAAATGCCCGGATAGCGGACTTGGATTAAATACAGACCGTGAGCGGGCGCGGTTTCAGCTGCCGCGCGGCGGTCGCGCGCTTGCAGCACTTGCAAGGCCCATTCCGGTTTCTCCCATCCAGCGCCAATGCGCATTAATACACCCGCTACATTGCGTACCATGTGATGCAAAAAAGCATTGGCCTCGATTTCGATCAGAACAAAGCTATTTTGACGTGAAATCCTCAACTCTATCACATTTCGCATGGCCGTTTTTGAGGAACATTCAGAGGAGCGAAAAGATGAAAAATCTTGTTCGCCTAAAAAATAATTGGCCGCTTCCTGCATCCGGGCAGTCTCAAGGGGATAGTAATGCCAAGTAACGCGGCCCGACAAAATAGCCGGGCGAATGGGATGGTTATAAATAATGTAACGATAGCGGCGCGCCAAGGCGGAAAAACGAGCATGAAAACCATAATCCACTGACTTTGACCATCGAACGGCAATTTCAGGCGGAAGATGTGAGTTAGCGCCCCAAATCCAAGCATCGGGATGGCGTTTTGCTTCTGTGTCGAAATGTACAACCTGCCCTGTCGCATGCACGCCGGCATCTGTTCGGCCGGCACAATAGAGTTCAACAGGGTGGTCCGCGATACGTGATAAAGCAGTCTGCAGTAACCCTTGGACCGTCGGCAATTTTTTATGCGCATTCACTTGCGCCTGCCAGCCGTGATAGCGGCTGCCATCATATTCAATACCAAGAGCAATTCGCATGAGATTTAGAACAGCATTTGCAGATTGGCCAACAACCTTTTGGCCTCCTGCTTTTGGTCCGCGCTCCCCTGCACTAACACATTCGTGAGAATACTTTTCGCTAAACTTTTTCGGTCGGTCTCAATATAGGCCCGCGCCAAGTCCAATTGCGTGGTGAGCACATTGTCTCCCGCGATGTTCTCGATGTCTTTACTGCTGATGGTGAAGGCTTTATTCAGCTGCTGGGGCGGCAGCGAGGGTTTTAAATGCTTGGTACTTGAGAAAAACCAAAAAAGCACTAGGAAAACGACTAATGAGATGGCCAAGCCGATTAAAATGATCATTTAAACTTTTCTCCAGATATTAGCAACTTTTAATGAGAACCACCTTCTTGCTCAACAGCCTGCAACCAAGCACTCATCAATTCTCCCATTAACTGAGGCCTCGCCTCCTGCGCAAAATGCAGCTCTTCCCCCAAATCTCCCACTTCTAAATGTGGCAGGTTCTCCTTGGCCCACATCACAGTCGCAATCGTGGTAATAAACCCGGGCACCGAATAAAGCAAAAGTTTAGGCAACTTCGAGTGCATCAACTTTTCAGAATAATGGGCAATCAACTGGTCCAACTTACTTTTGCCATCCCCGCGCGGCAACTCCATTTTATATTGCATCAAAACCTTTCCAAGCCCTTTTTCAGCTTCATCTTTTTTCTTTAAAGGCTCCCGATAATGCTGCAGCTCTTGCGCTGTCAGCCGGTGCACCATGCTTTGCGGCAACAACTTATCAATGAAAAAAGCTGCGTTTTCCATTAAATCCTTTTGATGCTCCAGCAATTGCAGTTCATGCAGCTGCTCTTGATAAGGCAGGGACAAATCGCCGCCCTGCAAGGGGCGCAAAAAAGCTTCATAAAACACAAGCGCCTTACAATTCGACTCATGGCGCATCGCATAATCAAAACCAATCACCGAACCCCAGCCGTGCATGACCAAGGTCAATTTTTTGAGTTTTTTAACCTCAATAAATTGCTCAATATAGCGAATATGGTCTTCAATCGTATAAGCAAGGTCCGGTCTACCTGACTTCCCCATGCCGATAAGGTCTGGCGCAATACAGCGGCCCAAGGGTGCTAAAAATGGGATAACGTTGCGCCAGACATAACAAGAGGAGGGCATGCCATGCAAAAAGAGAATAGGATCGCCTGAACCTTGCTCGACATAATGGACCTTAGAGTCGAGGACCTCCACATATTGTGAGGGATAATTAAATTCAGCCGAATTTTCCGTTAAAACCGTTTTCTCCTGCATGATTTACGCTCCTTTTGATATTAAAGAATTTACCCCGTGGGAAATATAATTTGAATTAGCACCCTTCCTAACCGTCACTCCAAAGTCTGCGACGCTCCCGCGAAATCAAACAACTCCCGTAACAGCACCGAATAAGTCACAAACTCCACACTAATCGAAGATTTAATGTCCGCCACTAAATTTTTCCATCGTTGGATAAAAATCTGCTGCTCATCCAACCAGGCCTGAATACGCTCATTGACCGGCGCTTTTTTCATTTTCTTTTTGGCAAAATTCAAAACATTAATGCTTAAATTACGCTGCACACGATCCAGATCATCGCGGTAGCTGGAACGTCCCAGCTCGCCCCATTGGGTTTCCAACGGATAAGCACTAATTGCTTCCCGCAGCCATCTTAAATCCAGCGCATTGCCCAAACTATAATAGGTCTGCGCCATTTCATCCAAGGTAAAATGACTCAGACGAGCGGCCTCCACCAGGTCCAGCGAGGTAAAGAGCGTACTGCAGCTCGCAAGACGGACCGCCAAAATTTCTGGGACCCCTTTTTCAATCAAGGAGCTGACTTCAATATTCAGCATTTCCGAATTTTCTTCCGGCAGCAATTTTGAAAGCTTGGAGATCAATTCAGCAATCAATGGTGCAAAGGTCACGATGGTTTTTTGAATGTCCATGTCCGGTTTACGATTACGCAAGAACCAACGCGTCCCACGACGGACCAAATAAAAAAGTTGCATCATCAAATATTGCTGTGTTTGAATGTCCACTTTCCGGTCTAAGGCTTCAATTTGCGGCCATAACAGCTCGAGCTCATAGATACTTTCAGCAACGGTATAAGCCCGCACGACCGAGGCGACCGAGGCACCCGTTTCGCTCTGCAGGCGCTCGACAAAATTAATGCCCATGTGGTCGGTAATGCTTTTGCTTAATTGCGTCGCGATGATTTCCCGTCGTAGGCGATGCAGCTTCATCTCTGAAAAATATTTTTCATAAAGCAGCTTCGGAAAAGCCGTTGACAAGTTCTTTAATAAATACGGTTCCTCGGGCAGGTCCGTGCTCAAAATATCTTGCTTTAAAAATAGCTTGCAATAAGACAGCAGGACTGCGATTTCTGGACAAGTCAGCAGTTTATTGCTCGCTTTACGCTCCAAAATGGTCTTGTCATCGGGCAAAAATTCAAGTTTACGGTCCAGCCTGCCCCGCTTTTCTAACTCCAGCATGTAACGGCGTAAAATTTCCATGGCCTGCTGAGAAACCGAGGACTCCAAGGCTAAAATTTGCGTTTGCTCATAATTGTCCCGTAAAACAAGCTCTGCTACCTCATCTGTCATTTGCCCCAACACTTGATTGCGTTCTTCTAAGGACATTTTGTTCGCGGCCATCAAGGTATTTAATAAAATTTTGATATTGACCTCATGATCGGAGCAATCTACTCCCGCAGAGTTGTCAATAAAATCAGTATTGATGATCCCGCCTTGCAAGGCATACTCAATGCGGCCAAGCTGCGTAAAGCCCAGGTTGCCGCCTTCAGCCACGACGCGCGTGCTTAATTCGCAGCCGTCAACGCGAATCACATCATTCAATTTGTCGCCCACGTCTAAATGTGTTTCCCGGGTAGACTTGACAAAGGTCCCAATTCCGCCATTCCAAAGTAAATCGACCGGCGCCTTTAGCATAGCCCGGATCAATTCCGTGGGAACCAGATGGTCGACTTTAATGCCCAAAGCCGCTTTGATCTCAGGCGAAATAGCGATGGATTTAGCAGAGCGGTTATAAACACCGCCCCCTTTTGAAATCAGCTCGACATTGTAGTCCATCCACGAGGAACGCGGCAAATTAAAAAGCCTGCGCCGCTCTTCATAACTAATTAAAGGATCTGGATTCGGGTCCAGGAAAATATGGGCATTGTTAAAGGCGCCAATTAACTTCATGTGCTTGGACAAGAGTACGCCATTACCAAAAACATCGCCCGCCATGTCTCCGATACCGATAGTCGTAAAATCATCTTTTTCTGGATCGAGGCCCAACCCGCGGAAATGACGCTGCACCGATACCCAAACCCCGCGCGCGGTGATGCCCATTTTCTTATGGTCATAACCCGCAGAACCGCCGGAGGCAAAAGCGTCTCCCATCCAGAATTCATATTCTTTAGCGATACTATTGGCAATGTCGGAAAAGGTGGCTGTTCCTTTATCAGCCGCGACCACAAGATAAGTATCATCGTCGTCATAGCGCACCACATCATTGGCGGGGACCACGCGCTCGCCCACGATATTGTCAGTCAGATCAAGCAGGCCGCGGATAAAGGTCGAATAACAAAAAACCGCCTCTTTAATCAGTTCATCACGGTCCGCGTCGCTCGGCAATTGCTTTGGAAAAAATCCTCCTTTTGCACCGACGGGAACAATCAAAGCATTTTTCACTTGCTGCGCTTTCATAAGACCCAAGATTTCAGTACGAAAATCTTCACGGCGGTCCGACCAGCGAATGCCGCCGCGAGCAGCCTTCCCACCGCGCAAATGAACGCCTTCGACCCGCGGCGAATAAACAAAAATTTCATAGAGGGGCCTTGGAAGTGGTAAGTCTGAAATCGCGGCAGGGTTGAACTTAAAAGAAAGATAGGGCTTTTCCGTGGTATGCCCCAAGGCATCAGTTTGCCTCTGAAAATAATTGGTGCGCAGCGTCGCGAGCATCACCTCCAACAACCGGCGCAAAATCCGGTCCTCGTCCAAGCTCGCCACCTGGTCCAAAGCTTCCTCAATTTTTTTGACGATGAGCTCCGCTTTTTGGCGCTCTTCCAGTGAATAATGCGGTGAAAAACGCAGCTTAAAAAGTTCACTCAGATCTCTTGCGATATCGGCATTATTGACCAAGGCTTGCTCTATATAGGCCTGACTAAACATGAAGCCAATTTGACGGAGATATTTCGTATAAGCCCGTAACACAATAATTTCTTTCCAATCCAAGCGAGCTTCAAAAACTAAGCGGTTAAAACCGTCATCCTCAATGTTGCGATTCCAGATCTGCGCGAAGGTTTCCTGAAAAATATCCTTCACTTTTTCAACATCAATTTCTTTGGGGCTCACATAAATCATATCAAAGTCATTGATCCAGACTGTGCGGCTGCCCTTGAGTTTAATTTCATGCGGGCGCTCTCCCAAAATTCGCAGTCCCATATGCTCAAGTGTAGGCAAAACATCGGACAAAACAATAATCTGTTCAATATGAAAAAGTTTAAATCGTAAAATTTGCGCACCGCGTTCGCTGTCTTTGATAAAGGACATGCCCAAGGGCTGCTCGGAAGAAAGCGTTTCAATTTTTCGGATATCTTCAACCGCGATCACTGGCGAACAAGATTCGGTGTAACTGGCTGGAAAAGCCTTGTTATATTTGGCGAAATACTTGAGTCCATCCGCTTCACCAAAGGTTTGGATCAATCGTGCTTTTAACTCATCTCCCCAGGAACGGGCTGCAGCCACCAGTTGCTGCTCTAATTCGGAAACGTCATAATTGGGCCGGCTTTGTTGTTCAACCCGCACATTGTAATGAATGCGCGCCAAGACAGAATCCGAGAAATAAGCTGAATAGGTCGCTTCAACACCGCTAAAAGCCCGCATGAGAACTTCTTGCATCAGGCTGCTGAGGTCCGTCGTGAAAATTTCGCGGGGCACATAGACTAAACAGGAAAAATAACGGCCATAAGCATCTGAACGCACAAATAAACGGATACGCTTGCGTTCTTGGAGTTGCAAAATACCCAGGGTAAGCTCCATTAACTCTTCATGCGCTCCTTGAAAAAGATCATCCCGCGGCAAAGTTTCCAGAATATGCGCCACCTCCTTGCCGTCATGGCTGTCGGGGGGAAAGCGGAGATCTTCCAGAATTTTGGTCACCTTGTGACGCACAAAGGGAATCAGTTTAGTGTTGGAATGATAAGCGCTTGAGGTATAAAGACCGATGAAACGCCTTTCACCAATCAGCTCGCCTTTTTCATTGAAACGTTTCACGCCCACATAATCTGTATAGCCCGGATGATGCACCGTGGACTTGGTATGGGTTTTCGCGATAATCAGAATATTTTTGGATAAAGCAATTTTCCTCGCTTGCGGCGGCAGTTCCGCGTAAGAGCGGGAGATCTTTACGCCAACCATATCACGCAAAACCCCAAGACCTGAACCGGGAACCATCTGCAAAGCGCGATTCATGCCATCTCCAATCAACTTATAATCACGGCAACCTAAGAAGCTGAAATTATTGTTGATCAGCCACCTTAAAAAAGCTCTCGACTCCGCGATGTCTTCTGGATCCAGCGGTGGAGGATTCTCTTCCAAGTCATTGATGGACTCCTCCATTTTAGAGATCATATCGCGCCAGTCTGCGACTGCAATGCGCACATCCCCTAAAACATGTTCGATATTCGCGCACAACTCTTCCATGGCTGCAACATCAATAATGCGGTCAATTTCAAAATAAATAGGTGCCTCCGAAAAAGCGCCTTCTTCCTCTGCGCCGACCGGCAAAATATCGGTAATGCGGTCATGGTTGTCCCGTTTGACTTTGAGACCGCCCATGTGAATGGCAAAATGAACCTGATACCCCAAGCGGTCCAACTCCATACGGGTGGAGTCGACTAAAAAAGGAATATCATCATGCGAAATTTCAACAATGGTATGCTGCGACTGCCAGTGGTCCACATCGAGATAGGGATTAAAAACGCGGACTTTGCACTCGCCGGGCATGCGCTGATATATAAAGTTCCATATCGATAATAAAGCACCACATAAGTCGTCGATGGAACGCTCGCGAAGGTCCTCGACGGCACAAGCTGAAAGATAACGCTGCGCAAAGGTCTCGATCAGGAGGGCCTGTTCTTTTGGCATGCGCTTTTGAAAATAGGTACGAATCAGATTAATAATCGTCTGGCGTTCATGATCGGCTCTTAGCGCCATAAAACTCTCCTTACTGCCTCTTTGAAGCTGTACAAACATTATCTCGCAAATACCTTGGGAGAGCATCAAAAGAGTGCTGGGCCTGCCCTTTTTGGTATTGTTGCTTTCCCAACAAAGCCACTGCCATTGCTTTAGGTAACACTTCTGAATCAACTTGCAATATATTGTTTTTTAATTGTTTTTTTAATCCATCCCGATAAACTGTCCAAGCATTGCCCACCGCTTGCCAGCCTTCGGAAAAGTCGAGTCTTTCTTCCATCATAGCAGATAGCTCATCTGCTGAAGAAAGTCCTTCTGGTAATAGCGCTTCAACATAACCCTCGGCATTGACCTGATAAGCTCCCCAATAAATCTCATTCATGCGGGCATCCACCGCAACCAACAGGCGTTTCCAACCCTGTTCCTGGTAAGCTGTTTGGGCCAAGGCTGCCAAGGAGGAAACATTAATCACCGGAAGTTGATGAGCAAAACCGAGAGCTTGAATCACAGAAGCCGCAATACGCAAACCAGTAAAACTGCCAGGGCCACAGCCCCAAGCTAAGGCATTTAAGGAAGGAAGATCGCAAGTCAGGATGTCTTCAAGATAAGAAAGAATATATTGAGCATGCCGAAGGGGGACCACTTCGTGCCGCGCAGAGACCGCGTTATCGTTTAGCAAGGCAACAGAACAAGCATTGGAGGAAGTATCAAGGGCAAGAATTTTCATGGACTGGCGTTATTTCCACTCTTTTTCAAGATGTTGTAGCTTTCCCTCAACATTGGCCCATTGGTCCGCATCCGGAGGTGCCTCCTTGATGCGATTAATATTAGGCCAGCTTTCCGATAACTCTTTGTTTAATTCTAAAAAATTCTGATACTTTTCAGGGAGATCATCTTGAGAATAGATAGCATTCACCGGACATTCTGGCTCACATAATGCACAATCAATACATTCGCTGGGATTGATGGCGAGGAAATTGGGGCCCTCATAAAAACAATCCACCGGACAGACTTCAACACAATCTGTATATTTGCATTTGATGCATTGCTCGGTTACAACAAAAGTCATGGGGTTAGCTACCCTCTCCTCTCCAAATTTGGTGCCTAGGGCCGGAATCGAACCGGCACGGAAAAATTTTCCGAGGGATTTTAAGTCCCTTGCGTCTACCAATTCCGCCACCCAGGCCTATATTGTCATCCAGGCTGGGGTCGGAATTGAACCGGCGTCAACGGCTTTGCAGGCCGCTGCATAACCACTCTGCCACCCAGCCAAAAAAAACACAAGGTAGATCAATCCACCCTGCCTACTTCATAAATAAGGCCAATTTGGAGCGGGAAACGAGACTCGAACTCGCGACCCCAACCTTGGCAAGGTTGTG
>CAYVBZ010000039.1:0-21025 GCA_964449835.1 uncultured Coxiellaceae bacterium | reverse complement strand
TTTTCTTGCCATCGATTTTAATGACACCACCTTGGAACTCAGCCTGTGGGCCGTATTACTGCTTTGTTTTTATAATGCCCTGCGGGGCGTATCGCCGCGCGCGCGTTTTTTAGCTTGGCTGGGCTGCGGCTGCTTCGCCGGCCTTGCGATGATGACAAAATACTATACCGTCGTGTTGCTGGTACCGATGACGGTTTTTCTTTTTCTTTTCAAGGAAAATTATAAGTGCTTTAAAAGCGCTGGCTTTTACGCGGCCCTCCTGCTTTTTGTGCTGATTTGCGCCCCCCATGTCCTTTGGCTTTTTTCGCATGACTTTGTGACCGTGACCTATGCCTTTGATCGAGTCAGCAGCCCACCGACACTCTGGAACCATTTTGCTTATCCTTGGCAGTTTTTTTATGAGCAATTTGAAGCTGTTTTGCCAGCTATTTTATTGGCACTGCTGCTTTTGCTTGGGAAAAAACCGCTCTCACTGCCGCACCGTTTTTCAATGACAGGGTTCGATAAAACATTTTTAATCCTCTTGGGTCTTGGTCCTTTCTTCTTTACCGCGCTTCTGTCCTTGCTTTTAGGCTTCAAACTGCGCGCTGGCTGGGGGGAACCACTTTTCTCTCTGGGCGGCCTACTGCTCATGGCCTATTTGCAGCCACACCTCACACCGCGTCGGTTTTATCGTTTTATCGCTGTCTTAGCCACCCTCTTGCTGCTCGCTTTGGCCGGCTATAGTTTGGCCTTCATGCAAAGTAAAGAAACCTCCAGCGCTAATTTTCCGGGAACCACGTTAGCTCAAACACTCACAGAGAGCTGGTATCAAAAATTTCATCAACCCTTAAATTATGTGGCTGGTTCACGCTGGCTTTCTGGTAATTTGGCTTTTTATTCCAAAGATCATCCAAAAGTTTATATTAATTGGAACAAGCGTCTTAGTCCGTGGATTCATGAAACGGTATTGCAAGAAAAAGGCGCCATTTTTATTTGGGAAAAAAATGAAAAACTTCCTCCCGACTTGGCCAGTCGGTTTCCCAGGCTGGGCAAAAAACAAGTTCTACAATTCCATTGGCTGCGGAACAAGAATTTACACCCATCGAAATCAATGTGGCCTATCTGCCGCCGCAAGCCAAGGCCTCGATTTAAGACTTTAGTACTTGAGGTGAAGTGCCTGATGAAACTGACGAACAGCAAAATCAATCTCTATTTCCGTCGTAAAACGGCCTAGCGAAATACGAAGCGCCGACTTCGCTTCAAGGTCACTCAAGCCCATCGCGCGCAGAACATGAGAGTGATGCGCTCCCTGCATACAAGCTGAAGCTGTGGACAAAGCAAGATCAGGCAGTGCGCGTAGTAAATGATTCGCAGGTACCTCACCTGCAAAACGTAAATTGATAATATGCGGGACAGCATGAGCAGCATCGCCGTGGATAAAAAAGGGCAAAGACCCAAGTCCTTGCAGGAAGCGTGTCCGTAAGTTTGCAATTTTTTTATAGTCTTGCTCCCTTTCCTGCTCCGCCACAGCAAAAGCCTCCCCCATGGCCACAATTTGATGCGTCGGCAAGGTCCCCGAACGCAGCCCTTTTTCCTGCCCGCCGCCATGAATTTGCGGACTCACCCGCACACGGGGTTTGCGGCGCAAATAAAGCGCGCCGATGCCTTTCGGGCCATAGACTTTATGGGCACAGAGAGAGAGTAGGTCCACTGGGACTTCTTTAACATTTAAAGGAATTTTCCCGGCAGCTTGTGCGGCATCCACATGCAAAAGAATGCCGCGCTCGGCCGTGATTTGCGAAACCGCGGCGAGGTCTTGAATCACGCCGGTTTCATTATTGACCTGCATTAAGGAAACGAGCATGGTGTCCTCACGGATAGCCGCCCGAAGTTTTTCAAGGTCCAGCAGGCCATTCGGTCCGGGTGAGAGATAGGTAACTGAAAATCCTTGCTTCTCCAATTGCTGACAGGAAGCTAAAACCGTTTGATGCTCAGTCTTCATGGTAATCAGATGCCGGCCTTTGCGCTGATAAAGCTCCGCCGCGCCTTTGATCGCGAGGTTATTGGCCTCTGTCGCCCCTGAAGTCCAAATCAGCTCACTCGGCTCCGCATGAATCAAAGCCGCCACCTGCTCACGTGCTTGCTCGACCGCTTGTTTGGCCACATGCCCTAGAACATGGTCCGAGGCGGGATTGGCAAAAATGCCATCCTGTGTAAGATAAAGCTGCAGCTTTTCCAAGACGCGAGGATCCAGGGGGGTGGTTGCAGCATAATCGAGATAAATAGGTCGCATAACCATTCAAAATTTAGACAAAGGAGCTCTAACTTAAAAAAAAATCCCCGATTTTGCAAGTAGGCAATCGCCTGCCCTTCAAGCAAGACAGGCAGTTTTTATATCACACCCTCTTGATTTTTTTAATTTTTTGTCTATCATGGGCTAAGCAGTGGCTAAGGACAGCTATTCACCCCTTCAGGAGGAACATCATGATCGAACTCTACGGCTCACTCACACCCAGCACTTACATGATCACCATCATGCTTGAAGAACTTGAACAACATTACACCGTCTTCCCCGTGACCAAAGAAAACAGCGAGACCTTGGAGTTGGAATTATCGAAGTTTTCTCCGCATCATAATTTTCCTATCATCCTAGACCGCGACAAAGCTAAAAAAGACCCCATCGCCATTTTTGAGCCCAGCGCCATCCTCATGTATTTAGCCGAAAAAAGCGGACAGTTTATGCCAAAGCAGCCCGCGGAGCGCTTTGAAGTTTTGCAATGGCTGCTTTTTGAAAACTCTAAAATCGGCCCTATTTTCGGTAACAATAAGCATTTTATGTTTCATGCGGAGAGCATTCCTTATGCGGTGAAACGGTTTAACAGTGAAACCAAACGGGTTTGCTCGATTATTGAAAAGCAACTGGGTGAAAATAAATTCTTGGCGGGAGAGTATTCTATTGCGGATATAGCGGCCTTTCCCTGGTTGAAAGATTATGAACGGTTCGGCGTTGAGGAAGAGGACATTCCGAATATTTGTGAATGGGTCGAGAGACTGGGTAAGCGGAAGGCGACGCAGGCGGGGTGGGAATCCTTGGCGAATTTGAAGGAGTAAGCGCTTCGAGACGGTGCTTCGCATCTTCTCAGGGCGAAGGGTTTTATGCTTATTTTTTTTGTATGGCACTTAGCATGCCGCGGAGGATGTTGACTTCCATCATGTCGGGGCGGGCGCGGTTGAAGAGGCGGCGTAGGCGGGTCATGAGTTTGCGGGGGGCTTCGGGGTTTAGGAAGTCTAGGCCGACGAGGGTTTCTTGAAGGTGGCTGTAAAAACCCTCCATTTCTTTAGCGGTAGCCAGACGATAATCCCAGAAATCTTCGCTCTCGGGGCCTAAAATTGTCAGCGGCGTTTCCACCTGTGCTAGGCCTGCGGTGCGCAATTCATAAGCCAGGACTTGCACTGCAGCAGCAATATTCAAGGAAGAATAATCAGGGTTCGTTGGAATATGCACGTGAAAATGACAACGGTTCAACTCTTCATTGGTAAGGCCCGTCTGTTCTCTTCCAAATAACAGGGCGACCTGATGCGTTTTCGCTTCAGTCATTGCACGGCCTGCGACTTCTCGAGGAGACAAAAGCGGCCAGGGGATCGTGCGCATCCGCGCGCTAGTCCCAATCACAAAGCTGCAGTCCTCAAGCGCCTCATCCAGCGTTTCAACCACGGTCGCCTGCTCCAGCACATCAACCGCATAGGAAGCCATTTCACGGGCCTTGTCATGCGGGAAAAGCTTAGGCGCGACCAAATAAAGCGAATAAAATCCCATTGTTTTCATGGCCCTAGCCGCAGAGCCAATATTGCCGGGATGGGAAGTATTCACCAAAACAATGCGAATGTTCGAAAACATGGCCTTTTACCTTATTAAACTGTCTTTCTTTTATACGGAAATGGCCTTGAAGACAATAGAAATCGCTGTGGCCAAACAATTGACATCGACAGAGCACAATGATTTACTAGCGTACCTCTTAAAGCCCCGGTCATTCAGTATGAAAAAAAGAGCAAGTTTCCTGATCTTTCATTTTCTTCTTTTGGGAAGCTTGCAGAGCTTTGCTGATACCTGTCCACGCATTGAGGAAATCCATCCCTTTATGCCGCCTGCAGGCTGGGCCTTTTTAATTCCACCTGATTATCCTGTGGAAAATCATACCTTTTCCGCGGCCATTCATTCACTCAATGGCTCTTTTTACTATGGACAAATCATTTGCAGATACGATGCTTGTCCCTCTTGGCTCTGCCCCGCTTTTACTTTAATCAGCGACAAGATCTATCAGCAACCCCAGGAGAACATCCCTCCGTGGGACCATGTATCCGTGGTAGGATATACCTTAACTTGCATGCCAGGCGACCACGACCCTGCGCATTGCGTCTTTGAATAGAAGATCAAGCCATGCGTGAACCTCTTGTTAATGTCGCAATTCAAGCCGCTCGGGCCGCCGGAGATCTGATTGTCCGCGCCTTGGACCGACCGGACAAAATCACTATCCAAGAAAAAAACCCTCGGGACTTTGTCACCAACGTTGACCAGATGGCCGAGCGCGAAATTATCTCCATCATCCAGAAAGCCTATCCCCAGCACAGCTTTTTAGCGGAAGAAAGCGGCCAAACGGGGGACAGTGAAGGTCTTTGGATTATTGATCCCATCGATGGCACACGCAACTTTATTCATGGCTTCCCTCATTTCGCGGTGTCCATTGCCTATCGCTACCGCAACCGGATTGAGCACGGCGTTATTTATGATCCGCTCCGTCAGGAACTTTTCACCGCAAGCCGTGGCAAAGGTGCCCATTTAAATGAGCGGCGCATCCGCGTAAGCACCCAAAAAAAATTAGAGCAGTGTCTGCTTGGAACAGGCTTTCCTTCGCACCATCCTGTGGAAGTCCAAAATCTGTATCTCAAAATGTTGCAAGGTCTTTTGCCCATTTGCGGCGATGTCCGCCGGGCTGGTGCTGCTACTTTAGACTTGGCCTATGTCGCCTGCGGTCGTCTGGACGGTTTTTGGGAACTGGGTTTGAAACCCTGGGACATGGCTGCGGGAGTCCTTCTCATTAAAGAAGCAGGCGGCTTGGTTTGCAGTCCCCAAGGCGGAGAAGACTATTTAAAAACAGGCGACATCGTTGCCGCTAACCCGAAGGTGCTGCGGCAACTTTTACAAGTTTGGAAAAGCCCTGCTTAACGAAAATAAAAAATTTTATGGCCGTTCGTCAAGCGCTTCCCTGGGCACTGGTAAAAGATGTTGCCGGTTCAAGCCCAGGGTCAAGGCAAAGGAGCCGGCCACATAAATAGATGAATAAGTTCCCACAACAATGCCGATAATCATGGCCAAGGCGAAGCCGTGCACCATATCGCCGCCCAGAAAATAAAGCGCCGCAACCACGGTCAAGGTCAAAGCGGAAGTCATGATGGTACGGGACAAGGTTTGATTGATAGCTTGGTTCATGACCTCAAAAGAAGAAGCCTTGCGGAGACGGCGAAAGTTTTCACGGACCCGGTCAAAAATAACGATGGTATCGTTCAGGGAGTAACCGATCACAGTCAAAATCGCGGCCAGTGCAATGAGGTTAAATTCCAAATGAAAAAAGGCGAAGACGCCCAGAATAATAATGGGATCGTGAATCAGCGCCAAGGTGGACCCCAAGGCGAAACGCGTTTCAAAACGGAAGGCAATGTAAATCATGGTGCCTAAGAGGGCGACAAAGACAGCCAAAGCGCCTTTGGTCGCAAGTTCCTGCCCCACTTGCGGGCCGATATAGTTCACTTCCTTGACGGTTGCTGTGGGCAAAACCTTTAGCACCGGCGCCACAATGCTTTCCTTTGAGACTTCCGTGGGTTTAGCCTCATCTTTTTGCGGCATCAGGGTCACTAAAACATCGTGCGAGGTGCCATAACTGATGACAACCGCATCTTTAAATCCGGCCTTATCCAGGGTGTCACGCACCTCCGTCACATTCGCTTCTCCCGGGAAGGTCAAGTGCAGCTGCGTCCCTCCGGTAAAATCCAAGCCCCAATTCAGCCCATAAAGAACCAAGGCATAGATTGAAAAAGCGAAAAGCATCATGGAGAAGAGTGCGGCCCATTTACGCTGGGCCATAAAATTAATCTTGGTATTATGTTTAAAAAATTCCATGGCGTGATTTAAATCCCAATTGAAATACGTTTGACAGTCCGTCTGCCATAAAGCAGATTCACCAAGGCGCGCGTTCCTGTGATCGCGGTCAGCATGGAGGTAATAATGCCAATCGTCAAGGTGACGGCCACCCCTTTGACAACACCAGAACCCAGGCCAAACAACACCATCGCCACAATCAGCGTGGTGAGGTTCGCGTCCAAAATTGTGATAAAAGCTTTTTCATAGCCTGAAAAAATACTAGCTTGCAAGCTCATGCCATTGCGCAGCTCTTCGCGGATACGCTCAAAGATCAGTACATTGGCGTCAACCGCCATGCCCATCGTCAAGACGATACCAGCGATGCCCGGAAGCGTAAGAGTGGCCCCCAGCAGCGACAAAACCGCGACAATCAGGACTAAATTGAGCAGCAAGGCAACATTCGCGATCATGCCCATGACGCCATAATATAAGCCCATGAAAACGATGACGAGTGCCATGCCCACTTCAACGGAGAGGACGCCCATCTGAATATTTTGCTTGCCTAAACTGGGGCCGACTTGGCGTTCTTCAATGATGGTGACAGGCGCAGGTAAAGCCCCGGCACGCAGCAAGAGCGCCAAATTGCGTGCTTCATCGGGGCTGCGTAAGCCCGTGACCTGGAAGTTGTTTCCTAAAGCGCTTTGAATAATGGGCGCGCTAATGATATGACGGTCGGTTTGATAGCTAATTTCAGTTTTACCGTTCACCTCAGTGGTCTTGGATTTGACTTCAACATAGACCACCGCCATGGGATGACCGATATTTTCGGCTGTCACCTTGGTAAACAAACCCTGTCCCTCGCCATTCAAACGGACACTCACGGAAGGACGTCCATCTTCAGAAACAGAGGAGCTCGCGCTTACGATTGAAGAGCCACGCAACACCACTTGGTTTTTCAATAAAATCGGCTGGCCATTAAAGAGATAGACTCTGTCGCCCGCTGGGGCACCTGCGCTTTCAGCAACAAAAGCATTGCTCGTGTCATCGACCAAATGAAATTCCAAGGTGGCTGTTTTGCCAAGAATGTCCTTGGCTTGCGCGGTGTCTTGCACGCCCGGCAAATCCACGGAGACCCGGCTTTCGCCTTGCTGTTGAACGACCGCCTCTGAAATACCCAGTTCATTCACGCGATTTCGCAAGATATTCATGGCTTGATCTAAAATATCCCGTCTTTCCTGATAAAGAGCGGCAGTCGAGAGCGTTCCCTGTAATTCTGTATGGCCCGAGAAGACCTGAGAGACCCAAGTAAATTCAGGATAGCGTCGAGACAAAACAGTAGCAGCCGCACTCAAAGACTCCGTATCACGAAACTGCAAAACAACCTGCGAACCATGACGCATTACGCCGCCATAACGGATTCGTGCGTCACGCAAGCTTTGGGTGATATTGTGCAGATCACCCTCAACACGCTGCTGCAAAACAGAGTCGACATCTACCTGTAAAAGAAAATGCACGCCGCCGCGCAAGTCCAAGCCCAGCTTCATGGGGACTGCTTTTAATTTTTTAAGCCAATCCGGCGTAGCCGGTTCAAGATTGATCGCCACCAGAAAGTTATCTCCCAAGGCGGCTTGAATGACTTCTTTGGCTTTGAGCTGCGCGTCGGTGGAATTAAATTGCAGCATGAGAAAGGCGCCATCTTGCTCAAGCTTTTGCTCACTCAGATTGGCCTCACGCAAAGCCTTTTTTATTGCCGCAATGGTATTTTCGCCCACCTGAATCGCCGCGTTCGCGCCAGTGACTTGAACAGCGGGATAATCGCCATAAATATTCGGCAAGGCATAAATAAAGCCTAAAATAATGATGGCCAGAATTAAAAGATATTTCCATAAGGGATAGCGATTGGTAATCATGGCGCGTTAAACTTCCTTTTTTATTTTATTCGAGCGATTTCAAGGTTCCCTTTGGTAAAGCGCCGACAATGGCAGATTTCTGCACCACAACTTCAGTGTTGTTATGAATTAAAAGTGCGACATATTTTTCACTGATTTTATGGATTTTTCCCAAAACGCCGCCGGAGGTGATCACCTCGTCGCCTTTGGCCAAGGCGGTGATTAAATCGCGGTGCTCTTTCGCACGTTTGCTTTGCGGCCGCCACATGACGAAATAGAAAAAGAGGAAAAAGACCACAAACATGAGGGTGAGAGAAAAGGGGCTGCCTCCGCTTTGAACGGCAGGAGCGGCCGTTTCGGCATAAGCTGGGCTGATGAATAGGTTTATTAAATTGATCATTATTGTTTCCTTCGGCGCAAATGACCTTTGATTATAAGCCCTCTTGGCTGAAGGTCAACAAACCAAGCAAAAATGAACGGCCCTCACCCCTACCCCTCTCCCCTCGCGCTACGCGCTCCGGGAGAGGGGATCATTTTTAATGGGACAGCCCTGCAAAAGTAGTTTAGGCGTCACTATCCTTGTGTGTTAATTTAATTAGGGTGTTAAAAATTAGGGGCGTTTAAGCATAATTACCTATATTATCAATAAGATAAATTAAATTACCCTCATGAGAGCTCAGTTTCCCTTACATTTTTCTCTTGCTTCACTGCTTATTGTTCGTTTAATATCCACGCTCTAAAAGATTCTTAAATTTAGAGGCAGACCATGAAACCTGAAATTCATCCACAATATAAAGAAACTAAAGTTGTTTGCAGCTGCGGGAACAGTTTTGTCACCGGCTCAACCTTGGACCACGATCTTCAAATTGAAATTTGCGCCAAGTGTCACCCTTTCTATACCGGCACGCAAAAATTAATTGATACGGCAGGCCGCGTTGACCGCTTCCGTCAGAAGTATGGTCAAGGCAAAGCGAAAGCCGCGGGCAAAAGCGAAGCAAATCCTAAAGAAGTAAAACAAAAAGAAGAAAAACAAAAAGGCGAATAACGTCTTTGTAATTCAAATTATACCCCTTAGCGAGAGAGCCCGCAGCAAGCCGCGGGGTAAATTCTTTAATAATAAAAAATCCCCGGCACAACCGGGGACCAACTCAGGTTATCGATCATGATTTCAGAAAAAATGCGCAACGCCGCGCTCGAATATCACGAAAATCCCATCCCTGGTAAAACCTCCATTGCAATTACCAAGCCGGCCCTTACACAACAAGACCTGGCCTTGGCCTATACACCAGGCGTGGCGGAACCCGTTCAAGAAATCGTGAAAGCCCCTGAGACAGCCTATCGTTATACGAACAAAGGCAATTTGGTTGCCATTATTTCCAATGGCACTGCGGTCTTGGGCTTAGGCAACACAGGCGCTTTGGCCAGCAAACCCGTGATGGAAGGAAAAGCGGTCCTTTTCAAGCATCTGGCGGGTGTCGATGTTTTTGATATTGAAGTGGATTGTGAAAATCCGGAGGCCTTCGTTGAAACTGTGGTGCGCATCGCGCCGACTTTTGGTGGCATTAACCTAGAAGATATTAAAGCACCGGAATGTTTTGCGATTGAAGATGCTTTGCGTGAACGGCTAGCCATTCCTGTCATGCATGATGATCAGCATGGCACTGCGATCGTGGTCGCTGCGGGTTTATTAAACGCGCTTGAATTGCAAAATAAAAAATTGTCTGAAGTTCAAATTGTTTGCGCAGGCGCAGGTGCTGCGGGCATTGCTTCTGTGAAACTTTTGTTGAAATTGGGCGCAAGACATGAAAACATCGCCATGATTGACCGTGCGGGTGTGATTCACACCGATCGCCCGGATTTGAATGCCTTCAAACAAAAGTTCGCCATCCACACACAAAAACGCAGTCTGGCGGATGCCTTAGACGGCGCGGATGTTTTTATTGGCGTCTCAGGCCCCGGTTTGTTAAAGCCTGAAATGCTCGCAACGATGGCCAAAAATCCTATTGTGTTTGCCTTATCTAATCCCATCCCCGAAATTCTACCTGAGGTTGCCTTTAAAGTGCGCCAGGATTTAGTGATGGCGACTGGGCGCGGTGATTATCCAAACCAGGTGAATAATGCACTGGCTTTTCCATATATCTTTCGAGGTGCGTTAGATGCACGTGCGTCCTGTATTAATACTGAGATGCAATTAGCCGCGGTGCATGCGATTAAGGATTTAGTGAAAGAGCCTGTGCCAGAAACTGTTCGTACCGCTTATCCGAGTGAGAAGGATTTTCTTTTTGGCCCGGATTATATTTTACCGAAGATGTTGGATCTGCGGTTGAAGGAGGCGGTGTCGCGGGCGGTTGCAGAGGCAGCGGTCCTTTCAGGCGTCATTAAGAAAATCTAGCAAAATCGCGGATAATGGATGCTCAAGATGGGCCATCTCATAAATTCACCAGCGCTATTTTTCCTCGCCTACTCTTTGCTTCCACCTGCAACTTCCGCCCTTTCCCCGCTAACTCAAAATAACAATCCAAATCCGCCGGCGGCAAAAGATGCGTCCCTTTTTCCGGCCATTCCACCAAAAAAATAGAAGTCTCCTGCCAGTAATCCTGAATCCCGATAAAATCCAATTCCTGCGGGACCTGGATTCTGTAAAAATCAAAATGATAAATTATTTTTTTCGGCAACTCGTAAATTTCGACTAAATTATAAGAAGGACTTTTGACTTTCCCGCTATGGCCCAAACCCTGTAAAAATCCGCGCACAAAGGTGGTTTTGCCCGCGCCTAGGTTGCCATGCAAAAAAATAAGAAGCGGCGGCGAACAATGCTGTGCGAGTTTTGCGCCAAACGCCAGCGTGCTTTCTTCCCGCGGAAGGGAAAGCTTTAAAAGGGTCACAAGCTGTTCACTAATTTACGCACATAGGGCATTAAATCAGAAGCGACCAGACCTCTTTCCCCACCTGCTTTGGCCGCTTCATCGCCGGCCAAAGCATGGACGCAAACACCCAACTTAGCCGCAAGCTCCAAAGAAAGCCCCTGTGCGGCCAAGCCGCCAATCACACCGCTCAAGACATCGCCCATGCCACCCGAAGCCATGCCGGGATTGCCGTAGGGGCAAAGTCCAGCCAGGGTACCGGAAGCCGCTTGCACCAAGGTGCCAGCGCCTTTGAGCACACAAACACCGCCATATTTTTTCTGCAAATCCTTCACAGTCTTCAAGCGGTCTGAAACAACATCCTCATTCGTCAACGCCAAGAGGCGCGCCGCTTCGCCGGAATGCGGCGTTAAAATCCAGTTTTCATGTTTACCTGGGTGTTTCGCAAGTACATTTAAACCATCTGCATCTACGATCAAAGGGAGTTCGCATTTTAAAACCGCTTCCAACAAAGCTTTGGCCCAATCAGACTGGCCGAGACCTGGTCCTATCACAACAACCTTGGCTTTCTCGATTAAAGGTTTTAAATCGGCGCCCTGACTCACACCGTGACACATAATTTCAGGATAAGTGAGATTCAACATGGCCGCATGCTCTGGCCGCGTCGCAAGACTGACCAAACCCGCTCCGACTCGCAGTGCTCCTTCAGCCGCAAGACGAATCGCACCGGTATAACCTAAATCCCCGCCAATCAAAAGGACGTGCCCGGCTTCGTTTTTATATAAATCTCGGGGACGCGGACTCAAATACGCGTTTAAAGGCAAATGCTGTAATTTTTCGGCGATGGGATTGGTCAAAGAAAATAATTCAGTCGGCAATTGTAAATCATGGCAAATGACATTACCGGCGTGGCCCACCCCTTTGCCTGTCATTAAACCCAGTTTGAATCCAATAAAAGTGATGGTCACGGAAGCTCTGACGGCCGCTCCCCAAACCTTCCCATTGTCCGCATCCACCCCCGAGGGTAAATCAATGGACAAGACGGGCACATTGGCCGAAGCGATGGCATCAATCGCCCGGCGCGTCTCAGGTTTCATTTCCCCGTGCAAGCCAAGGCCGGAAATAGCATCCACGATGACATCCACATCGGTGATATTTAAGCCGTCTTGGGAAACTTGAATAATGACATTGGCTTTTTTACAAGCCTCATAAGCCCTTTGCGCTGCTTCCTTTTGTTTACGCAACTCTCCCAGTTGCCAGACGGTGACCGTTAAGCCCCGCTCACGTGCCAAGCGAGCGACCACGTAGCCGTCCCCGCCGTTATTGCCCGTGCCGCAGACCACCGCAATTTTGCGCGCCTTCGGCCAATGACGGACCAGACACTCCAAGGCTGCTTTCCCCGCCCGCTGCATTAAAACCTCGCCGGAGATGCCAAAACGCTCTTCCGCCAATTTTTCCAATTCACGGATTTGCGCCGTTTGATAAATCGGTATAATAGAGCTGTTCATTTTGGAAAATCCTGTCATGGTCTCTCATCTAGATGTACCACAACTTGGCTCTAATATTAAGCAGCGAATTCAAGGCTGGGCGCGCGAACTCGGCTTTCAACAGGCCGGCGTCACCGATCTTGACCTTTCGCGCTATGAAGCGCGGTTTTTAACCTGGCTCGCTCGCCAATTTCATGGCGAGATGCAGTATATGGCCTCGCATGGCAGCAAACGCTACCGCCCGCAAGAATTGGTCCCTGGAACTATTTCAGTCATTTCCCTCAGGATGGACTACTTGCCGGACACCCCCATGCAGGCTGTGCTAGAAGATCCTAGCAAAGCTTATATTGCCCGCTATGCCCTGGGACGGGATTATCACAAACTGGTTCGCAAGCGCTTACAAGCTTTGTCCGATAAAATAGCGGAAACCATTGGGCCTTTCGGTTACAGAGTTTTTGCCGATAGCGCGCCGGTCCTAGAAAAACCCTTGGCTGAAAAAGCAGGGCTGGGCTGGATTGGAAAACACACCAATCTCATTAACAAAAAAGAGGGGTCTTGGTTTTTCCTGGGAGAAGTTTTCACCGATCTTCCACTGGCAGCCGACAAGCCCGCTACCGCGCATTGCGGCAGTTGTACCGCCTGCCTGCAAGTTTGTCCCACCCAGGCCATTGTCGCGCCCTTTCAATTGGATGCGAGACGCTGCATTTCCTATCTCACCATCGAATTGCGCGGCCCTATTCCGCTTGAACTTCGCCCCTTGATCGGTAACCGCATTTTTGGCTGTGATGATTGTCAGTTATTTTGCCCTTGGAACCGCTTCGCCAAGCACTCTCAAGAAGCCGCCTTTCAGCCTCGTCATGGGCTGGAAACGGCTGACCTTCTCAGTTTATTTGCCTGGACAGAGGCGGAGTTTCTTAAAAAAACCGCCAACTCCCCCATTCGCCGCATTGGTTATGTCTGCTGGTTACGCAATCTTGCGGTCGCCTTAGGGAACGCACCCACAGAGGAAAAAATTGTGGCCGCCTTGCAAAAACAAAGTGACCACCCTTCCCCTCTCGTCAGAGAGCATGTCTCTTGGGCCTTGGAGGTTCATAACAAACGTAAAAAATGCGAACGATAGTATTTTAACTCATCCAGGGATTCCCGGATATCGGCCAGAGCAAGATGCTGCGCTTCTTTTTGAAAACCGCCATAAACTTGCGGCACCCAGCGGCGCGCTAATTCTTTCAAGGTGCTGACATCGATTAAACGGTAATGGAAATATCGCTCCAAAGCGGGCATGTAGCGGGCCAGAAAGCGTCTATCCTGCCAGACACTATTGCCGCACATCGGCGAAAGCCCTTCCGGGACATATTGCTGCAAAAAAGCGAGCGTGGCCGCCTCGGCTTCCGCCTCGGTCGTTGAGCTCTGCCTGACGCGGGCAACGAGACCGGAAGCATTATGATGCGAAACATTCCAGTCATCCATGACCTCCAACTGATGCTCGGGCTGATGGATAGCAAAAACAGGCCCCTCGGCCAGCAGGTTTAATTGTGAGTCGGTGACGAGCGTCGCAATTTCAATGATACGATCCTGGTCGACGTCGAGGCCCGTCATTTCCAGATCAATCCAAATTAAATTTTCAGTATTGTAGCTCACTTGCGGCTTGCTCCTGCTGTAAATTTCTCTCTATCTTAACATAAGCTGCTCTTGCAATTGCATTTTCTTGATTTCATAATGCCAGATGATCCCTTCCAATTTGAGTTAAACGGACTTCATCATGCCAAATCTTGATCTTTTGCTTGCTTGCCTGATTGCTTATCTGCTGGGCTCTATTTCGAGCGCAGTGCTAGTCTGCAAATTCATGGACTTTTCTGATCCCCGCACACAAGGATCACACAATCCTGGTGCGACGAATGTTTTGCGGATTGCTGGAAAAAAAGCGGCTTTTCTGACCTTGGCCGGGGACATTCTGAAAGGGATTATTCCGGTGCTAGCGGCGAAATATTATGGTTTTTCTGCTTTCCATCTGAGCTTGGTGGCTGCTAGTGCCTTTGTAGGGCATTTGTATCCTCTCTTCTTCCGCTTTCGCGGGGGAAAAGGGGTCGCGACTTTGTTGGGTGTGACCTTTGCCTTGGCTTGGCCTTTGGGATTGGCATTAACGGTGACCTGGGTGGGCGTGGCCTTTACTTTTGGTTATTCCTCGCTCGCGGCGTTGGTGATGGCGCTGTGCGCGCCTTTGTATGCTTGGTATCTTTTGGGTTTGCCGTCTGCATGGGTATTGGGGTTGATGAGTTTATTGCTGATGCTTCGTCATCGCGTCAATATCTTGAACCTCCTCGCGGGGACAGAAAACAAGATTGGCAAGCGCTAGTTAACCCTGCCATCAGCAATTCTTGCATTTTCTTCCAAAAAAATTCAGAATGCCCCCTAGTTTAAATTCATCCAGGCAAGCAGCAATGAAAAAAGCAACTTTAAACAAACTATCCACTAAGCTCAAAAATCATATCGTGACTGAAGCCGCGCCCAGCGGCAATAAACGAAACACCGGCACGCTTAGCGCCTATGTGCGCAAAAGCAAACGCCCCGTCACCGCGATGGCGGAGGCCACCTTACGTCATTGCAATGGCGGCGCCACCTTGCAAGCAGCTCATTGGCTCAAAAAACACTTAGATAACGGCGGCAAACTAGTCATCACGCTCGCCGGCGCTTTAAGCTCTTTTGAAATCGGCGTCATGCTCTCTGAACTCATCCGTCAGGACAAAGTGCACCTCATTTCTGCAACCGGCGCGAACCACGAAGAATCCTATTATCGCTATGTCGCCCACTCCCATTATGCCCATATCCCAAGCTATGGCGAATTAACCGCAGAACAGGAAGCTGAGCTCCGCGATGCTGGCCTTCGCCGCATCACCGATACCTTCCTGCCGGAAGAAGAAAGCGTGCGCATTATGGAACCCTTCTTTATTAAAATGTGGCAAAAAGCAGAACGTACAGGCGAACGTTATTTCCCGCATGAATATTTCCGGCGGCTGTTTTCGGAAAAAATGATTAAACCAGACACCGGCGCCAATCCTGACGATTGTTGGGCCTATGCCGCCTATAAGAAAGACCTTCCCATTGTGGTACCAGGTTTTGAAGACTCCACCATGGGCAATATTTTCGCGAGCTATACCTACGCTGGAAAATACCGCAAAAATCCAAGCCTGGTTTTTGACCCCAGCATCATGAAAAGCGGACTAGAATATTTTACTTATCTGTATGAATGGTACATGGAAACCTCCCGCAAAAGCCCCATCGCCTTCCTCCAATTAGGCGGCGGCATTGCCGGCGACTTCCCCATTTGCGTTGTTCCCTCCCTCAAACATGATTTGCAGTTGCCGAAGATTCGCGACTGGGCTGGTTTCATTGAAATTGGCTCCTCACCCATGTCCTATGGCTCCTACTCTGGCGCGGGCGGCAAGGAAAAAATTACTTGGGACAAACTCTCAACGAAGAGTTATTACCAAATTATTCAAAGCGACGTGACCGTGGTCTTTCCTTGGATTGCGGCTATTTTGCTGGGACTCTAGCTGGGCTTTGGCCATTTTTGAAAGCGGTTTTAGGCCCTCACTAAATCTTCTAGTCTCCACCTTGGAAAAACTTGAATTTCCAAGTCATCTTTTTGCCCCACTAACAAGCGCTGACAGCCTGCATATGCAATCATGGCCCCATTATCGGTGCAAAACTCAAAGCGAGGGAAATAAACCTCTCCTTTTTCCCGGACCATCAGCTCCCGTAAAGCGCCTCGTAAAGCCTGATTTGCGCCAACACCCCCCGCGACCACCAACCTCGACAAGCCCACCTGACGTAAGGCCCGCCGGCATTTCAGCGTCAGGGTCTCAACTGCCGCCGTTTGAAAAGCGAGTGCAATGTCCGCCTTAGTCTGCTCATCCAAGGAATGCTGCTCCGACACACGCAAGGCATAGGTCTTCAACCCACTAAAGCTAAAATCCAGCCCGGGCCGATCGACCATTGGCCGCGGAAACTCAAAGCGGCCGGACTGCCCCTTTTCCGCTAACTGCGCCAAAGCCGCGCCTCCCGGGTAACCTAGTCCCAAAAGTTTCGCGGTCTTGTCAAAGGCTTCTCCCACCGCATCATCCACTGTTTCACCCAAAACCCGGTACTGCCCAAGTCCACTTACTTCAATTAAAAGCGTATGCCCCCCTGAAACCAGCAAGGCTAGAAAGGGGTAGGCCGGTGGATTTTCTTCCAATAAAGGGGCCAATAAGTGCCCCTCCAGGTGATGCACCCCCACAGTTGGCACTTTCCAGGCCCAACCCAAGGTCCGCCCAATGGCGGCCCCCACTAGCAAGGCCCCAATTAAACCAGGGCCTGCGGTATAAGCCACCCCTTGAATTTCCTCGGCCCGCACCCCTCCAGCTTTCAGGGTTTCTGCAATTAACGGCATGATTTTACGAATATGGTCCCGAGAGGCCAGTTCCGGCACGACGCCGCCATAAGGGGTATGAATATCGACTTGGCTGTATAATTTATGGGCGATTAAGCCGCGGGCCGAGTCATACAAAGCGATTCCGGTCTCATCACAAGAGGTCTCGATGCCTAAAACCAGCATTGCTTTGCTTTTCTTCTGATTTACCATTAGAATCTAGCCCCGTTCGTTTAATATGTTTATTAATATTTAATGGAGACACATACCCAACATGCCAAGCGTTCGTATTAGAGAAAATGAAAATTTTGAACTCAGCCTGAGACGTTTCAAGCGGCTCTGCGAGAAAGCCGGTATTCTATCGGATTTAAGACGCCATGAATACTATGAAAAGCCAACCTGGAAGCGTAAGCGGAAAAAAGCCGCTGCAGTCAAGCGCTATCAGAAGAAACTGTTGCGTGAAAGATTGGCGCTGGAAAGAGATCGTCAGCCACAATCTAAGTAAAATCAGCCCCATTTTGGGGCAAATTCAGCAATGCGGCAGGATATCAAGACAAGGAAAACACAATGACTTCGACGATCAAGGCAAAAATATCGGAAGATATGAAGACAGCCATGCGCAGTCAGGAAAAAGAACGCCTTAATACCATCCGTCTTATTCTGGCCGCATTGAAACAGCGTGAGGTGGATGAACGCATCACGCTGAGCGATGAGCAAATTCTCGGTATCCTCGATAAGATGGTCAAACAGCGCCGTGAATCTATTTCACAATATGAGGCCGGTGGCCGTCCGGAGTTAGCGGCGAAAGAACAAGCTGAAATTCGTGTTATTCAAGAGTATCTGCCTTCCCAGCTCAGCCCAGAAGAAGTGGACCAAGTGATCAGCGCGGCCATTCAAGAAGCTGGCGCCTCGTCCGCACGCGATATGGGCAAGGTGATGGCCCTGCTCAAGCCCAAGCTTCAAGGGCGCGCCGATATGACGCAGGTGAGCAACAAGGTGAAAGACAAACTATCAGCGCTTGCCTAAGCCCTTATGGCTGCGCATATCCCCAAAGAGTTCCTGGAGCTCGTCCTACAAAGGACTGATATCATCGGCTTGGTGGACGCGCGGGTCCCTTTAAAGAAAAAAACAGGCAGCAATTTTTTCGCCTGTTGTCCTTTTCACAATGAGAAAACAGCTTCTTTTTCGGTGAGCCAGGCCAAACAGTTTTATTATTGCTTTGGCTGTGGGGCCCATGGGAACGCCATCGATTTTTTAATTCACTACGACCGCCTGAGTTTTCCTGAGGCTGTGGAAACATTGGCAAGACAGCTGGGGATGACTGTTCCCCACTCCAAATCACAGGAAAAAACGCTTTCTTTGCAGCATCTTTATACGGTGCTTGAAAAAGTGGCCGCCTTCTATCAGGCCCAACTGCAGCAAAGCTCGGCAGCCAAAGAATACTTCAAAAAACGGGGCATTTCCGAAGAAACCAGCAAGACCTTTTGTCTCGGCTATTCGCCGCGGGGCGATGCGCTCTTGCATATTTTTGGCAAAACGCCGCAGGGGCTTAAAGAGTTGCAAGATACCGGCGTGATCAATCAAAAAGAAGGGAAAGCTTATGACCGCTTCCGGGAACGCATTATGTTTCCCATTCAAGACCGGCGCGGCCGCTTTATTGGCTTTGGTGGGCGCGTGCTCGATCAAAGTGAACCGAAATATCTTAATTCTCCGGAAACTGCCCTCTTTCAAAAAGGGCATGAGCTTTATGGTCTTTATCACGTCCTCAAAATCAACCGGCAACTTCCGCGGCTTTTGATTGTGGAAGGTTATATGGACATGATTGCGCTTTACCAGGCGGGGCTGACTTATGCTGTGGCGACCCTTGGCACCGCGACCACGTCCTATCATGTGCAATCGCTTTTCCGTTACACACCTGAAATTGTTTTTTGCTTCGACGGCGACAATGCTGGCCGGCGGGCTGCCTGGCGCGCCTTGCAGGTGATTTTTCCGGTGATGCCCGACCAGGTGCAATTCCGGTTTATGTTTTTGCCTGAGGGCGACGATCCCGATTCTCTCGTTCGCCGTGAAGGAAAAACAGCCTTTGAAAAACGCATTCAGGAAGCGCAAACACTTTCGCAGTACTTTTTTCAAACGCAGGCCCAGGAGATTGATCCAACGACCACAGATGGCAAGGCGCGTTACATTAAGGCCGCTTTGGACCATATTAAGAATCTGCCGGAAGGGATTTTCAAGCAAACCCTTTTGGGTGAATTAGAGAATCAAACCAGAACAAAACTAGAAGGCTTCAAGCCAACCGCGGCAGCCGCAACCCCGGCACCGCGGCGGCCCGTGAAAAAAGGTCAACGCTCTTCCCTGCTGCGCTATGCTTTTGCTTTGCTAGTACAGCACCCTGAATTAGCCCAATACGTGAATGGGCCCTTAGCTCTGGATGAGGCGCCTGGCACCGCGCTTTTTAATACCGTGCTGGCCTTGGCGAAGACCCAGCCTCAACTGAATTCAGCCTTGCTCTTTGAACATTTTCGAGGACAACCTGAAGAAAAATGGATTGCGACCTTGGCCCAACAAGAGCTGACCATCCCCAAACTAGGGGCCAAGCCCGAGTTCCTGGGGGCGCTGCAGCAACTGAAGAAACAAGCCAAGAATCAAACCGTCCAGAAGCTGCTTCTGAAAAAACGGCTGCTGGGGGAATTGACAGCGGAGGAAGATAAACTGCTTAACAATTTGATTTTTAATAAAAATATACCGGAAACCGTGGTCGAATAAAATAATCGCGTTTTGGCTTATACTGATGAAAGATTGTAAGAAAACTGGTAAAATTCACCCTAAATTGGCTATAATGTTAGGTTCGGCCGACCATTAAAATAAACAGATACAGCGGATACCTATGACTCAAGAATCTCGTCGTTCACGTTTAAAAGATTTGATTGCTCGTGGTAAAGAGCAAGGCTACCTCACTTATACTGAAGTGAATGAATTTCTTCCTACCGACGTCGGCGGTGAATCTGAAAAAATTGACGATGTCATTACCATGATCAACGACATGGGCATTCGCATTTCTGAAGGCGCGCCCAATGCAGACGAGCTCATGATTTCCACGCCTGGCGAAGCTGCTGAAGCCTCTGCCGCTACCGAAGAAGCCGCCGCGATCGCTGCGGATGAATTAGGGCGCACCACTGACCCTGTGCGGATGTACATGCGTGAAATGGGCAGTGTGGAACTGCTTTCACGTGAAGGCGAAATCGCCATTGCAAAACGTATTGAGGAAGGCATTAATCAGATGTTGACCACCCTCGCCAACCAGCCGCAAATGATCGCTGAAGTGCTGGGCGACTACGATCGCGTGGAGAGAGGTGAAATCCGGTTAAGTGATGTTATTGCGGGCTATATTGAGCCGGACATTACGGAAGAAGACGAAGCAGAAGGCGGCGAAAACGACAAAGAAATTAAGCCGAAAGAAGTCAAAGCAAAAGAAGTCAAACCTGCTCCGAAAGCGCCTGCGAAGGAAACGAAAGCGGCACCCGCCAAAGAAGCCAGTGATGAAGAGGAAGGTGAAGGTGAAGGTGAAGTTGAAGGCAGTGCAAGTGGCGATGGCGAAACTGATATTTTTGATGAAGAAGCAGGCCTTGATCCTGAAGTAGCGCGAGAGCGTTTCACGGAATTACGCCAGCGTTATACCGCCACCATGGCCTCTGAAAAGAAGTTGGGCCCTAAGCATAAGAAGACCTTGGCCAAGCGCGAAGACCTGGCTAAATACTTCATGGAGATCAAGCTTTCTCCGCGTCAATTTAACAAACTTTCCAAGAAAATGCGCAGTCTCTTGGATGAAATCCGCACCCAAGAACGCGCAATCATTGATCTCTGCGTGAATAAATGCAAAATGCCGCGCAAACTCTTTATTTCCACCTTTGTCGGCAATGAAGCGAACCTGAATTGGACCACGCAGCACAAAGGCAAGAGCCACTACGACTACTTGCAGAAACACCGCGAAGAAATTGAACGGCCGCAGAAAAAATTGATTGCGCTGCAAGAACAAATGAAGATGAGCATTGGCGAAATTAAAGAAGTGAACCGCCGTTTGTCCATTGGCGAAGCTAAAGCCCGCCGCGCTAAGAAAGAAATGGTGGAAGCTAACCTGCGTTTGGTGATTTCCATCGCTAAAAAATATACCAACCGTGGCTTGCAGTTCCTGGATTTGATTCAGGAAGGCAATATTGGTTTGATGAAGGCCGTGGATAAGTTTGAATATCAGCGTGGTT
>CAYVBZ010000038.1:0-21076 GCA_964449835.1 uncultured Coxiellaceae bacterium | reverse complement strand
CGGGTTGGAGGAAACAAACTCTAAGAGGATGCTCTTCCCTTGGTTATTTTTACTTAAGCCATAATTGCTCTTTAGCGCTAGGATTTCAGGAATGACCTGAAAAAATGCATGGGGGGCTAAAAAGAAATTGATAAAGCCAGGACCTGCGACTTCTGCCTTGGTTAGGAAAGAAGCAGCTGGCAGGGCTTTAATAAGGGTTTCAGCCAACTGCCGGGGGTTTTGGCCCACTGCTTTGGCTAAGACCAGCGCAATATTCGTGGAAAAATCGCCGTGTTGCTTCTCTTTCGGGGCTTCAATGACAATCCTCGGTAAAAGGCCTGGCAAGTTTAAAGAGGATTTGAGTGACTGTAAGGCAGTCTGGATTAAATTTTCAATTTGTTGCTTGGACATGGCTCGCAAACCTGATTGACTTGGAGAGATGATATAGGGTCTGTTTGGAATTTGCTATAAAAGTCTGTTTTGCCGCGGGACGGCGGAACAAGCGAATTTTCTTTGCTCCCTGTCAAAGTTTTGCTAAGATGAATTCATCCATTCCAACCTCTTTCAAGAGCTCAAACCCACGCCAAACCCCCCACCTTGTAGGACATTTGCCATAAAAATTGTAGGACATTTGCCATACTTTACTTGGTCAAAAATCCGGGCTTAACGGGTTTCGCCTGCAACTTTATGATTATTTTAATAAAAAAACAAAGGGCCTGCTCAACTCCTTTTTTCCCGATTTCTAAAAACTTTTCCTCCTGCACTTTTAACCCCACGAATTGATATATTTGACCTTGGTAATCACGGACTGATTACCTCTCGCAAAATGGACTTATGCAACCACTCCTCGTTTTGTGTGTTCAAGGATGGATTTGTTGGCATGGATTGCCAGACCTGAGTTGAGCATGTTAGGGCGGTACTTTTAAGTATCGCCCTTTTTTTTGGCTGTGATTTTATTAGGGGCCTATTGTTCCACTTGTTTGCTAAAACCACAGGTGGGGCGGGGGCAGACGTGTTCGGTGCCCCGTTTTTTGGTGGTTTTAAGGGTCAGCATTGGCCAGGCGCATTTAGGACAGCTTTCTGCAATCGGTTCGTTCCAGGTAGCATACTTGCAATCCGGATAACGCGAGCAGGAGAAAAAGATTTTGCCGCGGCGGGAGCGTCTTTTTAACATTTTACCTTGATGACATTCAGGACATTCCACACCGGTGTCCGTTGCTTTCTGCAGAGATTCAACATGCCTGCATTTTGGATAGTTCGAACAACCAATAAACTTTCCATAACGGCCTTGTTTCACATTTAAGGCATTGCCGCAATCGGGACAGGAGCGGTCTTTCACTTCTTCCGCTTCAGCCGCACTCTGGGCCGCACCTTCTTCACTGCTGCTATTCAAGCTGCGGGTATAAGTACACTCAGGATAGCCTGTACAGCCAATGAAGCGGTCCCGTCTGCCCAAGCGAATTGTCAAAGGCTTGCTGCATTGAGGACAATTTTCTTCTAAGGTTTCTTGAGTTACATCTTTGCGTTTGACGGTTTCAGTAATATCGTCAACTTGATGCTTGAAAGGGCCCCAAAACTCTTGCAACAAAGGGACCCAGGCCTTTTCCCCGCGGGCAATGGCATCCAGCTCGTCTTCTAGTTGCGCCGTAAAGTTATAATCGACATAGCGGGTAAAATATTGCGTCAAAAATTTATTCACCACCCGGCCAACGTCCGTCGGTTTAAAACGTTTATTTTCCAAAAGCGCATATTCACGGCGTTGCAAGGTGGAAATAATGCTGGCATAGGTAGAGGGACGACCAATGCCGCATTCTTCTAAAGCCTTAATCAAAGTGGCTTCAGAGTAGCGTGGCGGCGGTTCAGTAAAATGCTGGTTGCACTGAATAGCGTTCAACTTCACAACGTCGCCCTCTTCGAGCGGCGGCAGCAAACGTTCTTCCCCACTGTCTTCCTGCTTATCGTCCTGGCCTTCTTGATAAACCCGTATAAAACCGGGGTCTGCAATCACAGAGCCGGTGGCACGGAATTCATTGCGTTTTGTATCTTCTGCTTTGCCGCAGCACAGGTCCACCGCAACCGTATCGATTGTGGCCGAAATCATTTGGCAGGCGACCGTTCGCTTCCAAATTAAGTCGTAAAGTTTGAACTGTTCCGGCGATAAATATTTTTTGATGGATTCCGGCGTCCGCAGGACTGAAGTAGGACGGACTGCTTCATGCGCTTCCTGGGCGTTTTTAGCCTTGGTGCGATAAAGGCGTACTTCTTCCGGCACATTTTCCTGGCCATAACGTTCAGCGATAAAGGCACGCAGTTCCTGAATGGCCTCTTGTGCCAAGTTCACGGAGTCGGTACGCATGTAAGAGATCAAGCCCACAGAACCGGTATCAATTTCGATCCCTTCATATAACTGTTGGGCAATACGCATGGTGCGTTCCGCGCTGAGTCCCAATTTTCGCGCCGATTCCTGTTGCAAGGTGGAGGTAATAAAGGGGGCTGCTGGATTGCGCTTGCGTTGCTTCTTCTCGACTGCCACCACAGTCAAGCTCCCTTGCGCCGCACGGACTAAAGCTTCTTTCGCGGCCTCGGCTTGTTCCGTATTGGTAATCGAAAACTGTTCTTGTTTTTCACCATTATAAATGGTGAGCTTGGCGTTAAAGGCTTGTTTTTTATCTTCCAGGTCCGCCGTCAGGTCCCAATATTCTTGGCTGACAAAACGCTCAATTTCTTCTTCACGTTCGACAATCAAACGCAAAGCCGGGCTTTGCACACGGCCAGCCGACAAACCACGGCGCACCTTGCGCCACAAAAGCGGAGATAAATTGAAGCCGACCAGATAATCTAGGGCCCTGCGCGCCTGTTGGGCATTGACCAGGTCCATTGAAATTTCTCGCGGTTTGGAGACGGCTGCTTTAATAGCGGATTGGGTAATTTCGTTGAAAACAATGCGGAAGGTTTGTTTTTTGGCTAAGGTTTTCTTATCGTGCAAGATATTATAGATATGCCAAGAAATAGCTTCGCCTTCGCGATCAGGATCGGTCGCAAGATATAAGGCATCGGCTTTCTTCATGGCTGCAACCATGGCCGCTACATGCTTTGCGTTTTTTTCAATGACCTCATAACGCATGGCAAAATCATGCTCAGGGTCCACCGCGCCCTTTTTCGGCAAAAGATCACGGACATGGCCATAAGAGGCCATGACTTCAAATTGGGGGCCCAAGTATTTTTTAATTGTTTTTGCTTTAGCGGGCGATTCAACGATTACTAGATGTTTAGTCATGCTAGGGACCCTATTGTAAAATTCCTAACCATATCAAACACAGCTCCTAATTAAAGAGTATGATTCAACTTTTCACTCCGCAAGTAATATAGAGAAAATTTGACCATATAAAATGCAAAATCTTTCAATTAAGCAAATTATAGCCCAAATTTAGCGACTTAGTGCAATTGCCCAAAAGCATCTGACAAGATCAGGTCTTGAAGAATAGACAAAACGGGTTTTTTCTCGGGTTGATTAAAGAGTGCAACCAAGACAACCCATTGAATCCGTGAAATATCTACCTCATGCTTATCCAAAGCCATTAGCCGATCAATTACCACTTCGCGCGTCCTTGCGTCCAAAATACCCAATTGCTCAAGGTAGACCAGGAAGCCAATACCATCCACACCGAAGTGTTCCTCTTCGTAGGGAAGATAATGGCGAAAGGCCTGTCCCGTCAACCCAGGGCCTGCTTCGGCTGCTTTTTGTACACGATCTAAACCATCCAGCCAGTCCAAAGCCCGGTCAATTTCCAGTTTAGGGAAACCCACTCTTTCTAATTCAGCCGACACCGCTTCCTTATCTGTAATAAAACTCATACCATTGCCGGTATAGTTTTCAATCAGAAACATGACTACATCAAACATAAGCGCTCTCTTTTAGTTCTGTTATGCCTTACAACGCAGATAACCGCCGGGAACGGCTTGCACATATTCTTTTAATTCCAATAACAACAGCATGGAGGAAACTTCCCTTGCCGTCAATCCGCTGCGCAATAATATTGCATCAAAAGCGGTCACTGAAAAATCAAGTTGGCGGAGCAGGTCCCGATGTCTTTCATCCAGCGCTTCAACCTGTGAAACAGCCGCCTTTTCCTTTGTTTTTCCTTTCACAAAAGCGGTCAAAGTATCCAATTCTTCCAAAATATCATCGACCGATTCCACCAGTTTTGCACCTTGTCGGATCAGTTGATGACAGCCACGGGCCAGGGGGTGATGGATGGAGCCGGGGATGGCAAAAACCTCCCGGTTTTGTTCCATGGCATACCGTGCCGTAATCAGAGAACCGCTGCGTAAAGCAGCCTCCACCACCAAAATGCCAAGACTCAGTCCGCTGATAATCCGATTGCGGCGTGGAAAATTCCAGGCCACAGGCGGGGTGTTCAAAGGAAACTCTGAGATGACCGCACCGTTTTGCTGGATTTTCTCAGCCAAAGGCCCATGGTTGCGTGGATAAACTTGATTCAATCCCGTTCCAATCACGGCGATCGTTTTCCCGCCCGCATCCAGGCAGCTTTGGTGACAGGTCCCATCAATACCCACTGCAAGACCGCTGGTAATCACTAGCCCTTTCTCCGCTAAAGCGCCGGCAAAGCGCTTGGCCTCCGCCTTGCCTAAAGGGGAAGGATAGCGCGTTCCAACCATGCCGAGCTGCGGTTCCGACAAGAGCTTAAAATCGCCGATAACATACAAAACTAAAGGGGGATCGGCAAGTTCTTTTAAGAGGGCAGGGTAATGAGGGTCTTTTAAGGTCAGGATGGTTCCGGTTTTTTCATACCAGTTTTGCTCTGTTTCTAGGGGGCCCCAATTGATCTTTTTGATGGCTTGGATCTCGTTACTGGTGAAGCCCAGGTCTTTTAGGGAGTCGGAGGGAGTGGAAAAGAGGGTGTGAAAATTCCCGTGGCTTTCCAGCCAGGCATGGAGTTTTGAAAGCTTTACCGTCAGCAAATGGGTTGCCGCGAGCCAATAAATAAGGTCGTGATTGGGGGCGGTCACAGTTGGAGTTCCAATATAAAGATGGGGTTACAGAAGGATGAAAAGCTAGATTAAAAAAAATATGCTTTAAAAGCAAGCTTTTCTTTCAATCCCAGAAAAAGATCAAAAAAAGCACACTTGCAGTCCAATAAACTACCAAAAGCACTCTCCTGAAGGCGTTTCGATTTATAATAGAAATATATTTAATAGGAATATAGGACAGGAGTCTTTAATCTATGAAAATTCTTGTCGCCGACGATTCAAAAACAAATCTCGCCATTCTTATTAATTCTTTGACCAAACTAGGGCATGAGGTCATCGCCGCGAATAATGGTTTGGAAGCCATCCAGTATTTTAAAAAACAACGTCCGGATTTGGTCATTCTGGATGTGGTGATGGAAGAAATGGACGGTTTTGAATGTGCCAAGCACATTCGTGAATTTAATACGGACGATTGGATCCCGATTATTTTTCTAAGCGGCGCGGTGGACGATGAGAATATATCCAAAGGCATCAATGCCGGCGGCGACGACTATCTGACCAAGCCTTTCAGTGAAGTCACCTTGGCCGCCAAGATCAAGGCCATGCAAAGAATCTCGGACATGCGGAAAAAATTGTGCGCCACCACTCAAAAGCTCAGCGTGCTTTCCTCAATTGATCCTGTCACCAGCGTTTATAACCGCCTGGAGTTTGACAAAAAGATCATTGAACAAACCGATCTGGCCGGACAAAGCAAGGAAGCGATAGCCCTGCTTTTCATCGACATCGATCATTTCAAAAAAATTAATGATAACCTCGGCCATCACGTCGGCGACTTCATTTTGCGCGAAGTGGCCTCTCGCATTGCTTCCTGCATCCGCGTGGATGACATTTTGGCCCGGCTGGGCGGCGATGAGTTTTCCATTATTCTGCCGAATATTTCAGCGCCAGAAAAAGCAGGCCAGGTCGCGCAAAAAATTATTGAGACCTTAAAACCCTCTTATAAAATCTCAGGCCATGAAATTTTCATCAGCTGCAGCATTGGCATCGCTTGTTTTCCTTCGCCGGGGATCGATCTTGATACTATCGTGCAAAAAGCTGATATCGCCATGTATCATGCCAAAGACCTGGGGCGGAACAATTATCAGTTCTACACCGCCGAACTCGATAAAAAACATACTCAACGAACGGTCCTGGAAAACGCCTTAAAAGAGGCCCTGCACAAGCAAGAATTATTTATCAGCTACCAGCCGATTTTTAATCTTAAAACGAAAAAAATAACCGGTATTGAGTCTCTGCTCCGCTGGAAACATCCTGAAATTGGCCTGGTGCTTCCCGATACCTTTCTGCCACTGGCAGAGGAAAGCGGACTCATCACTTTAATCGGCGAAAAAATGCTGGAAAAAATCTGCCTGCAGGGAGCACAATGGCACCAGGCCGGCCATCGGAATTTCAAGCTGATCGTCAATCTTTCCTCCCGCCAATTGCTCCAAAAAAGTTTGCCGGAAATCCTACGCTCAACCCTTGAAAAAACAAAGCTGCCGCCTGGTATTCTGGAGCTCGAAATCACGGAAAGCACCTTAATGGCGCACGTCATTCATTCAGAGCAAGTCTTGCATGAAATTTCTAAACTGGAGATCACAATTTCCATTGATGATTTCGGCACAGGCTATTCCTCTTTGGGCTACCTTAAAAACCTGCCGGTGCGCTCCTTGAAAATTGACAAATCCTTTATTCGTGATTTGAACATCAATCAAAACGCCAACATTATTGTGAAAGCCCTTATTAATTTAGGCCTGAATCTGGGCCTTCAGGTCATTGCGGAGGGCATTGAAAACAAGGAGCAGTACAAGTTTTTAATCGAGAACCACTGCCTTGAAGGACAAGGATTTTATTTAGGAAAACCAGCCAGCGCCGAACAAATGACTAAACTGCTTAACAAAAAGGAACCGGTCGCCGCTTTATAGGGCCCTGACAACAGGAGGTGTCGCGCATGCAGCAAACCAGGCATTCAAAACCTCTTTTGCAAGTTCTGCGTCTCGCCATTAAAAATGCGCGGGTTTGTTTTCCTGTGTCCTCTGTCGATAAAATTTTGCCGCTCATGATGCTTGAAGCGGTTCCCGGGGCGCCTTTTTATATGCTGGGACTCATGAATTTTGCCGGTAAAAGCATCCCCGTCTTTGACCTGGCCGTGCTTCTTGGTTTGGAGCGCGAGCAAGTTTATTCATTAGACACCGCGATTTTACTGATGCATAACGGCGGCACGCAGCTCGGTTTTGTGGCGGACCAAATTTTGGGACTTGCGAACATCTGCAAGCACGATATACAAATAAAGAATGAATTCAAAAAAATCACGGCGCCCATTCTAGGATCAGTCCCCATTGAAAACCAGCTTTTTTTATTTTTGAACATCGAAAAACTATTGAATGACGTTTCTAATTCTCACGCAGCCGAGGTCAAAGGCTATGAACACGAAAATGAATGAGATGACTGGGGCAGACAGTCTCAAAATCTATGAAAATAACTTCATTGATTTGATTCGCAATCGCCTGGGCATTATTATTCATCCGCATCAAAGCAAAGACCTGCGAAAAACCATTGCGAAAGCCTGCGAACATTTTTCTTGCTCCCCTTCGGATTACCTGAAAATGCTGAGCGAATGCGCCACCGACTCCCCCTTATTTGAACGCCTGGTTATCGGCGTCACGATTGGAGAAACTTATTTTTTTCGCGATAAAAATCAAATGTGTCTCCTGCAGGAGCAACTTTTACCGGACCTCATCAAGAAAAAACGCGAGCAAAATAATTTAAATCTGCGTATTTGGAGCGCGGGTTGCGCGACTGGTGAAGAAATTTTCACGATGGCCATGATGCTTTCCGAACTTTTGCCTGATCTCGCTTCTTGGACGGTCCGACTTCTCGGCACAGATATCAATACACACTCGCTGCAAAAAGCTGTTCGCGGCCGTTATAAAGAATGGTCCATGCGCTCGATCAACGCACATTACAAAAAACGCTACTTCACTAAAATAAACGATGAATACCACATTCTTCCGCAACTCAAAGAACTGGTCACTTTTTTTTATTTAAACCTCAATGATGATAACTTCCCATCGATCGCAAACGGCACCAATGCCCAAGATCTTATTTTATGCCGCAATGTCTTAATTTATTTTGATAATCAACGAATCAACACACTTATGAAAAAACTGAGTATGAGTCTGGTAGAGGACGGCTTTCTTTTGCTGGGCGCTTCCGATCCCGTGGTAATCCAGGAAACTTCCCTACACTCCCACGCTCGGCAAAGTTTATTATTTTCCCGTTCTCCTTCGGCCGAGAAAGTGATTGAGGCGCAGGCGTCGGGAACCAAGATCGAAACTATTTCTCATTTAGTGGTTCCAATGCCCTTCAAAAAAGCGCCTCATAAAACACCCATCCCTGTCAGGACCAAAAAATTACCTGTGGATGAAATCAACATTCAGCAGCTACTGGCAGAAGCCAAATGGAAAGAGATTGTGGACCTGCCGAATTTGAAACCCAATGAAAGTGCATTTCTTCTCAATGCCAAAGCAACCGCCTTAGCCAATCTTGGCCAGCTGAAGCAAGCCCTCTCTTTCTGCGAAAAAAGCCTTGCTGTAGAAGGCGTCAATAAAAATACGCACTTCCTCTACGCGATGGTCTTACTGGAATTAAATCAAATTGAGGCTGCCTCCACTGCTTTGCGGAAAACGCTCTTTCTAGATCACACCTTTGTCTTGGCGCATTTTCAATTAGGGCTGCTGTTCCTTCGGACAAAACATTTTGACGCCGGCGTGAAATGTCTAAAAAACGCGCTCTCTTTGGCAAAAACTCAAAAACCGCAGGAAGAAGTCAATGGCGTGGCTGACTTACGCTACGGACGTTTAGTCGAAATACTTGAACATGAAATCGAGCTCCATGCGAGCTCCAGGATAGGAAGCCATGAAGCAGCAAAATAAATCATTCAAGACAAAACCGCTGATCCAGTTCTTGCCGAAGGACGCAGACGCTGTCCGCATTTTAAAGGAACGCGCCGAGCGAATCGCAAGAAAGGCAATCGCCGCAGCACAAACGAAAGCAGAAGAGGCTTATGTTCGCTTTCGTTTAGGGCCGCAGGAATATTATGGCCTTCCTTATCGCTACACAAAAGAAGTCTTGCACAAAGTACAAACCACCCCGCTTCCTCAGGCGCCGGAATTTATTGCTGGCGTGCTCAATAACCGGGGGGCCTTACTGGCTATTTTGGACCTTAAACGCCTTTTTCAAATTAATCCGCCGGAGTATGAAAACGCCTATGTTTTGATCGTAACCAGTAACAACCTGACTTTCGGCTGTCTGGCCGACAACATTGAAGGAAGTTACGCCTATGACCCCAAGAGTTTGGACGCGCCCCTGCCCTCCGAAGGCGGCATCAAACAAGAATATATTTTAGGGCTGGACCAAGCGCGGACTGCTTTACTGAAAGTGGATGTTATTTTAGCGGACATCCAAACACAGCTTAGAGGAATCTATGGGAAGACTTAGAAAAAGAAAAGATCAAACAAAGGAGAATTATTTATGAGTATCGCCCCCCTAAAAGCAGTGGAGCAGTCACAGCAAGCTTTTGGCTTGCGTGGCCGTCTTTTTCTGGGTTTTGCGGCCATCGCGACAATTTTGATCATTGCCATTGGTCTGGTTCTCATCAAGCTCACAGAAGCCAAGAAGTTTTCGGAGCAGGTCATTACTTATAATTTTCCAGCCAATGCGGCTTCCTATGATTTGAGTATTCAAATCAACCTTTCGCTCACCTCCACTCAGGGTTGGGCCCTCAGCCGAGACGCTCGTTTTAAGATTGAATTCAATAATGCTTGGAATAACATCAATAATCTTGTTCCGATCTTGGATAATTATGCGAAATTACCCGGCAATGAAGAGTTTGAAGTGAGTTGGCGGCCTGTGAAACTCTTGCTTCTCCAATTAAAAACGGCGCAAGAAAAAATGCAAAATGCAGAGAACCTTAACTCGGCAAAGACCCTTTTTTTAACGGAGATCTATCCTGTAGCCAACAAAATTTTTGACCTCTTGGATGGGCCTGTCAACGCCTCAGGTGAGCGTGTTGGCGGGATTTTTGACACAGAAAGTGAAAAATACAAACAAAACACTTATGAAATCATCAATAGCATCAGTGATATTCGCCTGATCGAATATTTCCTTTTAGGCATCAGCCTCGTCCTTTGCATTGCAATCGCAATCTACACCAAACAAGCTTTATTAAAATACGTCAGCACTTTTCGCCGTCAAAGTAGCCGCATCGCAATCGGCGATCTAACCCAGCGGATCATGATCACAAGCCATGATGAGCTTGGCTTGCTGGGCCAAGACTTGAATACGATGACAGAAAGTTTGGCGAGCATCACAAAACAGATTACGGACGGCTGTCATCATATGGTCACAACACTTGAGGAAGTCAAACACGCCGTGGACTCTCAATCTTCCGGGGCCTCTGAGCAAGCCTCTTCTATCAATCAAATCACAGCCTCCTTGGCTGAAATCGAAAAAAGCTCGACCCAAACGATTGAGAAAACCACAGCCCTTGGAGAGGCGGCGCAGCGCACACAAGAGAAAGGAGAGCTCGGTCTTGAAGCCATTGAACAAAGCATCCTCGGCATGAAAACGGTGCGTGAAAAAGTTCAAATGATTGCGCAAACCATTTTGGACCTCAGCAACAAAACACAGCAGATTGGGGAGATCACCGCGGTCGTGAACACCCTCGCGCAACAATCCAAAATGCTGGCCTTAAACGCCTCGATTGAAGCTGCAAAGGCGGGAGAAGCTGGGAAAGGGTTTGCCGTGGTCGCTGAAGAAGTCAAAAATCTTGCCGAACAGTCGGAGCAATCGACGACGCAAGTCCAGCGCATCCTGGAAGACATTCGACATGCGACAGAAAAGGCCGTGATGGCGACGGAAGAAGGAACCAAAGGCGTTGATCATGGCACCGGTCTCGTAGAACAAACTGGAGAGGTCGTGCGCAGCTTAAGTGAGGTCATTCATGAAGCAACCATTGCAACGCAGCAGATTGAGGCGGCAGTCCGTCAAGAAAGCGTCGGCATTGAACAAATCACCGCTGGCATGAATGAAATCAATCAAGTGACCTCTTCCTTCGTAGAAAGTGTGAAACAAACGACGGAGGCAGTCTCTCATTTATCAGGTATCGCGAAGAATTTAAAAGACAACGCGGATGTGTACAAGGTTTAAGGAGGCTTTATGAATGCATTTTCGCAAAAGCAGCAATGGACACTCGGAATACGCGGACGTCTATTCGCGGGTTTCGCGGCAATTTTTGCTATCCTTTTGGCCGCTTTTGCGGTGGTTCTCGTTAAAATCAGCATGGCTGAAAATTTCTCGGTGCACGTCTTGGAAACCGACCTTCCTGCTCATGAACTTTCTTATACTTTTGACCTTGGTCTTGTCACAGCCAATAGCGCCGCTCAAACCTGGATAATCACCCAAGACTCTGCCCTCAAAAAAGAGGCCTTGGCTGCCTGGGACAACATTGAAAAAACACAAGGTCAACTAGATGCTTTTTCCTCAGCATGGGGCCCCAAACTTGTCAACGATTGGCAGCGCATCAAGGCCTTGTTGAGTCAAATAAAAACCGATCATGACAAGCTTTTCAACGAGCATGACAATAAAAAGATGCAACTGCTTTTAAAAAATGACATTCTTCCCCTCACTGACAAATTGCTTACTCTTTTAGACGGTCCTATGACCGAGACAGGCGATCGGGTTGGCGGGCTCTTTGACGTCCAACTTCAACAGCTTCAAACCTCCTCGCAAGACATTATCAACGGCCTCAGCGTGATCAAAACGATTGAGGCTGGCATGCTGCTCGTTGTGCTGGCTGCTTCATTCTTTATCGCCTGGATAACCGCTAAACGCATTTTGACGCCGCTGAATAGCGCGATCTGGATCGCCCAGCGCATCGCGCACGGCGAACGGAATATCAGCATCGCTGTCCTCTCCAAGGATGAAACCGGCACCTTGCTGACTGCCTTGAGTACTATGCAACAATCAATTCAAGAAAGTGAAGCACAATTAAAAATCAGTGAAGCGCATACTCGGGAAATGTTCGATGAGATTGTTAAAAAAGCGAATCTCTTCAGTAATCACAGTTCAAAGGTGGCGGCCGGCGATTTGCGCCAACGTCTCAGCTGCGCGGAAGAAGATGAAATGGACCGGCTCGGCACGGATTTAAACACGATGACCGAAAATCTTTCCGCCATGACACAGCAAATCACGCAGGCCTGCCACAATATGGTGAGCACGATTGAACAAGTGAAACACACGGTAGATGTACAGTCTTCCGGGGCCTCAGAGCAAGCCTCTTCCATCAACCAAATCACGGCCTCCTTAGGCGAAATTGAAAAGAGTTCCACACAAACCATCGAAAAAGCTAAATCACTCGGGGAAGCAGCGGACCGCACCCGTGAGAAGGGCCAAATGGGCCTCGAAGCCGTGGAGCAAAGTATCGCGGGCATGAAGAACGTCAAGGAAAAAGTCCAGGCGATCGCCCAAACGATTCTTGACCTCAGCACTAAAACCCAACAAGTCGGCGAGATCACGGCTGTCGTCAACGGCCTAGCGCAACAATCTAAAATGCTTGCGCTCAACGCCTCGATTGAAGCTGCTAAGGCGGGCGAGGCAGGCAAAGGTTTCGCGGTTGTCGCTTCCGAAGTCAAATCTTTGGCGGAACAGTCTGAAGAATCCACCTCACAAGTGCAAAAAATTCTTGAAGATATTCGTCATGCCACCGAAAAGGCGGTCATGGCAACGGAAGAAGGAACCAAAGGGGTGGATTATGGCACGACGCTCGTCGAACAAACCGGAGAGGTGGTGAGAAGCTTAAGCGGCGTCATTTCCGAGACCACTGTCGCTACCCAGCAAATTGAAGCGGCCGTTCGGCAGGAAAGCATTGGCATTGAACAGATAACGGCTGGCATGAATGAAATCAATCAAGTCACTTCCGCATTTGTTGAAAGCGTGAAGCAGACAACGACGGCAATCCATGATTTATCTTCCATCGCCCATAACTTAAAAGAACACGTCGATGTTTATAAAACCTAGGATGACAAGCTATGACCCAAGACGCCGACCTATTTAAGCAGCTGATTGAGATTTTCCGCGTTGAGCTAGAGGAAAATCTGCAGCGTATTACCGAGGCGCTGCTCGAACTCGAGAAAAACAAGTTAAACGCCGATGAGGCTAAAAAAAGGACGGAAGTCCTTTTCCGGGCCGCGCACAATATCAAAGGCACTGCGCGCAGTATGGGTTTAAATGAAATTTCCGAGCTCGCCCATCATTTAGAGTCTATGTTTTCCGCGATTCAAAATAAAAAAATCCTGCTCTCTCCAGATCGCGTCAATCTCTGTCTTGACGCCATTGATGGCATGCGTTCCGCCATGCAGGCCGTCCTTGAGAAAAAAGAGCTGGGCTTTGATTTTCAGGAATTAAGCAAACGTCTCCAGGCAGGCCCGCAGGAGCAGCAGCAACCTTCAGCGCACACGCCTGAACGCCGAAAAGAACCGGTCAAAAAAACAGCCTCCCCCACAGAATCTCCGGAAAGCGACACCATTCGTGTCTCCCTCACCAACCTTGACCGCATCTCCGCGCTCATGGAAGAAATGCAAATCTCTAAAATCGCGATAGATGATCATTATGTAGCGCTTACGCGTCTTGCGTCAAAATCAAGCGAGCTCAGCAACCTTTGGGCACAAACCTTGTTTGAAGTCGCAAATGAAGCCAAGCTCAGTGGGACTCTTCAAAAAGCGATCGCCGGCAATAGCGATTATATCGCCGAGGTCGCAGACAGCCTGGATCAAATGCAAAAAAATATGCGCCCCCACATGAATGGGCTGTCCCTGTTAAATAATTCCTTGCAGGAAGAACTGCGCATGCTTCGCCTCATTCCTGCCGCGACCCTGACGCAAACGCTTCCGCGCACCGTGCGCGATCTTGCACAGGAATTGGGGAAAAAAATTGATTTCACCGTCACGGGAGACGAGGTGAAAATTGATAAAATTATTTTAGAAAACTTAAAAAATCCCTTAATTCATCTTTTACGCAACGCCATCGATCACGGCATTGGGACCGAGTCAGAGCGGGAAAGCAAAGGCAAGAATAAAGCCGGCAAAATCAAGCTCGATATTCATCAAGAAGGAAATCAAATTGTTTTCACGCTTTCGGACGACGGCAAAGGGATTGACACCCAGACCGTGGCAAGCGTCGCACTCGCGAAAAACTTAATTTCAAGTGCCGAGTTAAACACACTCAGCGAAGATAAAATCTTGAATTTGATTTTTCATCCCGGCTTTTCCACCAAAGAGACGGTCACCTCGGTTTCGGGACGAGGCGTTGGCTTGGATGTGGTCAAATCTAATCTGGAAAGCTTAAAAGGGCAGGTCAAAGTAGAAACCACGCTCGGTCAAGGGACAACTTTCACTCTCCGCCTGCCGCTCACGCTGGTAAGTGAGCGCGGTTTAATGCTCAAAAGCGGCGGACATTTCTTTGTCCTTCCAACCAGCAGCATTGAACGGGTCTTAACGCTGTCAGCGGAGCAAATCATCAATGTGGAAACGACACAGGCCATTCTCTTAGACGAGCATCCTGTGCCCTTGCGTATTCTAGCCGACATTCTCAAACTAGAAAAAATGGAACCGGCTTTACCGGAACGGATTTTTATCGCTGTCATCCGTAAGGGAATGCAACTGGCAGCCTTGTTGGTCGACGATATTATTGGAGAAAGAGAAATTGTTGTGAAACCCCTTCAGGCGCCGATGTCCAAGGCCCCCTGTGTCGCAGGAGCAACTTTATCTGGGACCGGCCAAGTCATTATCGTGCTGAATCCCAACGACTTAATTAATCAAGCCCTCCACCTGAAATCGCGCGTTCCCTTTCGCTCTGCCAGCGATAAAACGAAGACCCAAGCCAGGCCGCATATTTTAGTGGTCGACGACTCGATTACGACTCGGACCTTGGAAAAAAATGTATTGGAAAGCAAAGATTATCAGGTCACTGTGGCCGTCAATGGAAAAGAAGCCTGGGACCTTCTGCAAAAACAGTCTTTTTCCCTGCTCGTCACCGATGTCTCCATGCCGATTATGGATGGCTTTACCTTGACTGAGCGTGTCAAGCAAAGTCCTGACTTGAAAGATTTGCCCGTGATCATTGTCACCTCCTTGGGAAGCGACGCCGAAAAAAAACGTGGAATTGAAGCCGGCGCCAACGCGTATATCGTTAAAAATGAATTTGAATCCAGTCAGCTTTTAGAGTTCATTGCACAATTGGTGTAAATTTTATGATTAAAATTTTAATCGTAGATGACTCAAGAACAGAGACACGACTTCTGAAGTCTCTCTTTGAGTCAGCGCCGGATTTACAAGTGATCGGCTGCGCCCAAAATGGAGAAGAAGCGCTGAAACTCACCGCTTCACTCAAACCAGACCTCATTACCATGGATCTCGCCATGCCGATCTTGGACGGCCTGAAAGCAATCCGCCTCATCATGTCACAAAATCCCACGCCCATCGTGGTCATTAGTTCGAGACTGAACGATTTTTCTTTAAACGCTTCCTTCAAAGCTTTGTCCGCGGGGGCCCTCGCTGTCTTAGACAAACCGCAGTTTAATTCACCCTCATTTCAACCCGGCAAAACACGCCTGATTGAAACGGTCCGTTGCATGGCCGAAATTAAAGTCGTGAAAAGACGGTTTCAAACAGGGCCTCTGGAAAAAAGGCTTGCCCACCCGGAACTCCAATATTCTGCTCCACGCGAAGCTTTTGAAATCCTGGCCATTGGCTCTTCTGTCGGTGGCCCGCAGGCCTTAAAAGCCATTCTTTCCAAGTTGGCCCTCGACTTTCCCATCCCCATCGTCGTCGTCCAGCATATGACTGAAGGCTTTATTCATAGTTTTACGCAATGGCTGGACAAGCATGTCGCCTTACATGTTAAAGAAGCACAAGACCAAGAATTATTGCTGCCAGGCACGGTTTACTTCGCACCGGACAAAGCGCATCTTGAAATTGGCCGCAGAGAAAATAAACTTTATGCAAAATTAAGCGAGGGCAAGCCTGTCTCCGGATTTTATCCTTCCGTCACGGTTTTATTAAAATCCGTCGCTAAAGTCTCGGCTAAAAATGCTATCGGCGTTCTATTAACCGGCATGGGCAATGACGGCGCGCTGGGTTTATTGGATCTCAAGAATGCCGAAGGGCACACTTTAACACAAGACCCCAAAAGCGCCGTGGTCTATGGGATGGCAGGTGTCGCCCACTCGCTTGGCGCCGTCGATCGTATTGTTGATTTGACTGAAATTGCCGACTACTTAACGTCGCTGACTAAAATAAAAGAAATGACTTGAGCCTTAGGTGCGTTTTTTTTCTAAAAAGTCAAACAAGAGCGCGCTCACATTGATATTCGCCAACTCATCCAACTCCCGGATACAAGAAGGACTGGTCACGTTAATCTCAGTCAGATAATCGCCGATAATATCAATACCCGCGAAATAGATCCCTTTTTCACGTAAATAAGGTTGAATGCGCTTACAAATCCAAGTATCTCGTTCTGTTAAAGGCTGCACCACCGGTTTTGCGCCGGCGACCACATTGCCGCGCCATTCTCCCTTTTGCGGAACACGCGCAAGCACCTGCGGCAACGGCTCACCGTTGATCAACATAATCCGTTTGTCGCCTTCTTTGATTTCAGGTATATATCGCTGCGCCATGACCACGCGAGATCCTTGCTGTGTCAAGGTTTCAAAGATAACCGCCGCATTATCATCTTCCGGCCTGACACGAAAAACCGCTTGCCCACCCATGACATCTAAGGGTTTGCACACCAAGTCTTTTTCTTCTTTCCAAAAAGCCTTAAGTTGGGCAACTTGACGCGTCACAAGCGTAGGGATGCAACACTCTGGAAAACGCGTGATGGCCAATTTCTCATTGATGTCCCGCAGCCCTTGAGGACGATTGACGACCAAGACACCCGCTTGCTCAGCCAAATCCAAAATCTGCGTCAAATAAAGGTAGTTTTGATCGAAAGGAGGATCATTGCGGATGAGAATGAGATCCAAGTCCGCAAGTGCCAGCTTTCTTTCTTCTTCAAAGGCAAACCATTTTTTAAGATCATGAAACACTTTTAAAGGACGTGCGCGGGCATAGGCCTTGCCCTCGCGCACATAAAGATCTTTGGACTCGAAATAAAAAATAGACCAGCCGCGCGCCTCTGCTTCCCAAAGCAGGGCCAAACTGCTGTCATGAGCGGGGAGAATATTTTGAATGGGGTCCATCACAATGCCAAGCTTCATCCTGCGATCTCCCGTGCCGCAGCCAACATGCTGAGTTGCGCAATAACCCCATAAGTCGCCAAATGTTTTTCATAGGGATGTACTCTTTCTTCCCGCGGCCAGTCGCAGCAGCTCCAAGCAAAGGGCAGCGACTCGAATTGCATTCCGGGCGTATTCAAATTTTCATCCGGGCCCCTCTCCTGGTGAATGCGATAAAAACCACCGGCGACACGCTTGCCCCATAAGTAAACCACAGGCTCCGCCACATTATTTTCCGCGCCAAAGGTTTCGAAAGTATAAACGCCTTCCTGCACCAAAACACGGGTCACCGGAACTCCCCCTTTGGACTTGGCCATGGCGGTGCGTTGTTTACGATTTAAGTTGCGCAACGCTTCGAGGTTGCGCACGGTCATGACTGCCATGCCCTGCGTGCCGGCATCCGCTTTAATCACAGCAAAAGGCTGCTGCTTTACCCCATATTCGTCATACTTCTTCTGGATCTCGCTCAGTAAAAGCTGCGTATCTTCAATCAAACAATCCAGTCCTTCGCGGCGTAAAAAGTCGATCTCGCCGCAATAACGAAAGAGCGGCGTGAGCAGCCAAGGATCCAAGTTAAACTGCTCGCCAAACTCTTGGCTCACTGCGGCATAATACTGAAAATGTCCGGACTTTAAACGTTGGTGCCAGCCGAGCTCTGCCGGCGGAAAAAGCGGTTGTTTGAGTCCCTCTAAAATAGCGGGCAAACCGGAGGAAAGATCATTGTTCAATAAAATGAGATCTGGAAAAACAGGACCGAAGCGCAACCGGCCTTCCTCGCGCGCTAAAGACTCCAAACGAAGAGGGCGGCCAGTCTGTAAAAGAATTTCTCCTTTTTCGCTTAGTTCCTCGTTTAAAGAACCGACGCAAACTTGAAACCCCGCCTGGCTTAAAATATGCACCAAAGCACCTACATTTTCCCAATAAAAAAGATTGCGGGTATGACTTTCCGGAACCAGTCCAATCACTTTGGCTTGCGGGACGCGCACTGAAATAGCTTCTTTTGCTGCCTGCACCACATCGTTTAAAATGTCCGGATTTAAATTATTGAAGCCTGCGGGGAAAAGATTCATGTCCACCGGCGCGACTTTAAAACCCGCATTGCGCAAGTCCACCGAACCATAAATAGGCGGCGGCGTTTTTTTCCACTGTGTTTCGAACCATTGGCAAATTTCTGGCTGCTTTTCCTGCAGACAGGTTTCAAGCAGGTGCAAACCTTGCAAAGACTGCGTGGCTAGCTGAGGAACTCTTTCCAGGGTCACTTTGGTCATATTGCATTCGCGCGAGCGAGGAACAGTTGACGATCAACTTCACCCACAATACGGTTTTCCATCATTTCTTGTCCCTTACGATTAAAAAATAGAAAGGTGGGCGGAGCGACCACCTGATAGCGTTTTAATAAGGCCCGATCAAAGCCATTATTCTCTGTGACATTGGCCCGCAGCAAGATAAAAGGACGCAAGGCCTTTTGAACTTCTCCCGAGCTTAAAACGGCCCTTTCCAAAGCCTGGCAAGACTCACACCAATCCGCGTAAAAATCCATCATGACTCGCTTTCCTTCGCGTTTGGCCTCCGCCAAAATGCGATTCAATTGCGGCATGCTTTTAAGCGCGGTAAAGGCCAAGCCCTGTGTCGTTTCTTCTCTCGCCGTCACTGCGGGTTTTGTAAAGGCCAAACGTTCAAAAGGATAAAGGGGGCTGGTAAAATTCATGGCCACACCGACATACAAGACCAAGGCATAGAGCAGAAATACAACGCCGCTCAGATAGGCCAAGTATTGCGAAACACCGGAAAGTTCTTCCACAAAAAAAAGAAAGACCGCGAGCAGCATTAAAAAACAAGCCGAGAGAAAGAGTGTCACGCCGCCTGGAAGAATGCGCGCTAACATCCAAATCGCCATGCCTAAAAGCAAAAAGGCGAAAAGTTTCTGGATGAAAACCATCCAAGGACCTGCTTTGGGTAAATATTTTCCCGCGGAAAAACCGAGTAGCAGCAAGGGCAGGCCCATGCCGAAACCCAGCGCGAATAAAGCACTGCCGCCTAAGAGCAAATTGCCGGTTTCAGAAATATAAGCTAAAACACCGACGAGCGGCGCTGTCACACAGGGTGAGACAATCAGGGAAGATAAAAAGCCCATGACAAAGACGCCAAGATAGCTGCCGCCTTTTTGCCGTTGCTGCAGGGCTGCGAGACGCTCACGCCAGACCTTTCCAAAACGAATTGGAAGGCCCCCCAACATGGAAAGAGCCAGCACCACAAACAACAAACTAAAGGCGCTGATGGTCCAAGGGTTCTGGAAGTAAGCCTGCACCCCACTTCCCGCCCAGGCGATCAAAAGGCCGGCGGCCGCATAGGTCAAAGCCGAGCCTAAAACATAGGTCAGCGAAAGGAGGACGGCCCTTGTTGTTGTTAATTGTTTTTGGCCAACAATAATACTGGACAGAATAGGCACCATGGGCAGTGTGCAAGGCGTGAAGGCCAACAATAAGCCCAAGGCCAGGAAAAAGAGCAGGGCCACAAAAAAAGCATGCTGGCTTAAAAAGGCTTTAGCGGCCTCTTGGTTGGTCAACAAACTTTGTTTGAAAGAAGCGGGCTTCGCGCTTTCGATTGCCGCCGCCTCGCTGATCATGAGGAGCGGGGCGCTTTTTAAGCCTTCAGCGGAGAAAGGATAACTGACTTGTAAACGCTTTTTCATGGGCGCATAGCAAAAACCATCCTGGGCGCAGCCCTGATATTGAACTGTGACGACGAGTTCTGAGTGGGCTTGCTTGTTCAAAGGAAGAACAAGGTGGGCCCGCCCTTCGTAAGCCTGAAAACGGCCATGCGTCGGATCTAGCCTAGTTTTACTGGCTGGCCAATGGATTTGCCGCTTTTTTAAGACCTCGGCGGGTTCGGCTTGGATTTTGACTTTGTCGCGGTAGAGGTAATAACCGGGGGCAACCTGCCAGTCCACGGTCAATTGGGTTGGCTTTTCCAAAGTAGCTGAAAAAACAAAGGCTTTTTCTGCGGGCAGGGGAAGACCTTCCGCTTGAACGGGAGCCATAATGAAGCAGATGGTTAAAAGAACAAGGGTTTTAGAGATCAGTTTTAACATGAGGGTCATTTTTATCTTATGGTTTAAGCTTCACTAGGATACTAGAAACCACCTCAAAAATCGAGAAGGCTGTCATCGCAAGGACAGCGCGGTAATGCAGCTTTTGATTTTCCCTTGACTCCCCCCACTTTCCCGATATATTTAGCACTCAAGACTTGAGACTGCTAAAACTGTCCCCATATAACTTAATATCCATTAATAAACCGTAAGGAGTAGTGAAAAATGAGCAAGAAATCTCTCAAGATTCGTCCCTTAGGCGACCGTCTTGTTGTAGAACCCCAAGAAATCGAAGCCAAAACAGCGGGCGGCATTCTGATCCCAGAAACTGCGGATAAAGACAAGCCCATGCAAGGCACCGTGTTGGCCATCGGCCTAGGCCGTTATATAGACGGCAAAATGCTGCCGCTACAAGTCAAGGTGGGCGACAAAGTCCTCTTTGGCAAATATGCCGGCACGAACATCAAGTTCTCCGATAAAGATTATCTGGTCATGCGTGAAGAAGACGTCATGGGCGTCGTCGAAGAGTAGGTCTAATTTAATTAACTAAAGAGGATAAACACATGGGAGCAAAAGAACTAGTATTTGGCGCTGACGCGCGTCAGCAAATGTTGGCCGGTATTAATGAACTCGCAAATGCCGTG
>CAYVBZ010000037.1:0-22093 GCA_964449835.1 uncultured Coxiellaceae bacterium | reverse complement strand
TCCGTGGGTCTTTTTGATGCCAATAAAATCGCCATCGCCATGACCAAAGCTTTTTTGGATGTCGAAGGAGACAGCGCCGCGGGCTCCCCGCGTATTCAAGAAAAGGTCACTGAGCTGGTCAAAGGCATTGCCGACGCCTTCCACCGCCGCCTGCCCACTGGTGGGACCATTCATATTGAAGACATTCAAGACCAAGTCGAATTGGCCTTGATGCGTACCGGCGAACACAAAGTCGCGCGTGCCTATGTGCTTTATCGTGAGGAACGCCGCAAAATCCGTGAACAGAAGCAAAAAGAACAAATTGAAAGCACCGAGGCCACCCCGCTCCGCGTGACGCTCGATGACGGTCAAGTTGTTCCGTTAAACCCCGAAAAATTACGGGCCCAAATTGAGAGCGCCTGTGCAGGACTTTCGGAGGTTTCCGCTCCAGTGATTTTAGAAGACGTGAAGCGCAACTTATTTGACAAGGTGCCCGTCAGAGAAGTCAGCAAAGCCCTCATTATGTCGGCGCGCACCCTGATTGAAAAAGAACCCAATTACTCTTTTGTTGCCGCCCGCTTACTGCTAGACCAATTACGCGTGGAAGCGCTTCAGTTTCTAGGTTTAACAGCAGAAGCTTCCTCCCAGGAAATGCATTCTCTTTATCCCGCTTACCTCAAAAGTTATATCGAGAAAGGGATTGAACTGGAATTACTCGATCCACGCCTGAAAACCTTCGATTTGGACCAATTAGGGGCCGCGATGCAAGCGGAACGCGACTTACAATTTACCTATCTCGGCCTACAAACCCTCTACGATCGTTATTTCATCCATGCCCATGGGGTCCGTTTTGAACTGCCTCAAGCCTTCTTCATGCGGGTTGCTATGGGGCTTGCGCTGGAAGAAAAGGAAAAAGAAAAACGGGCTGTTGAGTTCTATAGGCTGCTCTCCTCCTTTGACTTTATGAGCTCAACGCCCACTTTATTCAACTCTGGGACCCTGCGTCCGCAACTCTCCAGTTGCTTTCTGACCACGGTGCCGGACAACCTGGACGGCATTTACAGCGCCATCAAGGACAATGCCTTGCTCTCCAAATATGCCGGCGGTCTCGGCAACGACTGGACCAATGTGCGGGCCATGGGCGCGCACATTAAAGGCACCAATGGCAAATCTCAAGGTGTTGTGCCCTTCTTAAGCGTCGCGAATGCCACTGCTGTCGCCGTTAACCAAGGCGGCAAGCGCAAAGGCGCTGTTTGCGGCTACCTCGAAACCTGGCATAAAGATATTGAAGAGTTTCTGGAATTGCGTAAAAACACCGGTGACGAACGCCGCCGGACGCACGACATGAATACAGCCAACTGGATTCCCGATCTTTTCATGAAGCGCGTCAGTGAAAATCAAAACTGGACCTTATTTTCACCTGATGAGGTACCCAGTCTCCATGATCTTTATGGCAAAGACTTTGAAAAAGCTTATATCGGCTATGAAGCCCAAGCGGAACAAGGCTTGGTCCGCAACTTCAAGAAGATTCCGGCGCTCTCCTTATGGCGTAAAATGCTGACCCTGCTTTTTGAAACGGGCCATCCCTGGATCACCTTTAAAGATCCTTGCAATCTCCGCTCTCCCCAGCAGCATACCGGCGTTGTTCACAGCTCTAATCTGTGCACTGAAATCACCCTCAATACTTCGCTGGAAGAAATTGCGGTCTGCAATCTGGGCAGCGTCAACTTGGCGGCCCACATGACCGAGAAAGGCTTGGACCAAGATAAATTGCGTCAAACCGTTCAAACCGCCATTCGCATGCTGGACAATGTGATCGACATTAACTACTACTCCGTTCCGCAAGCCCGAAACTCCAATATCAAACACCGTCCCATCGGTCTTGGTATCATGGGCTTTCAAGATGCGCTTTATCTACAACGCATCCCCTATGCTTCGCAGGAAGCGGTCCAATTTGCGGACCAGTCCATGGAGCTTGTCAGCTATTATGCCATCGAAGCCTCGTCGAAGCTTGCCGAAGAACGCGGCGCTTACTCTTCTTACGAAGGCTCGCTCTGGAGCAAAGGTATTTTGCCGATTGACTCCATTGACCTCTTGCAACAGCATCGCGGCCAATATTTAGAGCAGGACCGCAGTCAGACTCAAGATTGGAGCAGCTTGCGGGAACGCGTGAAAAAAGTTGGCATGCGCAACTCCAATGTCTTGGCCATTGCGCCTACCGCGACTATCGCTAATATTTGCGGCGTGTCGCAGTCTATTGAGCCGACCTATCAAAACCTCTTTGTGAAATCCAATCTCTCGGGTGAATTCACAGTCATTAATCCCCATCTGGTCGCCGATTTAAAACAACATCAGTTATGGGACCCCGTGATGGTCAACGATTTGAAATATTACAATGGCAGCTTGAGCAAGATTAGCCGCATTCCGGACGCACTTAAAAAGCTTTACGCAACCGCCTTTGAAGTCGACCCCATGTGGCTGGTAGAAGCCGGTTCACGGCGTCAAAAATGGATTGATCAATCGCAATCGCTCAACCTTTACATGGCCCAACCTTCCGGCAAGAAGTTAGATAGTCTCTATCGTTTTGCCTGGGTCCGCGGCTTGAAAACAACCTACTACTTACGTAGTTTGGGCGCGACCAACGCGGAAAAATCAACCATTCATGATAGCACGCTCAATGCGGTCCAAATTGAAACAAGCACGCAACCCAAAGCTTGTTCCATTGAAGACCCTACCTGTGAGGCTTGTCAGTAGCTGCCCTTTGAGGGCGAACGGTCATATAACGATGGAGAATTTAGAGATGGCATCAATGTTAAATCAGGAATCCAAGTCCACGGGCGCTGAAAATAGAGGCGCTACCGGGTTAGAATTTGAAATGGGCGCCGCCCGCATCCAAGTCGACGATAAGCGTATTATCAATTGTCGTGCGGACCTCAATCAGCTGGTGCCCTTCAAATACAAATGGGCTTGGCAAAAATATCTGGATGCTTGCGCCAATCACTGGATGCCGAATGAAATTAATATGTCGGCTGACCTGGCCCTCTGGAAAGACCCTCAGGGACTGACCGAAGACGAACGGACTATTTTAAAGCGCAGCCTGGGCTTTTTCTCGACAGCCGACTCACTGGTTGCCAATAATCTGGTACTGGCCGTCTACCGCCACATTACCAATCCTGAATGCCGGCAATACCTGCTGCGCCAGGCTTTTGAAGAAGCCCTGCACACGCATGCTTATCAGCACGTCATTGAAAGCTTGGGGATGGATGAAGCGGAAGTTTTCAATATGTATCGTGAAATTCCCTCCGTCGCAACCAAGGCCGCCTGGTCTCTGCCTTATACCCAAAGCCTGGCCGATCCGGACTTCCACACCGGCACCTTCGAAAACGACCAACGTTTGCTGCGTGACCTAATCGCCTTTTATATTGTATTTGAGGGCATCTTCTTTTATGTCGGCTTCGTGCAAATTCTTTCCATGGGCCGTCGCAACAAAATGACAGGCACCTCTGAACAAATTCAGTATATTTTGCGCGATGAATCCATGCATTTAAATTTTGGTGTCGATGTTATTAATCAAATCAAGATTGAAAATCCGCAGCTTTGGACTGAAGCCTTTAAGCAAGAGGCTGTTGACATGATTCGCAGTGGGGTTGAGCTGGAGTATACCTATGCGCAAGATACCATGCCGCGCGGTGTCTTGGGCCTGAACGCGGAAATGTTTAAAGAATACCTGCAATTCATCGCGAACCGCCGTTGCGCTCAAATTGGCTTGCCAGCGCAATATCCGGGCGCAACTAATCCTTTCCCCTGGATGAGTGAGGTCATTGATCTTAAGAAGGAAAAGAACTTCTTTGAGACCCGGGTGACGGAATACCAGACGGGCGGGACCTTGAGTTGGGATGAGGAGTAAAGGGCGGTTTTTGATTAGTGCCTGTCGTCAATTAGAATGAAGTTTGATTTGGTGGATTACGGCAAAAAACGCCTAATCCACCCTACATAGCCTAATTGACGAGAGGTGGATTAGCGTTTTTTCAGGCCGTGTTTTTACGAAAAAAGCGGTAGAAGCCTACTAAGCTGATTAGGATCCAAGCGCATTCAATGATCACCGAAGCCAAGTTCCAATGGAAAAAAAGAGAGATGAGGATGAGCCAGGCGCCGGAGAAATTTAGGCTGAGGTAGAAGAGGCTGGTAGAGGTAAGGCGGGCGGTGTTGATTAGGAAGTAGCCAGTCAGGATAAAGCTGACGCCGATGATGCCGATTAGGTCGGAGCAGGGTTTTAGAAGTTCCAGCACTTTTTACCTCCTGTCCCCCGCCCTTCCCGCAACGAAGTTGCAGGAAGGGCGTTTTTTTGGGTTAGGGTTTTTTGTTTTTAAATTGCTCCGGCAAGGCTATGGATGGGCTTGATGGAGGACCAGGTTTTGCAGCTTGGGCAATGCCAATACAGGGACTTGCCGGAAAAGCCGCAAGAGGTGCATTTATAATCGGGTTTCTCCGCTAACAGTTTGTTCATTAGCCCTTGCATTATCAGCAAATCTTCTTTGGCCCGTCCCTCGGCGTTTGAAATATAAATATTAATAAAAAGCTGGACGCCGCGGAGTGAGGGATAGCGGCGCACATAATCTGCGACAAAACCCGCTGCGACTTTATCACCGCGCCATTTCCGGATCCGGTCGGCCAAGATTAAAACGACGGGAATATGAGGATACTCCTCCAAAAGCTGTTTTAAATAAGCAACTAGCTTATCTTGCTCATTCAATTTTTCATAACACTCCGCCAGCGGCTCAATCGCTTCAGATAGATAATCGGGGTTCTGCGCTTTAATATATTTTAAATTTCGCAAAGCGGATTTATAATTTTGCCGTTCCATATCAAGCTTGGCCTGCAAGAGGCTGGCACGCGCGCATTGCCGGTCTGCGTCAATGGCCCGCTTTAAATACTGCTCGGCCATCTCTTGCTGGTTGTGCTGAAGAATGGACTCAGCCAATTCACAATAATAATGCGCCACAACATCCTGCAAGTTATTTTTAGAGGCCGCCTCCAGCTTATAAGCGATCTGAATGGCGTTTTGCCAGGATTTTTCTTGTTGATAAATATCAAGTAAAGCGCGCAGCGCCAAAATATGGTGCTCTTTCACACTGACGATTTCCAAAAAAATCCGTTCGGCACGGTCCAGCATGCCTGCACTAAGATAATCTTGGCCTAACTCAAATAAAGCCAGTTCACGGGCCGCTTTTTCGAGTTGGGGCCGGGCAATTAAATTCTGATGAATACGAAGCGCACGCTCCACCTCGCCGCGCCGACGAAACAATTTTCCCACGGCCAGATGGGTCTCGACGGTATCGCTATCGACCTCCAGCATTTTTATAAAACTATCAACCGCTTTGTCAGTTTCTTCATTGAGCAAAAAATTAAGGCCGTCCAAATACGCTCTAGGTAAATTTGTTTTTTGAGCGAGGGAATCCCTCGGGTGCTGCATACGGTAGCCGAGATACCAGGCAAAACTAAGAGCAAGAAGAGCCAGTGCTAGCAGGACGACATTCATGTATTCATGAACCCCGTAGCGGGAGAGCGCGTAAATTTTCCAATTCTTTTTCTATCATGTTTAAACGTTGTCGTAGACGATAATGCTTTAGCTTTGATTTAAACAATAACCAAAAACCAACTACCAAACCAAAAACACAACCGCTGCCGAAGGTTAAAGCAAGAAGGATAGCCAAAGGCATTGAGGCTTGGTCCAGGTAATAGTTGATTGAGACGGTTTGCAAATTGAGGGTGGCAAAGGTGGCACCCAGGAGCACGACTATGATCAATAAAAGATAATAAACAACCCGCATTTAAACTCCCATGTTTGAATTCAATTTTCCCCGCGGCTTAACCCGCGGGGAAAATTTTTAAGCAACTACTCCTTTTCCCCTTCTTCGGACTCGTGATGATTCATTTGTTCCTTAAAGAGATCACCTAAAGTCGCTTTGATGCCAGACTCTTTCTTCGAGGCGGTAGCTGTGCTTACAGCCTTTTTCTTGCTGCTTGTACGGGGTTTTGCTGTTTTGGCCTTTGGGTCCTTCGCTTTGATGGAAAGGATAATGGCATTGGCTTTACGGTCCATGCCCATCACCTTGGCCTCAACGGAATCACTGACATTAAAGAGAGTTTTGGCATCGTCCACTTTTTCATGGGACATGTCCGTGGCACGCAGAATGCCTTGAACACCATCGGCCAAGTTAACCAAGGCCTGTTTGGCGTCAATTTCAATGATGGTCCCGGTGACAAAATTACCCTTCTCATGCTGGCTTAAATAGTTGGACAAGGGGTCATCCGCCAACTGTTTTAAACCTAAGGCAATTCGTTCACGCTCGGGGTCGATGGTCAAAATAACCGCCTCAATTTCATCGCCTTTCTGGAATTTGCGCAGGGCTTCTTGTGCTTCTGCTTCATTCCAAGAAATATCGGAAGCATAAACTAAGCCGTCGATGCCGCCGTCCAAGCCGATGAAGATGCCAAAATCGGTAATGGAGCGGATTTTACCGGAAATGCGTTCGCCTTTCTGATGGTTCTTGGCATATTCGTCCCAAGGATTGGTCGTGCATTGCTTAATGCCGAGAGAAATGCGGCGGCGATCGTTGTCCACTTCGAGAACGGCCACCTCAACTTCTTGACCTAAGTGGACCACCTTGCTGGGATTAATGTTTTTGTTGGTCCAATCCATTTCAGAAACGTGGACCAGCCCTTCGATGCCTTCTTCAAGTTCAACGAAGCAGCCGTAGTCCATGACATTGGTGATGCGGCCTTTGAGGCGCATGCCGACGGAATAACGCTTATCAATATCAACCCAGGGGTCTCCGCCCAATTGCTTAATCCCTAAGGAAACACGGTTTGATTCACGATCGATCTTTAACACGCGGACTTTAATTTCATCGCCCACTGACAGTAATTCGCTGGGATGCTTGATGCGTTTCCAGGACATATCGGTGATATGCAAGAGACCGTCTACCCCGCCCAGATCGACGAAGGCGCCATAATCGGTGATATTTTTCACGATACCCTTGATTTCTTGGCCTTCGTTAATATTCTCCAAGAGCGCGGCGCGTTCAACGCCATTTTCCGCCTCGAGGGCTGCACGGCGGGAAACTACAATGTTATTACGCTTAGCATCAATTTTGATGACTTTAAATTCAAATTCTTTGCCTTCAAAAAACTCTGGGTCTTTAACGGGCTTGGTATCCACCAAAGAACCTGGCAAAAAGGCACGGATTTTATCCATTTCGACCGTAAAACCACCTTTAACACGGCCGGAAATAACGCCACGCACCGGCTGCTTACTTTCATAGGCATGCTCTAATCTTGCCCAAGCCTCGTTGCGTCTTGCACGCTCACGGGACAGGCGGGTATTGCCAAAACCATCCTCAATTGTCTCGAGGGCCACCTTCACTTCGTCGCCAACCTTGACCTCTAGGTTGCCACGATCGTCGTAAAACTGTTCTACCGGTATAAAGCATTCTGACTTAAAACCAGCGCTGACAACGACGTATTTGCCTTCGATTCTTTCGACCATTGCTGAGACGATTGTCCCTGGAGACATCGCGGCCTTTGTGACGCTTTCTTCAAACAATTGAGCAAAATTTTCACTCATACCCATGATTAATATGACCTTTCAAAAATAAAACCGTTAGTTAAAATTTTCGTCCTTAAGCCTTTAAATGACCCATCCTTTGGTCATTTTAAATCTTCATCTCTGACAGTACCCGCTCAACCACTTCTTCTACCGTGAGATGATCGGTGTTAATGCAAAGCGCATCGTCCGCCGGCCGTAGGGGAGCCACCGCACGCTCCTGGTCTCGCTTGTCACGCTCCCGGAGCTCCTCTACAAGGTCGGATAGATTAACATTTATACCCTTTTCCTTCAACTGGTTATAACGGCGTTCAGCCCTCACTTCTGGGCTTGCCGTGAGGAAGATTTTGAGTTCGGCATCGGGGAAAACAACTGTGCCCATGTCTCGCCCATCTGCGACAAGACCCGGGAACTCTCGGAAAGCGCGTTGACGGTTGAGAAGAGCTGTCCGGACGGCTGGCAAAGCTGCGATTTTAGAGGCCGCACTGCCCATCTTTTCCGTGCGGATCGTTTCAGTCACATCCTCTCCTTCGAGGAGAATACGCGGAAGTTCGGAGCCGACTGCGATAAACTGCACATCAAAATATTCGGCCAAGACCCGTAAGGCCGTTTCATTGTCCAAGGAAACGCCGTGTTTTTGTGCTGCCAAGGCAAGTACCCGATAGAGAGCACCGCTATCCAGAAGCTTCCAACCTAAATGTTTTGCGACTAACTGACTGACTGTTCCTTTGCCTGTACCGCTAGCGCCATCAACTGTGATCATGGGATTTTTTTTCGTCATCCCTTTCATTCTCCTTCGCGGGTTGCGGTTCTTTCAAGGTTGCAACCTGCTCTAAACTGACTAAGACTTCTTCATTCGCCAAGCTGATCAAACGCACTCCCTGGGTATTTCGTCCGACCAAGGAAATTTCATCCACGAACATGCGGACCAGGGTCCCCTTATTACTAATGAGCATGACTTCTTCGTGGGCATTCACTTGTAAAGCACCGATGGCGCGGCCATTGCGCTCACTCACTTGAATGGCAATGACGCCTTGGCCGCCGCGGCCAGTCATACGATAATCGTCGATGGGGGTCCGTTTTCCATAGCCATTTTCCGTCGCGGTCAAGATGTCCCCGCCGTCCACAATCACAACCAGTGAAATAGCAGCTTGGCCTTCTTTTAATTTAACGCCCCGCACGCCGCGCGCTGTTCTTCCCGTGCTACGGACATTGCTTTCCGGGAAACGGATGACCTTCCCGGCGTCCGTGAAAATCATGACATCTTGCTTGCCATCTGAGATGTCAACGCCGATCAAGCGATCGTCGTCAGCTAAATCAATTGCGATGATGCCGGAGGAACGTGGACGGGAAAACTCATCCAAAGCCACTTTTTTGACCAAGCCTTTCCCCGTTGCCATGAAAACATATTTATCGGCGGAGTATTCACGGACCGGTAAAATAGCATGGATCTTTTCGCCTTCCGCCAAAGGCAATAAGTTGATAATCGGACGTCCGCGCGAATTCCGGCTGCCTTCTGGCAACTGATAGACTTTCAGCCAATAGACTTTTCCATAATTAGAGAAACATAAAACCGTATCGTGCATGCTCGCAATCACTAAGTGTTCAATAAAATCTTCTTCTTTGACGGCTGTTGCTGATTTGCCTTTTCCGCCGCGATGCTGTGCCTGATAGATGTCCAAAGACTGGGTTTTCACGTAACCGGAATGGGACAAAGTGACAACGACATCTTCATCCGGCACCAGGTCTTCCATGTTGACGTCGCCTACGCTTTCCACAATTTCTGTGCAGCGTTTATCGCCAAATTCTTCTTTAATCACGAGCAGCTCTTCGCGGATGACCTGCATGAGCCGGGCTGGTTTGGCCAGAATTTCATTAAGGTCTGCAATTTTAACTTGAAGGGCTTTGTACTCATCAATAATCTTGTCTTGTTCCAAGGCCGTTAAACGGTGCAATCTCATTTCCAGGATGGACTGGGCTTGTTCCGCTGATAAACGGTAGCCGGTTTCAGACAGCCCATAGGCAGAAGGAATTTGTGGAATCCAGTCTGGATGGGTTTCTGCTTGAGATAGCAGCATTTCGCGGATAATGGCCGAAGGCTGCCAATTGCGCTCCATTAATTGCAGCTTGGCTTCTTGCGGGTCTTTGGCCTTCTTGATGAGTTGAATGACTTCATCAATATTGGTTAAAGCCACTGCCAAGCCCTCTAAAAGATGGGCCCTTTCTCTCGCCTTGCGTAAATCATAAATAGTGCGGCGTGTCACCACCTCGCGGCGGTGACGAATGAAAGCTTCCAGCAGTTCTTTAAGATTAAAAATCTTGGGCTGGCCGTCAATTAAGGCCACCATGTTAACGCCAAAGAAACTTTGCAGTTGCGTATGCACGTAAAGATTATTCAGAATCACTTCCGCGTTTTCACCACGGCGCACTTCAATGACAACGCGCATGCCCTGTTTGTCGGACTCATCGCGTAAGGCGGTAATGCCTTCTAATTTCTTTTCTTTGACTAATTCGGCGACGCGCTCAACCAGGCGGGCTTTATTGACCTGATAAGGCAGTTCCGTGATCACAATGGAGGATTTTTTGGGGCCTTCTTCAATATGCGCTCTACCACGGACCACTAAGCGGCCGCGGCCTGTTCGAAAAGCCTCAATAATACCGCTGCGGCCATAAATGATGCCGGCGGTCGGAAAATCGGGGCCGGGAATATGGCGGATTAAATCGTCAATAGAAAGACCGGGCTGCTCGATTAAGGCAATACAGGCGTTGATGACTTCGGTTAGGTTATGCGGCGGAATATTCGTTGCCATGCCAACAGCGATCCCTGAAGAACCATTCACCAACAAATGAGGAACTTGCGTGGGCAAAACAACAGGAATGAGTTCAGATTCATCATAATTGGGAGAAAAATCGACGGTTTCTTTGTCAATATCTGCCAAAAGACTATGCGCAAAACGGGACATACGCACTTCGGTATAACGCATGGCTGCCGGGGCGTCCCCGTCAATCGAGCCAAAATTGCCTTGTCCATCGACGACCACATAGCGCATGCTAAAAGGTTGGGCCATACGGACAATGGTTTCATAGACCGCAGTATCGCCATGGGGATGGTATTTACCGATCACGTCACCGACTACACGGGCGGATTTTTTATAAGGCTTGTTCCAGTCGTTCCCCAGCTGATACATGGCATACAACACGCGGCGGTGCACAGGCTTCAGTCCGTCTCGCACATCCGGTAAAGCGCGGCCTACAATAACGCTCATCGCATAATCCAGGTAGGACTGTTTTAATTCGCTTTCGAGGCTGACACGTTCTACTTCTTTGGCAATCAGATTATTTTCCATAGAGATATTTTTATGAGGTTATGAATCGAGGTGATTATATCATAAGGAGAGTCTAAGCGAGAACAAATTATCATGACCTGGGCCATTTTAGAAAAAATGCGCTCAATGGAGACTTGGAGGGCCTTGCTGTCAGGAGTCTTCCCGATCGTTCTGATCATTTTTTAGTCTCACTCTATCATGAGAGCCATGGCACTTTGGCGATAAGGGCCCGCTTAAGCAATTTCTCTTAAGGCACGTCTTAGAATTTTCCCGACATTGGTCTTCGGCAATTCTTTACAGAATTGGACAAATTTAGGCACTTTATAAGGGGTCAAAGACTCACGACAGGCATGAATAACATCTTCGACCTTGAGGCTTTCATTGTTTTTTACAATAAAGGCTTTCACAGCTTCGCCCGTAGCATCATCCGCCACCCCCACAACCGCCGCCTCTAAAACGCCGGGAATAGCCGCAAGCACTTCTTCAACTTCATTGGGATACACGTTAAAACCGGAGACCAGGATCATGTCTTTTTTGCGTTCAAGAATACGAAAACAACCCTGTTCGTCCATCGCGCCGATGTCACCTGTTAAGAACCAGCCGTTTTTATCAAAGGCGTTTTCCGTTTCCCCCAACTGCCGCCAATAACCTTGCATGACTTGAGGCCCCTTCACAGCCACCTCCCCTTTTTGGCCAGGCGGTAACATTTGATCGTTGTCATCTAAAATACAAATTTCCGTAGAGGGCAAAGGGTAACCAATGGTCCCGCTAAAGGATTCCGCATCCACAGGATTCGCGGCAACACAAGGTGAGGTTTCGGTTAAACCATAGCCTTCTGTGAGAACACAGCCCGTTACCTTTTGCCATTCTTCTCCCACAGTACGCTGGACTGCCATGCCGCCCCCAATGGTCAGTCTCAAATACCGGAAATCCAGAGCAGCAAAACGTGGATTTTTAAGCAAAGCGTTAAAAAGCGTATTCACTCCGGTAATGCCGGAAAATTTAAATTTTGACATTTCAGCGATCATCTTGGGCACATCCCGCGGATTGGTGATGAGGACATTGATGCCCCCAATTTTTGTCGTGAAGAGCAGACAATTCACCATCAGAGAAAAAATATGATATAGAGGCAACGCGGTAATAATGACTCCCTCTCCCATGGGAAGTTTCGAGTTAAACCAAGCATAGCTTTGTTCCATATTGGCAATCAGATTGCGATGGGTCAACATCGCCCCCTTCGAAACCCCTGTTGTCCCCCCAGTATATTGAAGAAAAGCCAAGTCTTGATTTTGAAGCGGCACTGGCTTGAATGCCAGGTTTTTCCCTTGGGCCATGGCCTTTTTAAAATAATGGGCCTGGGGCAGCCGCCATTGTGGAATTTTTTTATGGATATACTTTAAAACTAAATGGGTGAGTAAAGCCTTCAAGGGCGAAAAATAATCGCCTAACCGCGTCACAATAACATTTTTAAGCTGCGTTTCTTGGATACACTTTTCCACCGTATGCACGAAATTCTCAAGGACCACGATCGTTTCCGCGCCGGAATCGCGCATTTGATGGCTGAGTTCAGGGGCGGTATAAAGCGGATTGACGTTGACCACAACCAGGCCTGCGCGCAAAGCGCCAAAGAGGACAACAGGATATTGCAGAATATTGGGCAACATGATCGCCAATCGATCGCCTTTTTTCAGTTGCAGGACTTGTTGCAGATAGGCGGCAAAGCTTCTTGAATCTTCATTTAAGGCTTGATAGGTGAGATGGACACCAAAATTATAAAATGCTGGGTTGTTTTTATATTTTTCACAACTGTTTTCAAATAATTCGACCAGGGATTGATATTGGTCAGGATTAATCTCGGCTGGAACACCCGCGGGATAATGCTGAAGCCATCTTTTTTCCATAGCGCTATACCTTCCTAAGAAGAAATACTCGGGACGGCGGGATTTGAACCCGCGACCACTTGCCCCCCAGACAAGTGCGCTACCAGGCTGCGCTACGCCCCGCAATGAAAAATGAGGGGTTTGAGTATCTCATAATCAAGGGGGATTTTGTATCCTAAGTGGGGGGGAAGAGTCAATATGATTTTGTACGCGCGGGGCGATGGCGTGTAGTGGAAGAAAGGGGATTGTGTTTTATTAAGCAGCTTCTACGGATTTTAGGTTTTCGAGCAAGGCTTCGAGGTCCGCAATGAGATGAGTATGCACTTCATCTACAAAAGTCTCTTTCGTGACCTCCTTCACACCCCCGGTCAATTGAGCGCGGGCGCCTTCGATTGTGAAGCCATCGTCGTATAAAAGTTTGCGGATTTGCCGCACCAGTAAAAGATCTTGGTATTGATAATAGCGGCGATTTCCACGGCGTTTATCGGGTTTTAATTGCAAGAATTCCTGCTCCCAAAAACGCAGGATGTAAGCTTTGACACCACAAAGACGCGCAGTTTCGCTAATACTGAAATAGCGCTTGTCTGGTATCGGGGGCAACTCCTTTTTCAGACTGACGCCTTTACGCTTCTGACTTCGGGTGACAGAGGTCATTGTTGTTCTTTCCTTCCCTCATATTTGCCTACCCGGGCCCTTAGTTTTTGGCCGCTACGGAAGGTCACGACGCGTCGCGCTGAAACTGGAATTTCTTCGCCTGTTTTAGGGTTTCGTCCTGGCCGCTCTTTTTTGTCATGCAAGTTAAAATTACCAAAACCGGATAACTTAACCAGATGACCATGGGTCAGGAAGTCGCCTACCTTTTTAAAAAATAACTCAACGATTTCTTTGGCTTCACGTTTATTAATGCCAATTTCTCGTGATAGGTGATCTACAATTTCCGCTTTTGTTAATGCCATATCCTTAGCCTCGCAGCTCAATACCGAAGGTTTGCTTTAATGTTGCTACCACCCTGTCTACTGTTTCCGCCACTTCCTCATCTCGCAGGGTCCGGGCGGTGTGTTGCAGGACCAGAGCAAAAGCCACACTCTTTTTACTTTTTGGAATCCCCTCTCCTAAATATACATCAAAAACATTCACTTGTCTTAACCATTCTCCACCACTCTTTATTATTGTATCGCGAATTTCCTGTGTTGGTATATGGCGGTCCACCAAAAGGGCCAAGTCCCGCCGGATCTCGGGAAACTTGGAAATTTCCGCAAAATAAGGAGGTTTGGCCAGCAGAAGAGCGTCTAAATTGAACTCAAAAAGAAAAACTGGCTCAGAAATATCAAATTTCTGTCGGATGCTGGGATGGATGGCCCCGAATACGCCTAGAAATTGCTCCTGTCGGTAAAGCCCAGCCGCCTGTCCTGGGTGAAGAGCAGGATGGGAAAAAGGTTTAAAGTTAAATTGATCTTGGGGAATATGGGTCAGCTGGAGAATGCTTTGAATTTCTCCTTTTATGTCGAAAAAGTCTAATTCTCGAGCGGCAGCTCCCCATTGCTCTGGCAAGGCAAGTCCCGCCGCCAAGCCGCCCAAAAGCGGGAGCTGGGACAATTTTTTTGCGGTTTCAATAAAGCAAAGACCTAGCTCAAAGAAACGTCCACGCGTTTGCTGACGGTCCCGGTTATAAAGATAGGCTGACAGTAAACCCGGCCATAGGTTGGTGCGCATGACCGTCATATCACTCGTAATGGGGTTTAAAAGGGCTTTTGGTTCTCGTTCAGGGTCGAGCAGTTTTTGTAGCTCTGAACTGACAAAGCTATAAGTGATGACTTCATGGTATCCCAGGTCACAAAGCAGACGCCGAACACGCGGCAAGGTCAAACGGCTTTCGGAAAAATCATGGGTCTGGACTGAAAAAATAGGTTTCGTCGGTGAAATTTTTTCATAGCCATAAAGACGCGCCAGCTCTTCGATGAGGTCAATTTCTTCTGTCACATCAAAACGCCAGGATGGCACCTTCACCTGCCATTCGCTTTTTTCTTTTCGGCATTCAAAGCCGAGACTTTGCAAAAGAGCTTTAATTTCTTTATCCGTAATCGTCGCACACCCCAAAAGGTCTTTGGTCCGATCGCGGCGTAAGCGCAGTGTTTTTTCGGTCAAATATTCTGGCGCGCTGATTTCGACTAGAGGACCTGGCTTCCCGCCCACAATTTCCAGCAATAACTGGGTGGCGCGCTCCAGCGCCTGACGCTGAAGCTGCGGGTCGACGCCTCTCTCAAAACGGTAGGAGGATTCTGAGTTTAACTGGTGAACTTGTCGTTGGCGCGCGACCACCGAAGGCGTGAAAAAAGCGCTTTCCAGAAAAATATCTTGCGTCAATAAACTAATTCCAGAATCACAGCCGCCCATCACGCCCGCAATGGCCAGGGGTTTCACTTGGTCGGCAATAATTAAAGTTTCTTTTGTGAGTGGGACCGACTTGCCATCCAAGAGTTGCAGCTCTTCTTCTGGGGAAGCTCTGCGAACTACAATTTGTTTCTCGAGCCGGGCCAAATCAAAAGCATGCATGGGCTGCCCGAGTTCCAACATGACATAGTTAGTCACATCGACAATAGGACTGACGGCACGCAGGCCGCTGCGCCTTAGTCTTTCTTTCATCCAGACTGGCGTCGTCACATCCGCCTGGACTCCCCGGATGACCCGTCCCACGTAATGTGGACAGGCGTCTTTCGCTTCTACCACGACCGGAAAGACCTCTGGAAGCTGTGCTTTGATTTCAGGAATGTTCTTTTTTTTGAGGCGGGTGCCAGTGACAGCCGCAACTTCTCTCGCCATCCCTTTTAGGCTAAGGCAATCGCCCCGATTGGGGGTCACCGCCACTTCCATGACGTAATCGGTCAAGTTGAGATAGTCCCATAGCTCAAGCCCTAAAGGAGCATCCTTTGGAAGTTCAAGTAAGCCTTCATTTTCTTCCGCTAAGCCGAGCTCAGAAGCGGAACAAAGCATACCCGCAGAATTAAGGCCACGGATTTGCGCTGCCTTGACGGTTTTATTATCAGGCAAGACGGCATTCACCGGGGCAACTGCAACCTTCATCCCGACTTTGACATTTGGAGCACCGCAAATAATGACTAAAGGTTCCTTCCCGCCCACTTCGACTTCACAAACTCGAAGCTGCTCTGCTTCGGGGTGATTTTTAAGCCCCAATACTTTGCCGACCACCACCTTCGAAAAGGGCCGAGAAACAGGTGCGATGCCTTCTACCTCAAGGCCTGTCATGGTCAAGCGGTCACAGAGCACTTCGCGCGCGAGAGAAGGATCCACCCATTCTCTTAGCCAGGCTTCACTGAATTTCATTACCATTACCTCAATTAAAACTGTTGTAGAAACCGCAAATCGTTCTCAAATAAAGTTCTTAAATCGGGGATGCTATAGCGCAGCAAGGCCAGACGGTCAAAGCCAATGCCAAAAGCAAAGCCGCGATAGCGTTCGCTATCGATTTTTACGCCTTCCAGCACTTTAGGGTGGACCATGCCGCAACCTAAGACTTCCAGCCAGCCGGTATTTTTGCAAATTCGGCAGCCTCGGCCTTCGCAGCGCACACAGCCGATGTCCACTTCGGCGGAGGGTTCCGTGAAAGGAAAATAAGAAGGACGGAAGCGGATGGGGACCGCGGCGTTAAAAAAGGTTTGTAAAAATTCCGTCAGCAAGCCCTTTAAATCGGCGAAGGTCACCGCTTCATCGACCACCAAACCTTCCACCTGGTGAAACATGGGCGTATGCGTGAGGTCAAAATCTCGGCGGAATACCCGGCCAATGGCAATCATGCGAAAGGGGGGTGGATTTAATTCCATAAAACGAATTTGAATGGGTGAGGTATGCGTTCTTAGTAGGAGGCCATCTTCAAAATAAAAGGTGTCCACCATGGACCGTGCGGGGTGCAAACTGGGAATATTGAGGGCTTCGAAATTATAATGCTCGTTTTCGATCTCAGGGCCTTCTGCGACCAAAAAACCCATTTCTTTGAAGATGATTTCAATGCGTTCGCGAATTTGGGTAATGGGGTGAAGACTGCCTAGGGTTTGGCGGCGACCGGGCAGACTGACATCGACGGCTTCACTGATGAGTTGTTTTTCAATTTGCTGGGTTTGTAATTCTTGGGCCTTAGCTTCGATGAGGACTTGGATTTCTGCTTTAATAGCGTTCACCTTCTGCCCGACCAAGGGACGCTCTTCGGCGGGGAGTTGTCCTAGTTGTTTTAAATACTCGGTCAGCTTTCCTTTTTTGCCGAGATAGTGAATGCGATAATCGTCCAAGGTCCGCAGGTCTTGGGCCTCTTGAATTTCTGTCGCGGCTTGTTTCAGTAGTTGGTCTAGTTCTTTCATAGGTTTTGGTTAATTTTATAGTGATTTCTGGATTATTCTATAGGGGCTCTGGATATTTCGCTATAATAAAATGAAGAGATCCTTCGCTTTGCTCAGGATGACAGCTTGCTTGTTCTGGGTGAACTAAAAAAAAGCCTAAGAGCAAAGCTCTTAGGCTTTTTTGACGAACGGTCTGAGTTTAAGCAGCGATACAGGCTTTGGCTTGTTCTGCTAAAACAGAGAAGGCGGCCTTATCGCGGACGGCGATATCGGCCAGCACTTTGCGATCGATGGTCACTTCCGCTTTTTTCAAGCCGTGCATGAAAGCGCTATAGGACAAGCCGCATTCGCGGGCAGCCGCGTTGATACGGACAATCCACAGTGAACGAAAATCGCGTTTTTTCTGGCGACGGTCACGAAAGGCGTATTGGGCAGCCTTGATGACGGCCTGTTTAGCAACCCGGTAAACCCGGCTGCGAGCGCCATAATAACCTTTTGCTAGTTTCAATACTTTTTTGTGTCTGGCTCTAGCGGCGACACCACGTTTTACTCTTGGCATGGTCTTATCTCCTCTTAGTCGGCGAAGGGCAGCATTTGTTCAATACGATGTTGATCGGTAGAACCAACCATCCCGTTTGCTCTCAAGTGCCGCTTACGTTTATGCGACCGCGAGGTCAAGATATGATTACGCAGAGCGCGGCGAAATTTAAAGCCATTGGCCGTCTTTCGAAACCGCTTGGCTGCGCCACGATTTGATTTCAGTTTTGGCATGTTTAACACCTCTTACTTTAAGTTTTCTAATGCCGGGACGCCCAGCCTGCTTGCCGAAGCCGCGGGGTACCGGGTAGTTGCCAAGCAACTACTTCTTTTTTGGTCCAAGGACCATGACCATTTGGCGGCCTTCAAAGCGTGGGTTTTGTTCCAACACGCAGCAGTCCACCAAATCGGCTTGGATACGCTGCAAAAGCTGCATTCCAAGCTCCGGGTGCGCTCCTTCGCGCCCACGAAATCGTAAGGTTACCTTTACCTTATTGCCTTCCGCTAAAAAGCGATTCATGTTTCGTAACTTGACCTGATAATCGGCTTCTTCCGTTCCAGGACGGATTTTAACTTCCTTAATCTGGATTTGTTTTTGTTTCTTTTTAGCCGCGGCCTTCCGCTTGCTTAATTGAAACTTATACTTACCATAGTCCATAATACGGCAGACGGGCGGTTTTGCTTCCGGGGAAACCTCGACTAAATCCAGGCCGGCTTCCTCACTAATTCGTAAAGCTTCCCGCACGGGCACAACGCCTAACTGGCCGCCCTTATCATCAATTAATCTCACCTGGGCTGAATGAATTTCATCATTGACCCGTGGCTTCTTTTCAGTGCTAATATCCTGCTTCCTCTTAACTGGCCCGGCTTCTGCGGGCAATTGCTGTTTGAAGGAGATCCAGGCACTGTTCCAAAGTCATTTTGCCTAGATCCTTGCCATCCTGTGTCCGAACAGAAACCTGTTCCGACTCGACCTCACTATCTCCGATCACTAAAAGATAGGGGATATATTGTAAAGTATGCTCACGGATTTTAAAACCGATCTTTTCATTTCTCAAGTCCGATTTCGCTCGAATACCACTTTTTTTCAATAAATCAGTAACTTTGCTTGCATATTTTGTTTGCCGGTCGGTGATTGTCATGACCATCACTTGGATGGGGGCCAGCCAAACCGGCATTTTTCCGGCATAATGCTCGATTAAAATGCCCATGAAACGCTCCAGGGAGCCTAAAATAGCACGGTGCAACATGACGGGCACCTTCTTACTGCTATCTTCGGCCACATAAGAAGCCTCAAGGCGACCGGGTAAAGAGTAATCCAATTGCAGTGTGCCGCATTGCCAGGTCCGGGCTAGGCAATCTTTGAGATGAAACTCCACCTTGGGGCCATAAAAGGCGCCCTCTCCAGCACGGGTTTCATAAGTGAGGCCGGCGTGACGGAGGGCTTCCGCCAAGGCATGTTCGGCCTGGCCCCATAAATCGTCGGAACCGAGCCGTTTTTCGGGACGGGTGGCCAAGCGCACCATGACCTCATTAAAGCCAAAATCGCGGTAGACATCGAGGAGCAAACGTATAAAGTTCAGGGCCTCGTCCTGAATTTGGTCTTCCATGCAAAAAATGTGTCCGTCGTCTTGTGTCATTTGACGCACCCGCATCAGACCATGCATGGCGCCGGAGGGTTCATTCCGATGGACACAACCAAACTCGGCCAAGCGTAAGGGTAGGTCCCGGTAGCTTCGCAGGCCTTGGTTGAAAATTTGCACATGGCAAGGGCAGTTCATAGGCTTAATGGCGAATTGACGCTTTTCCAGCTCAAGGGTAAACATGTCTTCATTAAACATGGCCCAATGCCCGGATTTTTTCCAGAGGGCCAGGTCCACGATTTGCGGCGTCACGACTTCTTCGTAGCTATTTTCCTGAATCCGCTCGCTAATGTAATTTTTAATCTGTTGGTAAAGGGCCCAACCGTTGGCATGCCAAAACACCATGCCAGGCGCCTCTTCTTGCATATGGAACAAGTCCAGGTTTTTGGCTAGTTTGCGGTGGTCCCGCTTTTCGGCTTCTTCGAGATTGGTCAAGTAAGTTTCCAGCGATTTTTTATCGGCCCAGGCTGTGCCATAAATACGCTGCAACATTTCATTTTTAGAGTCGCCGCGCCAATAAGCGCCCGCGACCTTGGTTAATTTAAAAGCTTTGATCTTGCCAGTGCTAGGCACATGAGGGCCGCGGCAAAGGTCGATGAACTCTCCTTGTTGGTAGAGGGTCAGGGTTTCTTCAGGCGGAATTCCTTCGATAATTTGCGCTTTGTAAAACTCGCCGATTTTTTTAAAAAATTGCAGGGCCTCGTCGCGGGAAACCACTTTGCGAACAACGGGAAAGTCGTTTTTGACCAGCTCTTCCATTCTCTGCTCGATGCGGGCCAAATCTTCCGGCGTGAATGTGCGGCCAAAGGCAAAATCGTAGTAAAACCCATTTTCAATGACAGGGCCTATGGTGACCTGCGCTGTGGGGAAAAGGTCTTTGACTGCTTGGGCAAGAAGATGCGCCGCAGAGTGACGGAGCACTTCCAAGGCTTCTGTATCGCGATCAGTCAAGATGCGGACTTCCGCATCCCCTTCGATAAGGTAGGAAGTATCCACCAATTTGCCGTTTACTTTGCCGGCCAGCGCGGCCTTGGCTAAGCCAGGACCAATGCTCGCCGCCAATTCAGCGACTGTAATCGCCTTATCAAATTGTTTTTTGCTGCCATCGGGAAGTGTTATCACGGGCATGTTAACCTTCTTTCATGCTTTCACAGACATTGGTAGGCACGAGTGGGATCGAACCACCGACCACCACCATGTCAAGGTGATGCTCTACCACTGAGCTACGTGCCTATATTTAAGTTCTCAGCGTATTTTTGGACTGTCAAAGATAGCATTCCGTTGGAAGAGAAGCAACTTCAACGTGGTTGACAGACGCGTCTATCAATTTTAGAGTTCTTTGCCAAACTCTTGACGCTAAGGATTGAATAATGATGAGGCGTGAGCCGAGTTCCCCAAGATTCCAGAATCTTGCCCTTGAGTTAGTTTATGTTGCAAAAAACTGGCTTGTCTCTCTAATGCAAACAACGCTGGATCCTCCTAGCTCTGCTCTTAATGAGCTAGTCAACTATATTCCGTTTGCTGGCCGCTTTAAATCTACAAGTGATGAGGCAGCCCAAAAGACCGAGAGAGCAGCGGAGCTTCGAGATTATTTGGAAGAAATTACTAAGGCCTTAAGCCAGCAAAGCAGCGATACAGAACAAGAGAATTTATACAACCTCAAAAATGAATTAAGAGAAACTACGGACGAAGAGGAAAAAAAATTAGTCTTCCTGCTTGGCCTTTATGACGAACTGGATCAACTGGCTTCCGAGTTCACGCGGTACCGTCCGCACTCAGAAGAATGGCGTGGGAAAAACGATCCTCGCTTAAAAATCAACAAGGCCTTGATGGATTATTATGAGAAGCAAGAGAACTTGGCCGAACAGGTCCCGGGTTTTCTGCCGGCCATCTTGGACAAGAAATTAGACAGCAGAGAAGTGGCCTATGTGAGAAGAGAACAGCAGGACCTTCCCAGGCCCTTTAAGAAATCTTCTCACAAGCATCCTAAAACGGAACAGCAATCCCTTCCCCAAGCGCTAACCCCGTTTTCACAAACACTTCTTATTCAGTGGCCAGAAGAAAAAGCGGAAGAAAAACCGCAAGAAAAGTTAAACTGGCATAATGAAGAAGCAACTTTAAAAAAGTATAAATCAGCCGCTGAAAGCTATGCGGCCCATCTGCTTCGTGCGATTCAGAGTGAAATTGAAGATACTTATCTCAGCAATCCAAATCATTCCTTGTTTACGCTCTTGCCTCCACGAAGCAGCAATACACGGGAGGAGTTAGCCGAAGCGTTATTGAACATTTACTATTCTCCTGCGAGTGCTCCCACGAATCGCTTCAGCTGGCAGGAGCAAAACCTGCAAAATGAAGCACTGCAAATTGATATCGCGATTGATACACTCCCCTTGGCGTTTCATCTGGCTTGGAAGAAATATAAGCTTGTGCATGAAATGCTGGAAGCAGAGACTGTATCGGACTTTCACGCTCTTTTAAAAGACGAGAATAATAGAACGCTTTTGCGTAAGCGGCGGGACAGCGCATTTATGACTTTTGTGAAGGGCTGTGGTTTGGTGGTTGCGACCATTTTGGGGCTGCCGTTGGGAGTGGTGGGAGGAGCTTATTTGGGGTATCAGCATCTCTTTGGAGCGAAGGCGACGCGGGGGCAGCGGTTTTTGAGGGAGGCGGATGATATTACTAAGGAGGCGATAATGAAGGGGCCCTCCTCTCTGTAAAAATGAAGTTTGATTTGGTGGATTACGGCAAAAAACGCCTAATCCACCCTACATAG
>CAYVBZ010000036.1:0-22204 GCA_964449835.1 uncultured Coxiellaceae bacterium | reverse complement strand
TATTGCTGGGGAACAGTATACGATTGAACGTGGAAACGGTGAAAATGAATTAAACCCTGTGCTTTTTGATACCCTCAAATCGATGTATGGCTTTTCTGTTTTATGCAATAAGCCCTTAAATTTGGACAACAACTTTTTAACGCCGGCGCAAAGGAAAGCCTATAGCGCTCTTTTAAAAATCACCTCTCAAAGAACCTCTCTGGATAAAAAACAGCACACCTTATTTGTCAACGAAGAGGGCATGATTGAAATGCTTATGCGGCATTTACAAAAATTGCCCGATGGTGAAAAAATTATTGCGGAACAGGTTCTAAAGCAATTTCCAGAAGGATGGGAAGAACAAAAAGAAAATAGGCATCAAGAAGATTTAAAGCAGCTGCGCATTGTTCGAACTGCGCTTACCGCCAAAGGAACAAGCGAAGATCCAGATGAGTCAAAATATAGGGCCGCTTTGCTTACATTTAAAAAGTATTTAGCCCCCAAAGGCGTTATTCAGGAAGGAACGCATTGGAATGCAAGACTACTTGATGCTGCCTTTGAGATGGGTTATCAAGAGTGGTGTAACGACTATCGTAAAAATGATGCGTTTTATAATCAAATCGTAGGCTACCTCCAAATGCTTGCGCCTCCAAACTATGCCATGGCAAAGGCGCAAGGGCTTTATTATCTTCTCCAAGAAGGTGAAAAATTCGATCGCGATTTAAAATATCGTTATGGCGAGGGTTGTTATTACCCTCTTTCGTCTTCTCATGGTTTTCGTCTGGGGTCTGATTCTTGGGTTGACTGTTTTGCGGGGGGTCGTCGCGCGGCGGCGGGGCGTCGGGTGGCGGTGGTGTGGCGACGCGGCGGGTGGGTGCCGATGTATTTTCAACATTTTCTTGGAGCAAAAACAAAATCGTTGCAGCGATTTTATGCCGCAGCCAGACAAACCTTCGAATACTTACCGTGTAGTAATGTAGCTTGTCTCACAAGTGCTCAAAAACAGATTCCCCATTAAACCTATACGTTATTACAAGTTTTAGCGGGCTCATGGCGATAAAGAATTTCAGTCAGTTGACCAACATCGTCAGATCTTCCAAAACATAAAACAAAGGTATCTGTCATTGTATAACATGAAGAGCATAGCCTTTGAACCTCATTTTCATAATCTTTATTTTTGGAGTTTATTAAAGTCATATGAGGATCAAATGATTTTTTCACTGGCAATTCAATCATGCCAGCAACATTACCATGCATTTTGTGCAAAATAGCAATTTGATCTGGCAATAATGAGACCCAATAGATAACATTATCAAAAGTATTACAACTCATTTTATTAAACGTAAGCGTTAGAGGTTTTTCTTTCCACGTTTCACTAACACGGGCCCAAATAGCTTCCTCATCTTCTTCTTCCACTTCAAACTGATATAAAGTCACATGAGGATTAGAATTTTCCCCAAGTAAATATTTATCAGCAATGGTCGAAAACTTGCGTGCAAAGCTCACGACTTCATCCGCTTTCGTCTGTGGTATTAATGCTAAATTATATTTTCCTTTCATAAACCCTCTAAAAAAACTGTCTTTTTTCGAAAAATAAAAACCCTATCGCATAACTCTAGCGCTTGATCAAAATAGCGCGCACAAGGCCGAGCAACCTCTCGCGATCCTGATGATAAATTTATTGCCTGTGCGTTTTTGTCAAAAGTTAAGGTTATTGTTAGCGGCGACCATGATTTATTAAGTGTATCCGGTTATCAAGGGATTGATATAATAAAACCGGGAATTTTTGTAAAACACAGAGCATACTGATGCGCCCCTGAAATAGCCATCAATTCAATCTATTCTCTCTTCAGAGCGAATTGTAGAACCCTTCAACTTAACTGTAGTTCTTTTTCCATAAATAACAAGCCGCTCAATAGTGCAGCCATTAAGAACAGCATTACCATTAATATGAAACGTATTTTCCACACGTGCATTTTCCAAGTTGGCGCTGCCATTCACTTCCAGGTTACTGAAAGAAGAATTAATCACTTGAGCGCTGCCATTAACGACGATGACACCCTCAAAATTTGTTTTAACATCGGATGAACCTAATGAGGCACTTCCGTTAATAATAACATCGCGCCATTCTCCATTAAACAGCTTTGCCGACCCATTAAGCCTGGTAAGGCCAGCATTACTAGCATGGGGCGTTTTTAAACTTGAAAAACCCATTATTTTTCGCAATCCACTAAGCAACTTCGCGCCAATTTCATTACTCATTATTTTTTCTCGCCTTTCTGATATCCGAATAATAATGCCATACTAAATTTCTCATATGAACCACCGCTAAAAGTCATTAGTGTAGCGTTATAGCATAATTTAGATGCGACAAACAGCCCCCCTTTTTTATAAAAAGGCGGCCCACACTACCCTCTCGTTTTGCCCTATGCCACAGCTAAATAATTTTCAGTTACTTTTTTTACAATTTCTTCATAGACTTCGCGTCTAACTGATCGATGCAAATCAATCAACTTGCGAAGAAATATTGCTGACGGGCTTACATTCCGCCCTATCATTACCTCTTCAATTACTTCTTCATGCGTATCAGTATAATGCGCAATACCACCAAGATTATATTCACCTGTCGCCAAAATATCTTGAATAATTAAACGTACAAATTTAGTTTCAAGCATCATGTTCCCCATTTCATTGGTAAATTTCATTAAGCGAAAATAATCCCTGTGTCGTTTTCTAAAAATCTCCTTAAGCTCCTCGCAGATGCGAGTAAAAAGATCAGCTTCCAATAAAAAACTCTGTTCTAACGTAAGCTGGCCAGGAACAACCCCGATTAAGCGACATAGTGGCTCTATTGCTGACATAGTAACTTTTGCTCCTTTTTCTCCAATTATAAAAAAGCCAATACTTCCAGGCGATAAACTTAACAGAGGTCGGGGTTAGAACGCCAAGCGGAATAAAACCCCCTTCATCGCGCAGTACTTTGGCTAGAGTTTTTCTAATAATAATGGAAAAGTGTTATATTGCAATATATTTTTCTAAGCTTCTTAGAAATGTATGCGCCCGATTGGGTGCTGATATTATTTTGGGACATAAAAAAGCCCGCTCTGATTTAGGAGCTGGCCCTCTGTAATCACTTAAGATAGATACAATTAGATATGCTGGCGAAACTGTCGCAGTGAAAGCATTTTATTTCAAAGGCTCTTTCCGCCTATGCCAAATCACTGGAGCGGCACTCACAACCTCAACATCATGAATAATGGAATTCTTTACATTTGTACGCAGATTAGTTGAAACCAGGTTATAAGACCCCTTACGCGGACCCGTCTGAAGGCTTCTCAACACGATAAGCCCATCGGCTATATGAATAATACAATCGTAACCAGTCATATCTTGAATTTGATCGCCATAACGCTTCGTTCCTGCCACGTAATCCCCGACCTGGAATTGGGGCAACATAGCATCATCTTCAACGATAAAATCAACTGAATTTTTATTTAATTTTCTAAAAATCATCAGTTCCTTTACAATAGTCTCTTTTTCTGAGGATAAGAAATTTTTAGAACTATCAGCCTTATTCTTTTGATGCATTTTTTTGTAATCAGTCCGGACTTCAGGCCCTACTCCAATTTCATATAGCAACCACTCAGGCGTACAAAAGACACCTTCCTTGGCAATACGAGCAATCACACGACTAGCCCCTTTAGCGGACAAGCCACTAAAACGACCAACCTCCCATGAAATAAGTGTGGTTATATTGACTTCACCGTCTTTACAAAACTCCTCACGACTAAGATTTGCAAGATGTCGAACCCTCCTTAGGCGCTCACCTTTTGCTGCGGAAGATGATAAAGCGTCTGGTTTTGACTGCTGTATTCTTGCACGTTTTTTATCCTGGACTTTCATAGCTTAAAAATTCTCTTTATTTCATAGAAAAGTGCTGATAACATTGCGATGTTTTTCGTATTATGTTCGATGAAATATTAAAATACAAGTGGATATAGAAAATGATTGATATTTTTCCAAGGAGAACAACATACAATGATGAGCTGCTATTATCCAACCACTACAATTGCCATTGATGATGATTTGGATTTTCTTAGAATATTATCACAACATTTGGGAATAGCAGACTGTATACCCTATCCATTCCCCAAGGAAGCAATAAAGGCGATACGCGAGCAAAGGCCCTATCAGAGAATTCAAGGTCGTATTCTCAAAGAAACCGCGCCGCACGAAGATCTTAACTCGTCTCCAGAGGATTTTGCAGTTCTCGTAAACACGCGGGGACTTCATGAGGAAATTTATAATAAAGAAAGATTCCGCGATGTTTCCGTAATCATAGTGGACTATCACATGGGTGAAATTAGCGGTATTGACGTGTGCGAAGCCTTGTCTGATCATCCAGCTAAGAAAATTTTACTTACAGGAAGTGTCGATAAAGAGCTAGTCGCACTTGAAGCCTTCAACAAAGGAATCATACACCGATTTATCAGCAAATCGGATCCCTCCTTACCGAGTAAACTCAAACATGCAACTTGTGCATTAAAAGAAGCCTACTTTCGTGACTTAACCGCACTCTTATTTCCTTACCTTGAATCAAACCGTACTAATCTAACTAAGGCTCCGGCCTACGTCAATTTTGTTAAAAACTTGCATGATCAGTTTGCCGCCGTTGAATGCTACGTGACTGACTCCAACGGAAGCTGTGTATTCCTGACTGCGAATGGGAAAGCGACCTGGTTTATAATTAAACACGAATCTGAGCTAGAAAATTTTGTGACCTTAGCCAAGGATCAAGAAGCTTCGCCTGACTTTATTCAGTCCTTGGTACGCCATGAAATGATTCCCTTTTTCTTCTCTGACGAAGACTATCAACGTCCCGCCAACGATTGGGAGATTTTCTTGCACAAGGCCCAACCTTTGGTGGGCGTCAAGGGCTATCATTATGCAATTATTGAAGGATACAGCAGCCACCTGAATCACAATAAAATCGCAACATATGACTCATACAGAGAATCAGCCAAAAAAGGTTACGGGCACATAGATCAGATAGGAGTATAGGAAGGCGTTCAAAAAAATATTAGCTTGCTTGGGCAGGATATCGATTGTAACATCCCTAACTTTTAGTGGATTATAAGGGCAAATTTAATACAGATTTAAAATCCATTTTGCAGAAGATATTATAAGGATAAAAAATAATGAATGTATACCAATTTGACTATCCAGTACGTCTTGACGATTTAGACTACATGGGAATAGTAGGTAGCTTCTACCTGGCTCACCTTTCTTGAACGGGCGCGCATGGACCTCCTTGATAAAATTGGCTCGTCTTTTATTGAGCTGTCTAAAAGTAAAATTGGCGGCGTTGTGGCAGAAGCCAATATTAAATATCTACGCCCGGCGGTTTTCGGTGATCAGCTAAATATTAAAATCACTCCCCATAGTCCTTTTAAAAAGGGCCTGACCTTATCGCACTCAATCGAAAATCAAAAACGAGAAGCTTGCCTCGAAGCAACGATCAAAATAATCTTTGTTGATGCTTACGGCAAACCAACAGCTATGCCGGATAAAATCGCGCAGGAACTGTTCGGATCGTCTATAGAATTAGTTTAAAAAAGGAAGATTTAAATGAAATTCACCTACCCTGATAACAGAACTGTTATCGAAAGGAAGATTATTAATGCCGCTATAAAAAACACATGGACCGTAAGCGATATATTCAAGGATGACGCTGACTTCGTGTCTTCTTATAAAACTGAATCTGAAAGATTGAAATGGGCGCCTGTGCTCATCTCCTTAGCCTTCGGGGAAAACACTGCCTTTCATGGATTTGGGCAGCGAATAGCTGGAGCAGATGACATTTCCACAAAGAGCTGGCTTTGCGCGCACCTGTTCGATGAATCAAAACACACGGAAGGATTCTCAAGGCTTTTGGATTACTTCTATCCTAGCCATAAAAATCGGCATGATAAATTATTTCAAAGCAAAGACGCGCTTTTATTTTACGGTTATGTCCACAAATGCGGCTCCCTGATAAAATGGTTAATATGTACTCAAATTGCTGAAGTATTTGGCCGCTATTCTTACAAAGCCTTGCACACTGGGCTTCAAGATGAGCCGATTGCTGAGGCTTTTTTCAGGAATATCTTATTTGATGAAGCAAGGCACATCGCCTACATCAATTCTCTTATAAATGCTCATATAGAAAAAATGGATAACGATGAACTGAATAATTACATTAAGCCCTTTACTCAAAAAATGATCGGCTTAGGACGAAACATGTTTGAAGCAAAAAAGAAGGGCCATAATTTTTATGCCTTCAACCATTTAAATATTGATGTCACTCACTTTTGTGACCTGGCCGAAGCTGATTTATATAAAAAATTTCTAGATTGAAGAGGAATCATGAAAAGATTAATTATTGGAGGCCTCCCCTGCCCTAGAGAAGCATGGGAAAAGCTTTTTCCTCCTCGTGAAGGAATAGAGCAGCTCATCCTGCCCTTTTATGAGGTCGTCGCACAAGTCAGCGATAGCTGCCGCTTCTATGACCTGGTAACGCCGGTTAAAAAGGCCATTGAACAGTTTAAACCGGATATAATCGTCTTACATGATCTAGGCGTAACTCTCGGCATATTGTCTATTCTCAAAATACGAAAAATCGACAAATCATTTAGACCCTGGGTAGTGATCTTCAACGGCGCTTTTCGAGGATTTAATATCTTTAAGGCAATGCACCCCTTTCGCATACAATTCATGCCCTATGAATCATTTCAAAAAGAAGTTGACATAAATCATGGTGAAGTTGATGCTCGCTTTAAAGAGAAGTATTCCAACATCAAATCGCTCTATCGGCAAATTATCGCTGCCAGCATATTTTCCTTAATCACATCACCTTTCAAAAAGCAGCGCCAGTATCAAATTGAAATTGGCAGCTCCGTTTTAATTTTAGCCTCAAGAAATGACCCATACATACCATTTCAATGCTTAAAAAATATTGAGCAAGATTTTAGTAATGCAAAATTAAAGACGATTGATTATGGGCATTTTCCTTACTCTGGGAATATTGAACTTATCCAGAAGGAATTAAATAATCTTGAGCTAACCGATAATAACCATTAAGTTTATGATCGACACATCGAAAATTGAATATTCCTTAAAAAATGAATTCAAAAGAGCCGTCCCACCCTTTTTGATTTATTTGGCTTCAGTTATCATCATTATTTCATTTTTCAAAGATGTGAAAAAAATTGGTTTTAATCCCTATTGGCTAACAATCCGGTTATGTTATTTACCTTATATTTTAGCTGTTTGGCGAATTACAAAATCCAGGTGCGTCGATCGATTTTATGAATTACCCCTATGGGCATCTGGTTTTTATATTACAACATTCTGTTCGTATTTCGCGTTAACGACAGGCGGCTTAAAAAGTGATTATATATTCGGCCTAATACAATTTTATTTTGGCATCGCCGTCATGCCGATTACCGCGTTATCATTTTACACATTATCAATTTTATCCTTGTTAATTTATATCAGCTTAAATCTTGCATTTTCAATTCCCACCTTTATGTTTTATACAACCAATGCCGCCACTATCGCTCCCTTATTGGTTTTTTCATTCATCGTCTATTTTATCAATTCACGCATTAGAAATGAAAAATTGAATCTTCAAAATACACTTACACTAACTCTGCAAGAACAAGAGGAAACAATTAAACAACAAGCGCGGAAATTGACGGAAACCGAGACAAAAGCCGCCATCAGTTCACTAGCGGCGCAGATGGCACATGACATCCGTTCACCCTTGGCGGCCTTGAACACTATCTCAACTGAGCTTCTACATCTGCCCGAGGAGCCTAGAAACATTATCCGCGGGGCGGTAACGCGAATCAATGACATCGCGAATAATCTATTAGCCAAATATAAGCGCGGCCAATCAAAAGAAAATGAAGGCTTAATATCTTCTGAACTTATGTCCGCTCTCATTGATAGAATGATCTCTGAAAAGCGATTGCAGTTTACTAATAAGAATATATTATTTGATTATTATATTGACCAAAACGCACAAGGTATGTTTGCCAGCCTGATTTTATCGGAATTTGAGCGCGTCATCTCAAATTTATTGAATAATGCGGTAGAAGCGATTACTAATCATGGTAGGGTTGAAATCAAACTATCTGCGACCCCCGAAAATATTATTATTACCATCGAGGATAATGGACAAGGCATTTCAGAAGAATTGTTACAGTGCTTATTTCAAGAAGGTATGACAACAAAGACTCATGGGCATGGTCTTGGTCTGTTTCATGCGAAAAAGTTTATCAAATCCTGGGGCGGTTCAATCAACATTAAATCCACCGTCGGACAAGGAACCCTGGTAACACTCAGATTACCCAAGGCGTTGCCACCCTATTTGATATTAATTGATGATGATGCCCTTTTAGCAGCAACCTGGCAAATTCAAGCCAGGTCGGTTAATAAAAATATCGCTGTTTTCAATGATATTGAATCAATCATGAATATTATTCACTCCTATGAAAAAAACACCGCTATTTATATTGATTCCGACCTAGGAAATAATAAAAGAGGCGAGGAATTTGCCAAGACGTTATACATGATGGGTTTTAATAATATCTACTTAACAACCGGTTTTGATCGGGAAGATTTTCCACCGATGTTCTGGATTAAGGATATTATTGGAAAATTACCGCCCTTTTGATTAAGTTTTTGTTTTTTTAAAAGAACACATCACATCGCGAATTCTCGAAGCGACACTACGCACAAACATCCTTGATTCATCTGCTAATTCTAATGAAGTTGATTGCGCAATAGTTTCAAGTATAGCCAAGGGGGAGGCAAGGTTATGCAAAATTTGTGAAGCAATGCGGATAAACTCGGGCTGAGAACCTTTGGAATCCGTCACCATAACAACGTCTTGCAACAATTTATCAGCCCTCCCGACCTCTTCCACCAAGCGATTAGCCGCTTGATTGATCAGATTATGGGCAATTCTGTCGAAGCCTACCTCTTTTTGGCAAACTTCATATAAATTCGTAGCCTCTATTTCTATTTCTTTTAAAAACTGTTTAAAGCATTTACGTTTCAATTCAGCTACCCATTAAATGATGATGAAAAACGATGTATAAATCCGACCCAAATATATTTGAAATTTCAAAAATGGAATATCCCTGTCTACGCAGATGTATCGCCCTGAACCTAAAAGCCTCGAGAGCATCCCTTGATACAGTTCTTCCGTCAATTTTTATGACGGATATTGTATTTGTTTGGTGTAATCAAGGCAATGATTTATATCTGTTTCATTTGTACAACAGGCGCATTAAAGAAATCTTCATGTGCTACTAGAAATTGACGATAAGCACTTGATGCTAGAAACTCATCTGTCAATAATTGCTCATAAAATCCTGTTGGATCGCGTAACGAATCAAACCAAGGCTTAAGTGGAAATAGCACTTGATCTGCCACTACCGCAACTTCTTCATACGAATGGTGTCCTCTATAAATTAAATCAGCCAAAAAGCCCATGACATAATTTTTTAGCTGTACTTGTGATATCAACCCCGCTTGAACCAACGGCGCCAGCATAAGGATATTACGACCTAAGGTTCCACTAGAGCCGCCGACAACTGGCGCTGCGCTAGCTTGGAATTCTTTCGCAATTGGGTGCTCTCTTGAAGGAGAGAAAAAAGTCTTGGCTGCAAAATGAGGAGTCGAAGAAAAGTCCATCGCATAAGGATCATCATCTCTTATAATTCCCAGTGTTTTTGCTTCTGCTGGTTTTGGCGCATTCAGCCTAAGCTGCCTTCCACGCAATTGAGGAACACCACAGGTTAACCATGGCTGTGCAAGATAATAAGCTTGACGCCTGTCTTCGGCATCGTGCGCCATATCGGGAAATAATTGTAACAGACGTATCGGAGGCATAGCCTGTGAAGAAAAATCAACGGGATGGTTCTTCTTTAAAGAATCTGTTAAAAATACAAATGGTTCAAGAGACTCAGGGCCATAATTGAATAGCCAGACGTTATAATAAAATTGAGAGACATGCACTAAATTAAAATCATCCGCAAATAACTTGACTAAAGCGGCACGCAACTCTTGAATTTCATAACTTGGCTTATCTTCAATCAAGCCTTCCTTCTTAAGGGATGATCCAATTTTATCAAAATATGCCTTGTAAGCGTCGCTGCCATGCTTAGGATCGCATTTAAGATCAAAATCAGCCAAAAATAAGCGATTAATTGAATGATAGGCCGATTCCCAATATTGTCTTCCTTCTTCCACTATTAACTTTGATAAGCTCGACTCATATAAACAGCGTTTTCTTTGATTCCCATCTTCATTTGGCTCATCTACTTCAACATAATGACAGTCAGAAGGTTGATAGCGCACTACTTTATTATTAATGACTCCAAACAAGCTAGGATATTTCCCACGATTCATATTTTTTGGGAATACAAAATCGTTTTGACTTAAAATACCAGCCCTCAAAAATTGTGAACGGCAAGCATTCACTTCTTTTGCTGCATCATTCAGTTCGGCTGGGCGGTTAAATTTAATAACAGATATTCCAAGCGATTGAGCCGCCTCAAGATTACCTTCGCGATCATCAATAAACCAACATTCCTCAGGCCGAACTTTTTCTGCCTCGCAGACTTTCAGATATATCTCTGGGTTATTTTTCAATAGATGCAACTCTGCTGAGCCATAAACTGGACAATGTATGCCTTCTGCTGCTAATAGCGATTGAGTGTGTAAAACCCCAACATCAGAATTGGTAGTACATATTACTACTTGGTAGCCTGCCTTATAGAGTTCGCGAATCATTTCAGGCACGCCAGGAAAGAGGGCCACCCCTTTTTTGTAGGCTTGTAACAATTCATCAACACTTAATTGATTCTCAGCTTTAGCATTTTTTGCCACCACTTCAAGAACATCTTGGAATGGCTTTTTACCCATCAAAACATCAGGGTCTTGGTAATGTTTATTGAGGCTTTTTAACTCCTCTTGTGTAAGCTTTGTAAGTGCAGACAATGCGATTTGATTAGGCAGGTCAAACTCTGCATCAGGTTGAAGAACACCGCCTGCGTCAAGGATGATAACTTTTTTTATTGGCTTTCTTTCACTAAGCATTTTGGCTCTCCTCGAATCAAGGCTACGCTTTCTTGCCTTCTCTCTTCCTCATCTCGTTGCAAGGACATGCTTGCGAAGATAGAAGACAAAATTTGACCGCATTACGTCACCATCACTGTTCTAAATGTAACTGAAATGCGATGATCTCTCACTTTACTAACGCCATGTAGGTAGGGGTGACGCCTATATTTTCCATTTAGCAAGTAAGCAGTGCCCATTTGTTCATTCAGAAAAAAAACGGGGGAGCTAAGCTTATCATGGATCTCTGCATCGATCACAAAAAGTTTTCCATCGAGGTCAGGTTGTAAAACAACACCCAGAACTGTTTCACCAAAATAAAAATTAACCTTCTTGCCGTCCGTAAATTGATCGGAAACATCCACATCCATATGGGGCTCTAATTGATAGCCTGGCCGGTAACGTGAAACAATCACATTTTCATAATCTTCAGCTGCGCCCAATTCATATTGCTTGCCAAAAGCGCTGATGCAAGCTTGACACAGGTCCCTCAAATAAGAAGGAATGGGAACCATCGAAAAGTCATCTTTGGCCATAGAAAAATAATCATAGCCAAACTGAAAAGTGTCTCTTTGAGTACGCTCTGTATTTTGATTTTGGGCTGTGTTGACTGCCATATAATGCTTAATTAGCTTTAAGGTTTCTAATGCAAATTGAGTATCAAGCTTTGCGTTAGGGAGCATTTTAAGACCTCGTTAAACTATGCCGACGATGCGAATCGAACACGTGACCTACTGATTACGAATCATCAAGGAACAAATTACAGCAATAGAGCACAATAATCAACAACAGTCGAAGCCAGGAAATACCAGAATATCGCAATGGTAGTTGATTGTCGGCTGTTGTGGAGTATTATTGCCGAGTGTCCCAAATTTGGCTACGCGCTTGTAAGGAAAAAGGAAAAAATCGCCATGTTAGAACAACCCGTTATAGCCCGCCAGGGCGACTTCCTTAAAGTCTATTCCATGATCGAAGAAGCACGCTCAAAGGCTTGGCAGCAGGTCAATAAAACGCTTATCGAGCTTTATTGGAATATTGGCCAATACGTCAGTGAGCGCGTAAAAGTGAATGGTTGGGGCATGGGCATTGTTGAGGAAATGGCCAACTTTATCTCTTCCAAGAACCCGTCCGTTACAGGCTTTTCTGCCAGAAATATATGGCGTATGAATAAATTTTTTGATACTTATCAAGGGGATGAAAAACTGTCAGCACTGCTGACAGAATTGCCTTCAGGGCAAGGTCAATTTAAAGACAGCTATATTTTTGAGTTCCTCAACCTGCCAGATAATCATAAGGAAAATGATTTGCGCCGAGCGCTAGTCTTACACTTGAGAAATTTGGGAAAAGTAGGCAGCAAAAAATGATCAATGCTCATATTGTCAGTGCATTTACTTTTAATTCCATCGGAGGCAACAAAGCCGGAGTTGTTATTTTGAAAGACTCTTTGCAAGACAACGAAATGCAAGCTATTGCGGCTCAACTGAACCTTTCTGAAACTGTTTTTGCGACACGAATAAATACTGGGGAATTTAAAGTACGATTCTTCACGCCGACATCAGAAATCGAATATTGCGGGCATGCGACTGTAGCATTATTTTATTTGCTAAAAGAAAAAAATTTAATCCCGAACGGAAAATTTTTGCAACATACACTATCACAAAAATTAATCGTTGAAGTAGAAGATAACTACGTTTTTACTTACCAGGGCCCGCCTCATTTTTCTGATTATTTACCAACCGATGATTTTCTATCCGCTTTCAACTTAACTCAAAATGATGTAGCCTTCAGTCAGTTTCCACTACAGAAAGTCTCTACTGGGGTCTATGACGCCATTTTAGCAGTCAATGATAGAGAAATCCTTTTCAATTTGAAACCAGACTTAAAAGCAATTGCTGATTTATCCTGCCTACATGGAATAGCAGGCATTCATGTCTTTGCACTTGACCCTATCAATCAAAATGCCCTTGCCCATAGCAGAAATTTCGCGCCCTATTATGGCATTGATGAGGAATCGGCAACTGGATCATCCACAGGCGCCTTACTTTGTTACTTACATCACTACAATCCATCATTGGTTAACGAAAATACCCCTTATTTTTTTGAACAAGGGCATATATTAAATAAGCCCTCACAACTGATTGCCGCCATAGAACTGACTCAGGACAAAAATATCCGTGAAATTAAAGTCGGGGGAAAAGCAATAATAGTTGATAGCAAATTTTTAATAAATGGAAAAGTCTTAACATGAGCATCAATTTCAGAAAAGCTACCCATGCAGACATCCCAAATATTGTTCACCTTCTCTCTGACGATCCTCTAGGAGCCACACGCGAACAATACACCAATCCATTGTCAACTCAATACTATACAGCATTTGATAAAATCAATTCAGATAAAAACAATTATTTAATCGTTGCCGAATTAAATAATCAAATTGTCGGCACCTTGCAGCTTACTTTCATCCAGTATCTAACTTGCAAAGGCGGCAAGCGTGCATTGATAGAAGCAGTCCGCATCGATAAATCGATTCGTGGCAAAGGGGTTGGCAAAGCAATGCTAGAATGGGCAATTAATACCGCTAAACAAGAAGGCTGCCATATGGTTCAGCTTACGACAGATAAAAAGCGGCCTGACGCTCTGGAGTTCTATAAAAAGCTAGGATTTATTGCGTCACATGAAGGAATGAAATTTTATTTTTGAGCAGAGCCATGAAAAATAAATTAAGCCCAAATTATTTGAAACATAACACGTACTTTACTGACAATATCAAAGAAATATATCCTGAGACTGGGCAGCAATGGCTATTAAATTTGCCAATACAAGTAACCAGCCTATCAGAGAAATGGGGATTTGAATTTAAACAGGCCATGCCTGAATTGAGTTATAATTTTGTGGCTCTCGTAAAGTATCAAAATGAACCCGCCATTATAAAAATAGCGCCGCCAGAGCAATCGCTTGCGAGAGAAAGCTTGTGTCTTTCCAGTTTTCAAAAAGACTCACCAGCTATTTTACATTTCGACGAAAAAGCTAATGCTATGCTTATGGAATATATTTACCCTGGAGAACCCCTAAAAAATTTAGTCAAAGCCGGACAAGATGACCAGGCCACAAAAATAATTTGCGACGTTATTCGAAAATTGAGATTTCAAAACGTACCGAAGCAGCATCCCTTTAAACATTTATCCGAGCTTTCAAACGATTTAAATATTTTAAAAGGTCATTTTGATGAAAGCCTGCTCAACAAGGCAATTCGCCTCTTTCAAGAACTAACTGTTGATCGATCCAAAGATATTATGCTTCATGGCGACCTGCATCACGACAATATTTTATCATCGAATCATGACTGGAAAATAATTGACCCACATGGCTATATAGGTGAACCCACGGCGGAAGTCGGAGCTATGATTCGCAATCCTTATAATTGCTTTCCTACTGATAAGCCATTAGTAGAAGTTTTAAAGAGACGACTCTTTATTTTGAGAGATGAGCTACCTTACGATTTTGAGCGTATTAAAGCCTGGTGTTACTGCATCAGTGTTCTATCTGTAGCTTGGACTTATGAAGGCTTTAAAAAAGTAAATTCCAGCGAAGTAACCTTGATTCAAGCTCTAAACCAAGTTTGCTTCTGAGTATAATACTTCAAACTTCGACAGAATCCATTTTAATAGTCTCATTCATTTTCGTGATCATCAAATCTGAGATAATTTTATTAATTCGGCCATAGAAATCTCTAATTCTATTATCGCGCTTAAAGTCTGGCACACTATTTCTAATTTTTTCCTTTTTTCAATGGGCCAAATTCATTTTCATTGCTCATAAGTGAGCACAGCTTCACCGCCTTTAGGTCTTACAGTACCCCACAAATGCTTTTAACTCGGTTACTTTTTCATCCATGGGTGGGTATATCGTATTATGAAAGACTTCGCCATTTAGCCAGTGCCTGGCATATTTTGCAATCTGATTGCCGCTCATTCCTGTGATAGATGGGGTGGGCTCGTCAAAATAGAATTGGTCAGTTTCCTTCATGTCATTGCTTAAATAGAACCTGCGAGAGGCATGATTCAGAGTGCGGGTGTATAACTCTAATTTTGGATTATCATAATATCTGGCAACCTCATTTAACATTATTTTTCCTAAGCCTTGCTGTTGAAACCCTGGTGACACCGTATTCCATCGAACATAGACTCGCCCTGTTTTAAAATTTAATTGCGTGACGATAAATGCAACCGGTTGATCGTGAAATTTTACTGTTAAATATTTAATACCAAATTTATCAGGCATAAATTGATTTTTTATTTTAGCAATTTCAGACTCAAACTCATGCTCAAAATAGAGTTTCAATGGATCAACGTTCATCTGTTCGGCTTGACGTAATACTTCGTCACTAATGGCAAGATCTGAAATATTGCAACCTTGATAGGCGACAACGTAGGCAGCGATAAATAATTTTTTAATTTTAGGCAAATCATTAGCTGACACCGCATTCCATTCTAATTGAAGAGACCTTTTGTTTGTTTCAAAAAATTTCATCCTGGAACTCCTGTATATTGAGCAATCCAAACCAAGTGACAAACTTCCATTGAAAAAACAATAGTCATACACTTCTCTCATACATCGAGGTCACGCAATAAACCTTAAAACCTAATCGACTATATAAATTAAATCCCTCGTCAGAAGAATCTAAAAAGCAATGCTTATATCCCGTTTTTTTAGCTTCATTCATCATATACACTGTCAAAGCAGAACCAATGCCTTGGTTTCTAAATTTATTTTTAGTTGAAAGGTTATGTAACATGACAGAATGGGAAGACAGAAACAAAGTGCCGCAGCTTACTGCCTCACCATTAAAATAAGCTGTAAAATGCCTTAAAGTCTTTTTCCCCTTATGCAATAACCCTGCATTAAGCTTTCGCCACGCTTCACAATTGTCACTGCTGGGAAATCCCTCTCTTTCCGCCTCCATCCAATCCTTCAAATCATCACAAGCCTCTCTAATTTCAATGGTCGAATGAATAGCTGGCAATTCGGCAGATAAATTGAAATACATCCCTGGCGTTTCGTAAGCCAAAGTAAATCCGTTTTTTTCTAAATTACGATTGCCAGAAAAAGCAGTTATGAACCATCCCCAAGGGACGTGATGATTTTTGAAGAAATCTGCAATAATAGCTACTGTATTTGTATTATATTCATTATCTTCCTTTGCATCTAAAACAACATTAAGAGATGAAGAATCAATCCCTGTTGCAAATACATCTAATCCAGGGAAATGTAACTGGTCAATTGCCATTGTGCGATAAAAATCAATAATTGATTCAATCCCAATTTTCGTAATTTCCTGATCTTTTACTTCAATAGGTGCCAAGCTCATTATTTAATTCCAATATAAATATCCACGCTTGTATTGGCAGGATCAACTGCACGCTGGTCATAAACCTCAAAATCAGCGACATAAGCTCTATCACCCTCAAAGTCACTTGCCGACATTTTCCAAATTTGCTGCCAGGCATTAATCACCACGTCTGGCATTTTTCCTGTCGAAGTTGTGAATTTTTGATATTTGGTTGCTGGTATTGTTAGCTTTTTCAAGCCTAGCGGCATATTTTCGAATGATTCGACCTCTTCACCAATAAAATAGGTGTAATCCCCATGCTCATTGCTGACATACTCCGTATAAACGGACAAGGTCACGCCAGGATTTTTTCGATTGGATATTTGGCTCGCTATGTTTTGACTCCAAAAACGACCAACTAATTCGCCAATTTTAGCAGTTTGCGGGTTCATTTCATTTTTATTGTTAGTACGTGCAGTTAAGCCCATTAATTTAATTTCTGATTTATTTTCTAGCTCTTTCTTCATAAATGCTCCATAAATTCGTTACTGATTCTTAATGCCAAGTACGTGGCTTTTTGACGATACACTACCGCAAGAAATCATCATCACAAAAAATCTTGTCTATACACCAGCCGATCTCCAATGCTATCAGCCTATTAGAGCGGAAGAAAGTGCGGATTATGGAGCTTATACCTTTCACTTGAACGGCCTTTCTATCATCTTCCGAATCGCCAAAATCACTCCGACAAAAGCAGGGCAATTTGTAGCACTTTGGAAGCTAATTGAGAAAGGCCCCATTCAAAAAACTAATAACCCGTCATAAAGACTAATACTCCGACTGTCCCCTAGAAAAAATTTCTTCTGCCTGCAGATCAACCACATCAAGAATGGATTGCCATTCTATAAGTGCATGATATAATTTATTAAGAACTATTTTTTGTTAATTTACAATATATCTATAATATTCAATTAGTTGTATTTATATATAAATTAATAAATGTAAGAAAAACTCATTGTGATTTCTTACATAGGATTGGCAAAATATGCACTCTATTAGCGACAGTATTTTACGGCGTATCCGTGGTAAAAGACGCGGCTGGGTATTTACGCCCAAAAACTTCATTGATCTCGGGCCACGAAACCTAGTCGATACAGCGCTACATCGCCTCTTAAAGAAAGGGATCATCCGTAAGCTAGGCCGCGGCATATACGACTTTCCTATAAAACATCCAAAGTTAGGCACACTTTCCGCAAATCCCGATACCATAGCAAAAGCCATAGCAGCCAAAACAGGCGATACAATTCAACCAAGCGGCGCCCGCCTAGCTAATCAGCTAGGGTTGGATACGCAAGTACCCGCGAAGCCAAGCTATATAACCTCGGGAAAGCCTAAGCAAAAGAAAATACTAAACTATCCCATAAAGCTCACGCATTCGAAGTGGATAACCAATACCCCTCTAAATATAAATGCCTCAAAAGTCATCAATGCCTTACATCATCTCGGGAGGAATGGAATTACTGCTGACACTATCAAAAAGTGTAAAAAAATACTTACAAATAGGGATAAATCTCAAATAAAAAAACAACTGGCAAAATTGCCTGACTGGTTGGTACCGCACATTTTAAAAATAATAGGAAAATAAAATGAAAGAAATACTCGAATTGCCTAATATTGAACGCGCCTTAATTTTTCAGGAAACAACCGCCCAAACAGGGAAGCTTCCCCTAATAATAGAAAAGGACTTCTGGGTGTGCTGGTGCTTAGATCAGGTTTTCGCTAAATCAGCCATTTCGTCTAAAATCACTTTTAAAGGGGGCACCTCCCTGTCTAAATGCTATGGGATCATAGATAGATTTTCATAAGATTGCGACTTAACGATAGATAAAAATTACATTGGAATTACGCCGGAGACCGATCCAGCTTCAGCGGAAACGCCAAGCAAACGCAATAAACGCCTCAAGCAACTTTCCTCATCAGTTAAAAGCAAAATAAATAATGATCTTAAGCCCTTACTAAACGAGGTCATTAAAACCAACCTTTCACCTTATTTTAAGGAAACTGAATGGAGCCTTGAAACCGATGGCTCTGACGAGCAATGCCTGGTATTTCACTATCCCCGCTCCATTGAAAGCCAAGCTAATGACTATATCCAAGATTCGATACGGCTTGAATTTGGCGCTCGTGGCGATAACAGCTCCTGTGAAGAAAAAACCATATCGCCTTATATTCAACAGGTTTTTCCGTCACTTTTTAATAACTCTCCGGAAATTAAGGTAACGACCTTAACTGCCGCCAGAACATTCTGGGAAAAAGTGACGCTGCTTCATGCAGAATATCATCGGGACCCGAATAAGCCCCTCCCGAGTAGAATGTTCCGTCACTATTACGATGTGGTGATGCTTGAGCAAAAAGGAATAGCACAAGAGGCTTTACGAGACACCTCGTTATTAACTAACGTACTAAAAAATAAAACAACGTACTTCCCTTCCAAATGGGCAAACTATGAAGAAGCAAAAATTGGCAGTATGCGGCTCTATCCGAATGAGGCGTTTATTGATCAACTAAAACAAGACTGTCGCCAAATGTCAGATATGTTCTTTGGAAAGCTACCTGGGTTCGACAATATTTTCTCGGAGATAAAAAGAATTGAGGCCGTAGTAAACGGACTGAATTAATAGAATAAAATTGAAGCTAAATCACCCTATTTAACTTCGTTCTTTCTATGTAAATATTACCTTCCGTACCCTCATTTTCGTCTATCGGGCATTGTAAATGGTATCGATTGTGAATGCATCCGTCCTCTGCCATTCTTCCTTTAGGACACCAACCACCATATTGTTAGTGATATTTTTATTCATAATAAAAATCCAAATTTTTTAGTCTCTGTTAATCCAAGCTTGCTCAAGAGCCTTATTTGGATATTCAGTGGTTTTATCTCTTTGAAGCTCACGATAAAACTTGTCCATTAACAAAGCTACCGGCGCATAACGTTTGATGATTGACATAACACATGCTGGTAGCTGTAATTTTTTATTTTCTAGGACTTCATTTAATGACTCTATCCATTGCTCCTTTCCGCAATAATGTGTAACAAGGCAATGAAGAAAGTTAGTAAATGCGCTATAGCGATCATAATCTGCATGACCGCGAAAAAATTTAATTTCTTCTTCTGATAATTCAAACTTAGAAGAGGTAGCTAGCCCAAAATCACTAAAATAAAGATGATTGCCATCCGTTAAAATATTATGAAAATGGACATCAAAATGCAGAAATCCTTGTGACCCCATAAATTCAATATTGTTTATTAGATCACTTTCAATCATTGAACATGCCGATTCTATAGCTGTGCCTTTTTGAGTAATACAGTGGCTAAGCCATTGATTTAAATTTTCTGGAAAATATTCAAGAAACAAAACAATATTTTCTGAAGCCTTTAAATTTGCCTCCAGACGAGATCGTATCGCTGATGAGTTATTCCAATAACTCACATCTTTTTCTAACTTTTCCAAATTCTCTTTGGATGGTTCCTGATCGTTACTCGGTAACACTCTCCAATGATACAAGAGCGGAAAACTTAAACATTGATCTGAGATAATCCAATTCGTTGAAACAATATGCGCCACCAACTCACGCCACGCACCAAAACCCGTCGAACCAACACCATATTGATAATAAAGCGGCAGTTTAAATAAATTTGCTGTCGACATTATATTCTCAGGTAACCTTTCGACACCTGTTAACCGAATTTTTTTGATAAAAACATTTACATCAGAAATCTTTAATAAGGCCGAAGAACCACCGATGCCACTTCCAATTGATGTGGAAGTCGCAAGAAGCTTAGACAATTGGGCATCATTCAGCAGTGAAAGCTCATTAGCAATTGCGCAATAAGTGGCTCTTCGCTTACTCATCCAATCTTGTTTATTTTTCATAAACACTATTTTTCCAGTGTTTCCATTGCCGTTTTAACATCTTCCTCAACAGAAACAGAATCTATCACGAGGGTAGCCACTTTCTCGTATAGACTGTCGCGCTCATGATGCTGCTTATCAAGAAATGCCTTTAAATCAGCGATAGGAAGGAGCGGAGTGCGGCCACCTTTCATTCGTTCCATTTGTGTCGAGGTAGAAACTTTTAAATAAATAACAAATTCAGACGACAATAGTTTTCTATTCTCTTCTGTGGCAATCACCGATTCTTCTAATACCATCACAATCTGTTCTTTACCAATGCAATTGGTTATAATTTCCGCCTCACAGCGATGAAAAGCTTCTTCACCCTGTTTCCCCAAGATTTCATTTAAACTGCGCCCGATGTAACGCTCTAAGCTGGGATTTGCATCAATAAATTGCCAACCCAGTTTTTTAGCTAATGCTTCGCTAAATAAAGCCTTACCTGCACCCATGTGCCCAATGATAAAAATACGTTCAGGTTGTGTCATGCTATGCGCCTCCAAAGTTAATTAAAAAGCCCTACACCTTTTTAACTATCCATACTAAGTGCTGCTCCTGATCACTTTCTTTCAATAAGATTTTAAAACCGTGCTCCTTGAGCAGCTTCTCATAAGCTTCTGGAGCAAGACTATAAAAAGATAGTTCCATGTTTAACATATCACTACTGCTGCTCTCATGCTCATTGTCACCTGAAGTAAACTCTAAAATTCCATCCCTTTTAAGCCAAGAGGAAAACCGAGCAATCATTTTAGCGTGATCAGGCTTAGGTAGGTGAAAAAGACACCACCACTCAATAATACCGTCATATTGATCATCTAATAAAACAGTCCTAACATCGCCATAAACACACTTCATCGCTGGGCATTTTGATTTTGCTATTTTGAGCAATTCCTCTGAAGCATCAACACCTGTGACTTGAAACCCTTTTTCGAGAAAATAGGAAGCAATCGGGCAGCCTGAGCCACAACCCACATCAAGAATATGGGATTGCGGCTTCAAATACTCTGCAAATAAATCGAGGTATTTTTTCTCCGTATTAAATGAATCTCGCATTTTTGCGAAACCAGAGGCGATAAGATCATATTTTTTTCCTTCATTTTCAAACTGGCTCATAATAAATCCTTACGCAAGAAATAAAAAACTGACTCTTTCAAAAAACCGTGTCGCTCAAATTCAATTTGATAGCCCAGTTTTTTATAAAAATCCAATGCCTCCCAATCCATTGTATTTACCGTTGCAAAGGTACAGCCATGCTCTTTGCCTAGCTTTTCCGCTTCTTGCATAAGCTGCGTCCCATATCCTTTTCCCCGTAGTGATTCCTCCAACCAAAGCTGATCAACATACAAGCAGCCATACAAATTACAAAAGCTACATCCTCCATGTATTTGATTGTTTTCATCACGAATGAAAATAGCAAAAAACGCAATTGGCTGATGGCCTTTCTGTTGGCTAGCATATTCCATGATGCCATTACCAAGCTTCTGGACATCATCATGCTGAGGGTTTATTTCTTGCTTAAGAATATATTGAGCCATTTATCTACCCTGAAACTCGACTATCAAACTTAAAAATATTTTTAGGAGAGTTATTAAAATGAGCAATATCACACGAATATTCATCAAAAACATTATTGGTATAATGCTTAATGATTGCCCGCCAAAAACGATAGGCCCCTTCATTCCCAGGAATAACCATCACTTCCCAGACCCCAGGAAACCTTTTAAAACATTCCTGGGCCACGTATTTTCCGATGCCCTTATTTTTAAATTTA
>CAYVBZ010000035.1:0-22692 GCA_964449835.1 uncultured Coxiellaceae bacterium | reverse complement strand
TTGTTTTAGCGGTGTTGTTGCCGATTTTTGAACTGAATCAGATTGCTTTGTGATAACGCGAATTAAACAATATCAAATATGCCCGATTTTGTTACCGGGCGCAATTGAGAAGGATGTACTTGGTTTACCGCTTACTTTGAAACCAGATTGGAGTATAGTAGTTTGACGGAATATGAGGAGCCAAATAAGTATTATGAAATTCTTCTAGCAAAAACCAATGCAGGGTAGGATACCAGTGGTGTGCGGTATGGTAACCAATATTAAACCCTAATTTGCAAGAATCAATGTTAAAGTCATTAATGGCTGTTGTGTAAACAGAATCATAGGCGCATCCTATATGTTGTCCCCAATTTGCTTTTGCCAAATACAGATAAGTCATCATCCATGGCACTACATAATAAATTAAAAAATTTTTGAAATCATGAATAGCAAGAAAAGTCATCATCAGACTGACAATAATCATGGATATAACAAACTGGAATGTGCTTTTGCTTAGAGGTTTTTTTAAATAAATAACAGCACACTGAAAAATAGCAGTGATCATGTAAGTCAGGATGTAGTAAATTTTGTTTATTGGTTTGGAGGGGAAAAGGGTGCCCTGATAGCTCCAGGGACTGGTCCAGTCTTTTTCTGTTCCCAGATAACGGTGATGTACATAAACATGCTGCTCTCTGTAAGATTGAAGAGGGATTCCACAATTAAGAAACATCAGCCATCCAATGGCTTCGTTTAACAGATGGTTTCTAAAAATAGTCAAATGCGCATGATTATGCTCTACTAAATGGGATTCCCGCATCAGAACCAAAACCAGAATCAGGCTATACCATGGCCACTGATACCAGTAGGCCATGAATTGCACGATAACTGCGATCATCACTGTTATCACAGAGACCGCATCAATTTTATAACGAAGTATTCTGCCTTTTTTCATTTTATGAATCAGTTTACTGGATTCTTCCGGCAAAGGAGGATTCAGCTTTTCCAGCATCGATTGCTCATGTTCCATCCTATTTCTCCGAAAATCCAGGCAACCCGTTTTTGTTTGGGGTCAAAATCCAACCACCATGGTAGCCCATATTCCAACCAATGCATGCGCCAGGATAACGCCAATCAATGTATGATGTCTGGAATACAGCCATCCAAGATAAAGACCTGCAAGAAGAGCCAGAATGGCTGTAGATATGCCCATAAAAAGATGAGAGGTTGCAAATATAAGATTGGAAATAAAAATGGCCTTGAGAACAGCATTTTTTCCCGACATAAAAATTTCCAGAGGCCCTTGCAGACCTCCCCTGACGATTAATTCCTGTAGTGGCGTTATAATGAAAGAATAAATAAAAAATATTATCCACCATGCGTCATGATAAGACATTTCATGAAATTTTTTTGATAAATGAATGGTTAGATAGGGTTCAAAAACATGATTTTTAGCATACAGGCTGGTTGCTTGAATTAATGCCCATTTTATAAATACGATGACCATGCATAAAATAATAGTAAAAAAAACAGATTCATAAACTGCTTTTCTCCATCCTTGTGTTGTTAAACCAAATGTTTTCAAAGGCAATTTTGAGGATTTCATGATAGAAAAAAATAATAGTACAAATCCTGATGTCAAAGGGAGCGATATGATTGTGCTTGCAATTGCTCTGTTTTCTTGCTGAGTGATCCATGATAGAAAGAAAGCAAACAGACAAAGAGAAATGACAATATTGATAATGAAGCGATCCATCAGGACACGAAGCCTGTATTCTTCCAGTTTTGATTCCAGCGCTTCAACGAAATCCACACTTGTCTTCCGTATGCGGGTAATAAGATTTACTGCAATACCCCACAATATCTTATCAAAGGAAGGCGTTTCTCTCGCTAATTGTTTTAGTTGCGGAAATGAAAAACTTAACAGCTCTGCTCGCTTGATCGCTTTCCCTGAGGCAGAACGTGGCTTTTGATCCAGTAAAGAGATTTCTCCTACGGTATCGCCTTTTTTAAGGTAAGCAATAATATGCTCATTTTGATAATGGATCCCTGATTTGGTAATAGCAACTTCACCCTCTAATATAAAATAAAAATTTTCTTCTACATCGCCTTCATGAATAAAATATTCTCCTTCTTCAACAATAATTTTTTTGGAAATGGAAATTAATTTATTAAATTCTTGTTCCGATAAATCACGGAATAAAATGTTTTCTCGCAGGCTTTTATAGTCATCCATAAAAATATAAATCCTGTATCATATCAGGCAGCCGCTCCTTCAAGATGCTTTAAACTATAGTATTTATTATTAATTACGATTTGTCACTAGCCCCCGGAGTCAATTTTTTGGGGCCTGGCTGCACGCCAGCTACCCATCGGCTATAGCTGAGTCAAATGGAAAACTAAGCGTTGACAGTACCACTCGCCCCATCCATAATCCTGTGTTTTTGGAAGCAGGGACAAAAATGGGTTTTGATGGAAAAAATAATGAATTACCGGCTTCTACATTGTCAATCAACGGTACTTTTTATGGAAAAAATATCCTGTTAACCGGTGCCACAGGCTTTCTTGGCAAAGTGTTACTGGCTATTTTTCTTGATTCTGTTTCAATCGGTTGTATTTATGTTCTCATCAGAAGCAAAAATAAAAAATCTGCTCTAGAACGATTCATCTTAGATGTATTGTCATCCCCTGCCTTCGAACCGCTTCGTCAAGGGAAAGGGGAGCAACTCTCAGCATTTCTGGAAAAACACATTAGGGTAATCAGCGGTGATGTTATTTTGCCAGATCTCGGAATAACGCCCAAAATAGCTTATTACTTACATAGAAAAATTGATCTGGTCATCAACTCAGCCGGAGAAGTCGATTTTTTCGCGCCTGTGGACCATAGCTTTGCCATTAATACAAAAGGTGCCATTCACGTTGCTGAGTTTACCAGGGCCTGTGATCATGCCAAACTTGTCCATATTTCAACCTGCTATGTTGCTGACCGGCGGGATGGTGACGTCAGGGAAATATTCCACTCCGTGATGTCCCGGAGCGGTGAAAAAATGAACCCAGCGGATGAAATGCGGTTCATCTCAGAAGAGATCCTGAAAATTAAAAACCAGACAACCCGCAAAAGAGTCGCCCAAAAAGCGCTGATTGCTCTCGGAAAATCACGAGCAGATTATTGGGGATATAATAATACATACTGTTACACAAAAGCTCTCGGCGAATTTGCCCTGGAGACACAGTTTCCTGATATTTCTTTTTCTATTGCCCGCCCTTCCATTATTGAAAGCGCGGTATCATTCCCAACAGTCGGCTGGAATGAGGGTTTTAATACCAGCGCACCTGTCGTTTACCTGCTTGGAAACTGGTATCCCTATCTCGTAACAAAAAATGAAATAGCACTGGATATTGTTCCAGTCGATATCGTGTGCCGACAGATCATTTTGATCGCGGCCGCTCTGCTGAAAGGAAAGGCGAACAGGATTTATCAAATTTCTTCCTCTGCCATCAACCCAAACCGAATGCGTGAAGTCATCCGGTATGTACGGACATGGTATCAGCGAAATCATAGAAGCTTGAAAACTGTCAAAAATTTATCGGCCATTAGTCCTAACTTTTTTTAAGCCCGTCCAGGCTGGCTAACATGGCCAGAAAGGCAGAAAAAACAATAAACAGAATATGCCCGAAAAAAATAGCTAGGATTATAAATAGACCTTTTGCGGCGCTGGAAAAAGAGCTGTCCCATATCGCCAGGATCTACCAGATTTTTCAGCCATTTATTTATGATCATCATTACATTTTTCATGCTTCCTCCATCACATCTTTACAGGCACAAGAAGAAGAGTTCAATGCCGATGTGAGAAAGATTGACTGGGAGCATTACTGGCTGAACATTCACATGCGTGGGCTGGCAAAGTGGATATTTCCGAAATATAAGGCAGGGTTTAAGGCAACTGGACCTATTCTCTTTGCTGCCTGTATGCCCCGAAGTTTATCTGTCCTGGCTCTGGATGATATTCCAAAGTAATCGGGGACAGAAGTATGCTAGCCAGGATTTTTTATATTTTTTGCAGAATTTTTTTTAAGATCTACTGTCCTTTGTCTGTCGCTGGCCGGGAGAATCTGCCTTCTGGTTCCTTTATGCTGTGCAGTAACCACTGCAGCCACATGGATACGCCCGCCTTAATGATTGCTACCGGACAACCTTTCGATAAGTTTGGTATGATTGCGGCAAAAGATTACTTTTTCGATGGGAAATCAAAAATGTCTATTTTTAGACGTATGATGAATCTTATTCCAATTCATCGTAAAACCACCCATATAACCATACGAATAGACTTGAAAATCTGTGATGAGTTTATTAAAAAAACCCGCGGCAATCTGATTCTTTACCCAGAAGGAACACGCTCACCGTCTGGTGAAATGATGGCATTTAAAAATGGGGCTGGACTGATCGCGTCAAAACTGGGAATTCCTATTGTCCCTGCCTATATTGAAGGAACCTACCTGGCTTTGCGCAAGGGATGGGGACTGCCGCGGCCCGTGAAGATCAAAGTAAAAATTGGCGAGCCCATCATGCCCAATAAAAATCAGTCTTTTTCATTTGCCCGCAGGAATATGACAGCAACACTGGAGACCCTGATTAATCAGCTTAAAGGAGAAACTCATGTCAAGAAACACTAAGCATATGAAGTGGTCTGGATGGGGAGATGAAAAGAAATCATTTTGCATTGGTTCTAAGCCCGCTCTTTTACCTTACATTCAGAAATCCGTGGGGATAACAGACAATGAAAAAATCTTTCTTCCCATTAATCCTGAAAAAATACCTATTTCAGAAGCTGTATTAAACACAAAATTTTTGTCTATCATGACTGACCATGGAATCACCATTAAATTCGATAATCATGATCGTCTATTACATGCTTATGGAAAAAGTTTTCGTGATGTATGGCGAATCAGAAATGGAATTTTGACTGATGTTCCAGACTGTGTTTGTTATCCACAGTCAGAGGATGATGTTGTCAAAATCATGCGGGCAGCCTTTACACATAATGTCATTATTATTCCTTTTGGCGGCGGCACGAACATTGCCGGATGCCTTGAGGCCCGCGACAGAAAAAACAGAATGGTTGTCTCTCTTGATATGCAGCATTTTAGTCAGGTCATAAAAGTCGATACCGACTCTATGGTAGCAACAGCGCAAGCCGGCATACTGGGACCTGCGCTTGAGTCTGCACTGAATAAAACCGGTGTAACACTGGGGCATTTTCCGGATTCATTTGAATATTCCTCACTGGGCGGATGGGTCGCTACCCGTTCTGCAGGAATGCAAAGCGATAAATACGGGAAAATTGAAGATATGGTTGTTGGCCTTCGACTGATCACGCCCCAAGGAATCATTGTGACGCGTCAAGTTCCCAAATCATCCAATGGAATTGATATAAAACATATCTGTATTGGCAGCGAAGGTATTCTGGGTGTTATTACAGAGGTGACTGTTCAAGTCCATCCGCTTCCGGAAAAAAAAATGTTTTATGGATATCTTTTTGGGGATTTCGACAAAGGAACGGAAGCCATCCGACAGGCCGTGAGGATGAAATGCTCCCCGAGCATGACGCGTCTGAATGATCCAGATAAGACATCATTATCATTTGCCTATAAATCCACAGCAGGGTTTTTATCATCACTCTTTTCAAAACTAATGAAATATTATCTTGTCTATATAAAAAAGATGGATCTGAATAATATTTGCTTAATGTTAGTTGCTTTTGAAGGGACAAAAAAAGAAGTTCGCCTTCAGAAAAAAAAGCTGGATGCGATCTATGCCCAATTTGGAGGTGTTCCAATTGGAGAAGGGCCCGGAAAATCCTTTGAAAAAGGAAAATATGACTTTCCCTATCTCCGTGATTTTATAATGGATCGTGGCGTTGTGGCTGATGTCAGCGAAACATCTGTGCTTTGGACCGGTCTATTGCCGCTGTATCAAAAAACACGTTTTGCTATTCAGCAGGCACTTCGAGAGGAAAATCTGCAGGTATGGTGCGGCTGTCATATCAGTCACACTTACCACAGTGGAGCAAGTTTGTATTTTACTTTTGCATTTTTGTCATTATCAGATAATACCTTGCCGCTTTACGACAAAGTAAAACAGGCTGCTGAAAATTCTTTTATGGAAAATGGAGCAACAGTTTCCCATCATCACGCCATTGGATATGAACATCTGCCATGGCTCGAAGCAGATATTTCTCGCCAAGGCATAGAGGCCATTGTCGGTATCAAAAAAGCAATTGACCCAAAAAACATCATGAATCCAGGAAAAATAGTATCGGGTTTTTTTCCGACATAAAGAGATCAGACTGATTTGGCTAAAATGATACGATCAAGCCAGGCGGGCGCGAACATTTTTAATAAAGGAATAAAGCTGTACTTGTGCGGCAATATTAACTCACGCCTGCCTGATTTCATTGCACTGATAATTTTGTCCGCACAATCAGGCAAGTTCAGGCCGGACTTTTTGTGTTTGCTTAATGTTTTCTGGTCAGGCGCATTGTTGGCATAAAAAGCTCTTTTCTTTAATTCAGTGCCATGAATCCAGCTTGGACAAACCATTAAAATATCAATATCACCATTACTTTCGAGACGAAGACTGTCAAAAAAGCCGTGCAGAGCATGCTTGGAGGCCGCGTAACCCGTATGAAAAGGAACGCCTATTTTTCCCTGAATCGATGAAATGACAGTGATCAGGCCGCGTGTTTTTTTAAGATAAGGCAAAGCATAAAAAGTGCAGTTGACCGCCCCAATATAATTGGTTGCCATGGTTTTCTGGATAATATCCAGGCTGGATAGTTCCTCAAAGCGTGTCCACATACTGATACCTGCATTTAGTATCATATGGTCCAGCTGTCCAAAATGATGGATTGTCTGTTGTACGGCAGTCTCGCATTCTTTTGGATGCGTTACATCACCACAGATCATCAAAGGTCTTTTTCCGACCCGCTCGAAGTCACTCACTGCTTTTTCGAGCATTTTCTGATTGCGGGACATCACAACCAGCTGTGCTCCCTGCTGATTGAGAGCCAATGCGAGCGATCTTCCGAGTCCTGTTGCCGCGCCTGTGATAAATATCGTCTTACCGGTAAATGCATCTGCGTTCATCATTTAAAAACCCCATTATCTGAATAGCTGTAGCCCTCATCGTAGGCTAATACCGCTTTTATTCTGTCGCAGACGTGTTTATTCCACTCCTTGCGGTGACGCCGGACCAGATTTTCCCTTTCCTTTAATGTGAGTAGTTTTTCCATGGAAAACTTTTACTATATTTTTCAGCTCATTGCACCAAATTTATCCAATGAAAATGCGCTTTTCCGCATTTTCATTGGCGAGCGGCGCAGACTAAAACATTGACATAATCATTATTAATAATTAATATCTGGTCAATTCTAATAAAATTCTTGGGTCTAGTCCGCTCCTGATGTCTATATCTTAAAGAAATTTACAAAAACACAAAACACAGAGGACCCAAGTCATGTCTACTTTGAGGCAGGTTTTTAAACATAATTCCACTCAATCCACAGAATTTCAGAAAAGCCTAAGATCTATTTTAGAAGCGTTAAAGGAAAAAAGTCTTTTGCGCTCTGCAGACGTGGAGATATACACTCAAATTTTTTCGGCTTGTCCCGAATCCATGGACGCTTATCTTAACTTCATTGAGCTAATTGGAGTCAATGATAGCAATTTTAATGCACTTGAAAAGCCGCCATTATTAGCATACGAGAATATCAGTCGCATTTTACAAGAAGCCCAACATAGACACGAAAAACACGTCGATAATCTGCGTGGCTACTTTGAATCCTTAACTACCCTGACAGAAGAATGGATGCTTAGTAAAACTAACATTCAGCAGGATGAGCTGGACTGGGTTATAAGCGCAGCCACAACTGTTCGCGCGCACGAGGCCGGTGAAATTAAAACTATGTTTTCCTTCTTAAAAAAACATGATATCAATGCCAATCATGTCTATTTTCGCGAATTGATCTCTGTTGTACTTGAAGCTCCTGCCGGAGAACATCTGCTTTATGCTAAAACGCTGCAACAGCTCTTAACAAATGAGCTGCTGACAGCTGAAAAAATAACCGGTCTTCGGAAGAACTTTCATGCAATGCAGGTCCTAACTTGGCTCTACGAAAGAACAGAATCGCAATTGAACGAGGACGAGGACGAGGATGCGGACCTCAGACTAAACTTAATACTAGACATTCTCGAGCAGCCGAAAAGAGCAAAACTTCATCAACTGCAATTCCTGTTGGAAACGAATGACGAACCCTGTAGCAAGTTTAGCCTGCTTCAAACGCTTTACACTTTAATGAATTATTATGAAAGTCCTTCTCCGCAAAAACAGTTTATGGCAGAGTGGCATGCCGCGCAGCTTGATGCAGAAAGCCAGGACAGATCGATACAAGATTTTTCCGAGCAATGGAAAATTGAAACCCTTTTTCCTCAGTATAATAGAATACACTCAATTTATCATGCCCTCACTTTGCTTTCACAGCCTAGCCATCCTATCTGCAAGCAAATCAGCGAAAAACACCGAAAACATCTGGTTCGACTTTTCACTGCCCTCGTGCTGTTTGACGAACTGGGCTCTGGAGAGAGGGTTGTGACGTATTTTAAATTCAGCGATCCCTCTGGCAATCCTGAACAGGATCGCTACAGATTGATCAATGAATTTCCCTTTCCCATTTTAGGCCATACTGTGAGACTTGAAGTAACTGTTCCCTCGCAAGGTGAATTACACTCTTTATTCAAATATGCTTATCCCGTGCCTTATGCCCTATACCTTGAAGAAGATGGCGAATTTCATGGCTTTTATTTTCACGCTGAAAACCATGCCAATCATGAGCAACGCGTCCAAGCCATAAAAAGTCTTTGCAAAACCTTGTGCGACCTTTGGAATGCTGCCGTCAAAGAAGGTAAGCTGCTATGGTTTCTACAGCAAATATCAAGTGGCCCCTGCATTGAAGGAGCGACACGATCTGTGCTCACCATTTTCTCGGCCGCCATGGAAGCTGGCAATCCAGCCTTGGTGCCTGCTGAGATAAATAATGCACTGCATTTTTATTACCAGTGCGCCGAAGCCTTTGCTGATACTTTTTGCCTGCCCAAAACGATCTCCACCATGACAAAATTGATCTACGACGCACATCAAGGCAAAGCACATCTTAAAAAAATAGCAGGCCCTCGCAACGGGGAAGCGGATACCTGGCAACAGTCCGGCATTGTTACCTGGGAGGTAGTAGAAAACTATCTACGTGATCTTGGTATTTTGGATGATACAGCGGATGAAAATGAAATCAGCAAGCTTAATGCGTTTCTAAAACCACTCCCGTTTAGTGTAATAGCCGATCTATATCAAAGTGTGTACTCACGTTATATCCTTTCCGAAGACGAAAGCTACCCTTGGAACCATCCTTTTTTCACGCTTTCTTTAAACCCCTGGAAAAACTTCGATCCTAAGCTAGCCGCCTTAAAAAAAGTGGAATTTCTGACTGAAACGTACTTTATTAATAACAATATCGCGGATGAGACAACCCTACTCATGCATGCCATCCTATTTCAAAGAGATGACATCGCTAATGCATTAATAAATTATAATGGGCCTCTTCGCCTTACCCCAGAATCTGATTTTGATGAAAATGATGAAGAAGATAAGCACCTAGAATTCATCATTGCGCTTGCCCATATACTTAGCACCGCTCCCAAAGGCGTTGACAGACTCATCGAAAATTTTGATAGCCTCATTACCAATCAAAGCGGGCTGCTTTTACTGACTCTAGCACTAGAAAACCAAAATCTTTCTGAAAAATTTGTTGCGTGCTTTCCTAAGCAGCATCGCATTTTCGACCTTGATACGGAAGAGAAAACAGAACCTCTCTTTTCTTTGCTGATATTACAACACCCTAAATATTCCTTCAAATTGGCTGATCAATTTTTGAGGCTATTTCCAGCTTGGGCAAATAAACTAGATGGCTACTTGTTAGACACCACGTTTAATGAAGAACCACTCCTTCCCTTTCTTTTTATTAAAGAGGACGACAACAGGCACATCGTTCCGGATGAAATTAATCTGGACGGACTCAAACTGTTAGAGACTCTGCTTGAGCTTAACCCCCAGTTTTCTTTGCCCGGCAGCAATGCGCTTTTCTGGTATCATACTGACGAATTCGAGGTAATAGACACTGCATTTTATAAACTTTGTTTGCACGAAAAGGGACATCAAGTCTTGGCATCTCTATTTAGTAATAACCCTGCTATTGCGGCTGAATTAGACCCAAAAGTTCTTTGCGGGACCGATGACAGGGTATCCTCGATGCCGGCCTTATTCTGGCTATGCGCAAGCGACAGTGGTAGAGAGTTACTCAGTCGGATTATTGACTGCTGCCCACAGCATCTTGCTTCAATTATAACGGTTAACGCGCTTGTGATGAGAGAAAATAAAGGGCCTTTTATTGAGAAGTCAGCGGCCCGTTTTCTACTCTCCGCCAATAACGAAGTGAGCCAGAAAATTATTAAGACGCTGATAGAGACGAATATTAATTTGGCACCTGTCTTTCAAAAGACCGCAGCGACACTAGCGGGGTGCAGCCTGTTCCAAAACCATAAAAAAAGAAAGGACATGGATGATGACGAGAACCCTGATAAAAATCAGAAAACCAAATTTCAAAGACAAGGAGTTGCAGCAAATGATGCTTTAATTAGGAGGTGCAGGTAATTTACCATAAATTCGCATGCTATTTTTGCTAAAGATGGATTCCGTGTTATTAGGCCCTTCATTAATCGCTTTGGCCCATTTAGCCGTAGCCTAAGCTTTGAACTAGGGGTGCTATTCGATCAAATCAATGCCAACGTTGCCGAAAACTTGTTCGATAGTCTCTTCCGCGGCGTTTGCTAAGGTGTAGCCGGTCTCACCGAACCAGCGGCGGATGGCGACGAGTTCGCGGCCGCGGAGGAAGATGTAGAAGCCTAGGAAAATGAGGTCGGGGTCGGCGTTTTCTTTGAGGTCGAATTCATAGCGTTCGGCGAAGGGGAGTTTTTTGTGGGATTCGCGGTCAGTGTATTCGGTGAGAATGCCAATCGCAGCTTCGATGGTTTTGGCGCGGCCGCATTCGTCTTGGATTTTTTCGTACTCTTCGAGACGTTGACTGAGGATAGTTTTGAGCTCTTCTTCTTTGAAAAGTTCCGCAAAGCCGTGGGGAAGACGTTCATCCAGTCCATAAACTTTATTTAAAAAATCTGCGTGATGGACTTTGGCAATGCACGGATCCAGCGCGCGATGAAAAAATGGGACTGCTAAACAAGCCCGCTTAAAAGAAGCCAGATTCAAGCAGAGATGATTCTCACGCAGAATAAACGAACCTAGACGCAAAGCATTATTCGGATTGCGTTGATAAGAGTCGACTGATTCAAAATGGATTTCATCGCTTTCAGCGCGCCAAAACCACTGCCAATTTTCTGAGGCACTTTTTTCCAGGCATTTAAAGGAATCGAGGCGTTCGATTAACTTGGCCCTCTCAGTGACGGCGTAAGTCAAGCGAATGGGTTGATAGGCTTCGCCAGTTTCGACCGTCAAAAAGGGCTTTTCTATCCGCTCAAACATGATTTTCTCCTTGGGCTTCCTTTATGGGCGGCGGCGGGGTAAAGAAGGGCTTTCGACTTGCGTGTCGTCCTGTTTTTTCCCCTGCTGCAGAATCCTGTCCAAGGCGGCTTCTTTGGCTTTAGCGGCTTCAATCCTTAGTTTATTGTTCTTGCCATATATTTCATTAACTTTCGATTCTGTATTTTCTTTCACTCCCTGCGCTACATCCTTGAGATGCCCTGGGACAGCTCCCCCCCTGACTTGGGTTGCCCGCAGACTTTGCTTGCTTAGCTCCAAATTATTTTTGTTCTCATTATTAAGCGTTTTCACTGCTTGTTCCATGGTATCTGGAAGTGACTTCAATTTTTTTAAGTTTTGAGTGTCACTTGGAATACCTGCCATCACACCTTGAGCAGCCTTTTCCATTTCTTTCTTTCTTTTCATAATACTTTCAATCATTTGTGAAAATAGTTGGGCAAGTTCTTTCACACCTGCCACAGCCCTTTGGATGGCTTCTTGGGTTTTAGCAATTCCTCGTTCAAAGTCTGATGCCATAAACCAACCTCATGAATCTAATAAAATTTGTTTCCTTTTTATACACTTTTTGCTAAACTTCGCAACTGTAAACAGATTATACCTTAAGTTTAGCATAACCCCTTAACTTTAAAATTGAGATTATTACTATGAAAAAAACAATGCTCAACCGCTTACAACGAGGTTTCACCCTAATTGAAGTAATGGTCGTGGTCGTTATTCTCGGTATTTTGGCCGCCATCATTGTACCAAAAATCATGGGCCGTCCAGAACAAGCACGTCTTGTCAAAGTGAAGCAGGACATCCTGGCTATTCAAAGCGGTTTAGACCTCTATAAACTCGACAACGGCTTTTATCCTTCTACCGACCAAGGTCTGGATGCACTCGTTAAAAAACCCAGCACCCCGCCTACTCCCATCAACTGGAAAACAGATGGCTACTTGCAAGATGTCCCGCAGGACCCCTGGGGAGAAGCGTATCAATACGAAAATAACGAGGAAAAATTGAAAATCTACAGTTTTGGCCCGAAAGGCAGAGACAGCAATAGCGTCATTGGTAACTGGAACATGAACAACAATGGGACGCAGAATGGTAATGGGAATGCGACAGGTTAACGAAGGCTATACGCTGCTTGAACTCCTCGTAGTTTTAGTCATCATTAGCATTGTGGCCGGCATGGCGGTTTTGACCATCGGCCACAATGATAATAAGGAACTGCAAGCCTTTACCCAAAGTCTGGCGCAGTCACTTACGCTCGCCGAAGAGCAAGCTTTATTACAGCCCACCACTTTGGGTTTAGCCTTTACCCCTTCTTCCTTTCGCTTTTACGAGCATCGTCAAAGCCGATCACAGATGGCTTGGGAACCTCTTTCTGGCCCTGAAATGGGACAGCATGCCATCCCAGCGGACATTCAAGTGAGCTTGCAAATCGCGCAAGCCCGTGCAGGTCTACCCCCCAAGGGCAACACCCCTTCAATTTTAATTTCAACAAACGGCTCGCTGACGCCTTTCGTGATTTTAATCGGCAAAAAAAATAAAAGGCCTCGCTACCAAGTTATTGGCCGGGCCGATGGCAGCATTCTGAGTCAGGTTTATAAAGGTTAATGGTGAGATCTATGCAAAAACAGAATGGTCTCACCCTACTCGAAGTTTTAGTCGCTTTAGTTATTTTAACCCTGGCCTTAACGGCGATAATCAAAGCCACGACGGAAAACATTCGTGCAACCGGCTACTTGCAAGAAAAAACACATGCCACCTGGGTTGGCTTAAACGTGCTTCAAAAAACTCGCCTGGAACTTTTGCGCCTACCCAAAGCACCCGAGAAGCAAACAGGCGAGGAAGAGATGCAAGGCCAGTCCTGGGAATGGCAAGGCTACCTCAAAGACAGTAAGAATACTCGCATTCAAGAAATTCATGTGCTGGTTTTTCATTTACCGGAGCATCGCTTGATCACTGAGTTGACGGGGTATACTTATGGCACCTAAAAAAGGGTTCACCCTGATCGAAATTCTGATTTCTCTTTTTATTTTCACGATCGTGGCACTGATTATGACGAAAGCCCTCCACTCCGTTTTGGCCGCCCAAAGCGCCACCGAACAGGCGGCGGAACAACTGAGAGAAACGCAGTTCGCACTGCTTTTGATTTCTCGCGATCTAGAACAAGCCTTGGACCGGCCCGTCTACAATCAAGACGGGAGTGTGGAAGGGCCTTTTATCGGCAAAAGGGCCCAACTCGTTTTAACGCATGGCGGCTTTGCCAATCCGGATGGCGCCTTGATCAGCAGTGCTTTACAACGCAGCGGCTATCGTCTTGAAAAAGACCAATTGATTCGTGATACCTGGACGGCCTTAGATCCTGCGCCTCATACTCTTCCTGACAGCCGCGTTCTTCTAAAGGGCGTCAAAGATTTTTCCTTTCGCTATCTCGATCATAAAAATGTTTTTCATTCCTTCTGGCCGCCCGATAGTGAGAACACACAACCTACTTCCTCTTCGACAGCAAACGTCGTCAGCAAAGCCTTGGAAGTGCTGCAAGGCGGCACGAAATTACCGCGCGCGGTGGAAATTAAAATCACTTTTAATCAGGGCGGGAAAATAGAGCAAATTGATGTGCTGCCCCAACAAGAGGTGCCCCATGCGCTTCACTAAAGAACGCGGCACCGCGATTATTGTTTCACTCTTCCTGGTTGCCTTGGTAGCGGCCATCGCAGTCACCATGATGGCGCGTCTCAACCGCGATATCCGGCGGACACAATTATTGTTGCAAAGCACTCAAGCCACTCTCTATGCAGAAGCCTCCGTTGAATGGGCGGTCGACACGCTGCGTTATCATTGGCTGAATCAGAAAAAAAATGAACTCATTGATGTTCTCCCCCTTTCCTCGCCGGTCGATCTCAATCAGAATTTCAAAATTTACAGCACCATTGAAGACGCACAAGGACTCTTTAATCTGAACAACCTGACGCAAGAGGAATGGCTCCCTTACTTCCAACGTCTCTTGCTTATTGTTGAACCTGAGCTCAGCGCGGAGAAAGCGCAAAGCATCGCAAAAAGCACTCTGAATTGGATTTCGCCGGTTTCAAGGGACCCTCTGGAAGATGAATACTACACCAAGCTTCCGCAACCTTATCGCGCGGCACATCGACCCATGGCAAGCGCAACAGAGTTCCGCTTAATTAAAGGCGTGACGCCCGCGCTTTATCAGCACTTACTGCCTTTCATCATTGCCTTGCCCGAAAATACTTTGATTAATGTGAACACTGCACCCCCGCCCCTTTTGCAATGTTTAGGCACCTCGCTCAGCGCAGAAGCTGCAAAAAGCCTCATCAATCTTCGAAAGGTGACGCCCTTCCTTTCCGTAGAACAGTTTTCCAATCTCGACCTTGTGCGCAACAATGCGGTCCCCGGCACAATGATCGCCGTCAGTAGTCAGTATTTTCTGATTAAAACGCAGGTTGAAAAAAATGAACAGCATCTCCTGCTGACAACCTTGCTGCATCGCATCGCGCAACCGAACAAAGCCGTCATTCAAATTTTGTCGCAAATGAAAGGTGGGATATGAAGTTCAATTTAATTAAACTAGGGAAACAGCTCCAACAATTTTATACGGGCCAATTTCAAGTGCCGCCGGAATCTTCGCCTATGCACAACAAGATCATGATTTCTCTTTCTGATGGTACCAAAGGCGAACCGGGCCCGCGCGCCGCTTGGCTGGTTCGTGATACTGAGGGAAAGGTCCTCGAAGCGGTCCAAGATGGCGATCTTTCGGAACTGCGGCCCGCACAAGGAGATGAACTTCAAGTTGTGGTCCACTCCCAAGCCATTTTGCTGGCCGAAGCGGTATTACCCTCTTTAAGTGCCTACCGTTTACAACAAGCTCTGCCCTATGCCCTTGAGGAACAAGTGCTGGATGAATTGGACCTGTTACATTTTGCGCCGGGGCCGCGGGACAAAAGCCAAGGCAAAACACCTGTAGCGATCGTTAAAAAAACTTTAGTAAACGACTGGCTGCAGTTTTTTCAAGACAAGGGACTGCGTCCAGACCAGTTGGTTCCCGCAGTTTTTACGCTCCCCTATCAAGAAAATCTATGGCAGGTGCTTATCGAGGGAAATACAGCCACTGTGCGCATGGGTCTCTATGCTGGCTTCAGTTCAGAACTCGAAAATTTGGAAACACTCTTGTCCTTAAAGTTACAAGAGGTAGTGAACAAACCAGAAAAATTGCTGGTTTACTGCGACAAGAAATCGTCTTTTACTTTTTCCACGCTCAAACTTCCTGTGGAAACTCTGACACTCACGCCCGAACAAAAACTAATGCTTGCCGCCGAAACGCTGAATCAGTTTCCTCCCTTGAACTTGCTCCAGGGTGCTTTTGCCTCAAAACGCAAACTATGGATCGCTGAAAAAAACAAGCGCGCTTTTCGTCTCGGTGCTTACGCTTTATCAATCTGGCTAGGCCTTATCCTATTAAGCCATTTGGGTTCTCTGCTGATTTTGTCCTTTGAGCGACATCACCTGCGAAGCCAGATCGCCGAAATCTACCAAAGGCATTTTCCAAACACGGAAACGCCGCTTGATCCGCGGGGCCGCTTAGAAGTTAAACTCAAAAAAGCCCTGGCCCAAAGCGAAAAAAACCGTCTTTTCCAATGGCTCGGCTATCTGGCCAAATCCACGGCCTCGGTGCGCATACAAAGTTTTAGTTTTCAAAATCAGCAACTCAGTCTGGAATTGCTGGCCGCTTCCTTTGCAAGTCTGGACGAATTTATCTTGTCCCTTAAAGCGCAAGGCGTCGAAGTCAAACAACAAAATGCCGCTTTGGCGGGGGGAAACCAGGTCAAGGCTGTGCTTTTAATTGAGGGGAGGGCCGCATGAAAAAAATAGTCTTGCAAGAAAAAATTCAGCAGTCGTTGGAACTGTTGCTACGCTGGTTTCAGCCGCGACGGGAACAAATCGCCGTCTGGGCAGCGCCGCGTTTGACCGCGCTTCAAGGTCGTTGGCAAAGCTTCAATACGCGGGAAAAATATTCGGTCCTGACAGGCGCAAGTCTAATCGGCATTTTTCTTTTTTATGTTCTCATTTGGTCGCCTCTGAATTCTCATTTAGCTGATTTGCGCACAGAAATTTTGCGTGAGAAAAAAACGGCAGCCTGGATGCAGGCGGCTGATCAAACACTGCGAACAGTGGACAGTAAGCAAAGCAAGCTTTCGGCGAAGCGGCTTTCTCAGCGTATTAATCTGGTGCAAGAAGACCTGCGTCAAGCGCCGCTACATGAAAATATTACGCAACTGACCCAAAGCGCTCCGAATGAAATTCGCTGTGTCTTTGATCGAGTGGACTTTGATACCTTTGTCCCTTGGTTGATGATGTTTTCTGAGGAACGTAACCTGACCATCAAGCAAGCGACTGTACGCCGCTTAAATCAGGTTGGCTTGGTGCAAGTGGAGTTGGTTTTGCAGGTATAGCAGCTAACCCGATTTTCTAATTGACGTTAAAGCCTGCACCGCAGGGGGGTAATGTTGGTCAGCTGATTTTTGAATCCAGAAGACGCCGCTTTCTGTGTCCATGGGAACACCATAGCCATAAAAATACATATAGCCAACGGCATATTGCGCTTCGCGGCTTCCTTCGGTTGCTAAGGGCAGCAGTTGGCGAAAGGCATCGCGGTAAAAGCCGGCCTCGAAATTACTTTTGCCGCGGTGCAACTCTTGGGCCATGCGGACATTATGGGTCGTAGAACAGGCTGAGACAAAAAGTAAAATGCCAAGCAGCACTCCATTTTTTAAGCAGTTAAACATTCATTCCTCCTAAGCGCGCTCGATTTAAGGGCAGGCGTTCCGAATGGCCATTATTGTCCAAGATAACGGCCTTGGGTTGAATCTCTGTGATTTTAACCCCTTCCTGCAAAACTTCACCTACCTGATAGACTTTTCCAATGCCCCCTTGCACAGAAATAATAGCTTTGGCAAAAGAGGGCCCGCCTCCTTCTTCAGGTCCCTGCTGAATAATTCCGGTCAAACGCGCTTGGGAATTGGTGATCGGCATATAGGCCGAATCTTCTGAACGGTGACCAAAAAGATGTGCCGCAGGAAGGGCCTGCCTCAATTCGTCTATGGGTGAAGACCAGCTTCCCCGTGCCTTCGCCACAGCCTCCGCCATTGAAGAAAGACGGGCGTCCTTCCACCAGGCGCCTAACATCAGCGTCAAGCTCAAAAAAGCCAGCATAACAAAAAAACCGGCGCCCGCTAAGGCGAAACGGAAACCCTGTTCTGTGGTTAGCAATAAAGATAACACTTGCTTTAGTTTCATGACCCACTCAAACTCGAATTTAGAATCAGATGCCCTATAATAGCTGAAAATTTGATCAATTACTAAGAAAAATTGAACTTGCCCTAAAATAGGGTATTCTAGCTCTAAACCTCTAAGGAGAGACCTATGTTCATGAATCCGGAAAAAATTTTACTCCCTGGAGAAGCTATTTGCTTTCACACCCAAAAAAGCCCCATTATTTTTACCATGCCGGTGGTTTGGACAGCGCTCACTCTTTTTTTCTTTGCTCAAACCCACCAATTTATTTCTGGCATGCCAGGGCTCCCGCTCATTAACAGCATCGCTAATTTGGCTTGGGTCCCTGGCGTCATGGCTGTTTTTTCTTGGTTGAACCAAGGACTGATCTATCTAACTTCTGACTTTATTGTCACCAATCAGCGTGTCATCTTGCGCGAAGGTTTTTTCTCTCGCCACTCCACAGAGACCCGCCTTGCGGCCATTGCCGAAATTAAGGTTGACCAAAGTTTGGTCGGCCAGTTTTTAAATTTTGGGAGTATTACTGTCAATAGCTTTGGCGGCAACGCCGAAGTTTTTGCCGCTATCCTCTCACCCTATACTTTCCAAAGAAAAGTTTCCGAAATTAGCCTAAACAGCAAGACCTACTCTTGACGACGGGCCTAAAAAAATTTCTGCTTCATTGCAGCTTTAGCTAAATTCGCAGTTTCCGTGGCGACCACATTTGCCTTTTCCGTTCCTTCACGCAAAATCGCCAAGGCATGGTCGAGATGATTTTCATAGGACAGCCGTTTTTGCCGGAACGGCCCAATCACATCCACCAGCACATCAATAAGCCTTTTTTTACATTCTACATCCCCAATTTTTCCCTCACGATAACGCTGCTTGGCCTCTTCAACCCACGCTTGATCAGGATTAAAGGTTTCATGGAACACCCACAAAGGATTATTTTCGACCGTGCCTGGGTCTGTCACTTTAAGCCGTTTCGGGTCTGTGTACATCGCCTTGACTTTCTTTGCGATCGTATCCGGGTCATCGCTTAAAAAAATGGCATTGTTCAGCGACTTTGACATTTTTAAAAGCTTGCCTTCAGCATTCGGCGGCCCAATGCCCACTAAACGCTGGGACCTGCCCAACTTGGTCTCGACCACTGGAAACAATCCGCCCTGCGCTAAATGCGCTTCATCTTCCGCATGGGGGTCCACTCCGCAGTATAATTGATTAAAACGCCGCGCTACTTCTCGGGTCATCTCAAGGTGGGGGGCCTGGTCTTCACCCACTGGCACGACTTCAGGGCGAAAAGCCAAGATATCGGCGACCTGGCCAATGGGGTAGAGTAAAAAGCCGAAGGAATAATTATCCCCTAGGCCCTTGTCCCGAATTTCGTCTTTGATGGTTGGATTGCGCATCAAGCGCGGAAAGGGGACTAACATGCTAAAGAAAAAAGTAAGATCAGCAATGGCGGCGATTTCAGACTGCAAAAAAATAGTGCTGCGCTTGGGATCAATCCCAACGGCCAAATAATCAAGCAAAATATCCAGCACACTTTGATGAATTTCTTCCGGTTTGTCCGCCCTTGTTGTGAAAGCGTGCACATTGGCAATTAGAAAATAACAATCATAGTCATCCTGCATTAACACGCGGTTTTCAACCGAGCCGACCCAGTGGCCTAAATGGAGGCGGCCTGTCGGGGTATCGCCGGTTAAAAGGCGGGGTTTGCTTTGTATTTTATTCTTAGTCATAGTCTAGTTTTGATGCTTTTTATAAGAAGGTTTGGTATTTTTATCATAAAATAGCTGCCCTTAAAAATGGTATTTCCCAATACGCGCCTTAATTCAACGAGTTTCCCAATAAGGCCAGCTCGAAATACATTGAAGAAGGCGGCGTTGAAAAGTTACTATAGGCCGATTAACCCGCTCAGTGCTGACAAAAATAAGGAGAGGTCTGTATTATGAGCTATTCAATTGCTCCTTCGCTACTTTCAGCGAACTGGGCTTGTCTTGGAACAGAAGCCCAAGCGGTCGTTGCGGCTGGCGCTGATCTTCTGCATTTGGATGTCATGGATAATCATTATGTCCCCAATCTGACTGCAGGCCCCTTAGTCTGCGAAGCCTTGCGAAACTTTGGCGTTCAAGCGCCGATTGACGTGCATCTTATGACCAAACCGGTTGACCGCTTAATCCTGGAATTTGCTAAGGCTGGCGCAAGTATCATTAGCTTTCATCCCGAAGCTTCCGACCACATCGACCGCAGTCTCGACTTAATTCACAAACAGGATTGTAAAGCAGGGCTTGCCCTCAATCCCGCGACCACCTTGGATTGTCTGGAATATCTGCTGGATAAAATCGATTCCTTGCTCATCATGTCCGTGAATCCCGGCTTTGGCGGGCAAAAATTTATTCCCTCTACCCTGGATAAAATCCGGCATGCCCGTGCGCTGATTGATCGAAGCGGCAAGAAAATTCACTTGGCTGTCGATGGCGGGGTCAAGTTAGATAACATTTATCAAATCGCAGAGGCAGGCGCAGACACTTTTATTTTAGGCTCGGGAATTTTTCATGAAAAAGATTACGGCAAAATAATCACCAAGCTGCGCTTGGAATTAGAACGGGCCAAAAAATAATGATGTCCTCACAAAAACCTCACAATACCCTGCTGGGTCTTCGGCATCTCGCTCTCCATGCCAAAAATCTGGAAGCCTGTGAACACTTCTACGTCCACTTATTAGGCATGCAGTTAGTCTGGCGGCCCGATGGCGACAATATTTATTTATCTTCCGGTTCGGACAATTTGGCCTTGCATCGTGCCCCCGCGAACTTTGGGCCCGCAAATCAACATCAGCATTTGGACCATTTAGGCTTTCTTCTAAAGGAAAAAAAGGATGTGGATGCCTGGCATGACTATCTGGGCTCCCAAGGTGTCAGAATCAGCGCCGCTCCCAAAGACCACCGGGATGGCACGCGCAGCTTCTACTGCCTAGACCCAGATGGGAACACTGTGCAACTGATTTGGATACCGGAAATCACCGCATGACTGACAGTGGATGATTTTAGCGGACACGCCCTGCGCGCAGGCTTCATCAATTTTGACTAGAGCTTCCAGAAGTCAGAATATCAAGCCCTTTTTCTGCAACAAGGTTAAGAAGTCTAAGCGCAGGCCCTGTAGGATGCTTTTCACCCGTCTCCCACTTTTTAATAGTAGACGGACTCGCGTTTAAATATTCCGCAAATACAGGCTGACTGACCTTCTCTCGTAGTCTAATATGTTTAATTTGCCTAGGAGTTAACTTCTTAATAGGAGGCAGACACATAGCATCAAACGTGTGCATGGTTTTTGCATCCATTAAACCAATATCAAACAGCCCTTTCGCTGATTCATGCACCACATCAAGAATTGATTTTTTCATTTGTCTGCACCTCTATTAATACGCCCTCTTTAATCGCCTTGTTTATTTGATGCTCGTTATAGCTCATTTATTGCCATCACCAAAGTTTTGTCTGTTATTCTTAGCTTCTTTGCCCATTGAGAAAATGGCTTATTCTTCAAAATACGCATGTAGTTCCTTTCTTCACTTATAATTATATACCACGCAGTGGCATATTTCAAATCCTTCCTGTACATTATTTTCTTCTGTTACTCGTTATTTTTTTAGATGTAAACCCTGCTTTATCGCTATTAGTTATAATGGTATCTGCACTGAATGATAGTGAGAATCCGACTATCGACTATAGACCTTTTTTGCTCCTCTTTCTTGCCATTGACCTCATAAACCAGCCGATGCTCAGCATCTATTTTTCTTGACCACTTTCCTGCTAGGTCAAATTTTAATGGCTCTGGTTTTCCTATCCCCTGAAATGGAGAGCGTTTAATATCTTTAATCAAATCATTAATTCTGCGAGCTTTTGTGATATCTGTTTGTTGCCAGTACAAATAATCTTCCCAAGCAAGATCCGTCCACGCCAGTTTCATGAGTTTTCCTTATTTTTTTCCTCAATCTCAATTATGTCATGCTCAACAATCTTTCCTTCCTCGGTTTGTTTAATGCTTTGGCGTAATCTCTCGGCATTTGCCGGACTACGAAGCAAGTAAGCCGTCTCTTGAAAAGCGTTAAAATCTTCAAGAGACATGATTACAACTGCCCGGGAATTTTTCCGCGTGACAATAATCGGGCTGTGATCATCACATACCTTTTCCATCGTTTGAACCAGGTTTTTTCTGGCAAATGAATAACTTATAGCGTCCATAATCGCACCTCTCAGTTTATTCGTACATTAAGTTGTACATGTACTACTTATGTAGTATAGCAGCCCACCTATCTTTTTGTTATACTTCTGAAAAAATAAATTTACTTATTAAACAAATAGTTATTTACTTAATAAGTGGCGGATTCTAGCTCCAAATGCGACAATCATTTTTATACTGCTGAAAAAACACTTCTTGAGGCGTTTTGTAGCCCAAGCACTTCCTTGGGCAACGGTTCATTTTTGCAGCCAATGCCGAGAGTTACGCCTAGATCATGTAAGACGATTGTATCCGGTTTAAACTGTTCAATAGCCTTTTTAACCGGCGTTACCAGATCATAGAAGCGGCAGCTATCGCTGACTTGTGCGACGACCTCAAATTACTTAGCTGTGGCATAGGGCAAAACGAGACCAATTTTTCCCTGCTGCCAGGCCTTTAAAATTTGATAAGGCGCCCCAGATCAGATAAGGTATTTTCCCTCTCCCCGACCCTCTCCCGTACTCTAAACCAGTAATCTTGTCTATCTTGAGGGGGCG
>CAYVBZ010000034.1:0-22873 GCA_964449835.1 uncultured Coxiellaceae bacterium | reverse complement strand
CTGGCAAAAAGAGCAGCGATACCCATCGGAAAGAGAACAAACCAGCGGAAAATAATTTCGGCAGGGTTCATATCTCTGCGGGCGAGTTTGTGAAGAATAGCTAGAAGAGCGGCGACAATGAACATGAAGAACTCAAAATCCACCGTCATCCAATTAAGAAATTTGGCAAACATAGCGTCCTATCCTCCCTGATAAAATTGACTTATTGTAGCACAAAAAGTCAGCTCTATCCAAGGTCTTAAATGACCTTTACCCCATTCATATAGGGCTGTAAAGCTTTAGGAATATGAATTTGGCCAAGCTCGTCTTGATAATTTTCTAAGATGGCAATCAAGGTGCGGCCAACAGCCAAACCTGAGCCATTCAAGGTGTGGACCCAGTCAATTTTTCCACTGTCCTGCGCACGGTATCGGGCTTTCATTCGGCGGGCCTGAAAAGCCTCCGTATTAGTGCAAGAAGAAATTTCCCGGTAACGGTCCTGCCCGGGCAGCCACACCTCAAGATCATAGGTTTTGGCAGCGGCAAAGCCGATTTCACCGCTACAGAGCATCACTACTCGATAAGGCAGTTCTAAGCGCTGTAAAACGGTTTCAGCATGCTTTGTTAATTCTTCCAAGGCTTCGTAAGAGCGCTCGGGATGCACAATTTGTACCAATTCTATCTTTTCAAATTGGTGGTTCCGGACCATTCCACGCAGGTCTTTGCCATAAGAGCCCGCCTCACTGCGAAAGCAGGAAGAATAACAGACCATTTTTAAAGGCAGTTGTTTTTCCTCAAGAATGCTATCTCTCACCGTGTTCGTGATTTGGACTTCTGCGGTAGGACTCAAATACAAAGCACGTTCCCCTTCGATCGCAAATTGATCTTCTTTAAATTTGGGCAACTGCGCTGTGCCGTAAAGTGATTCAGGATTGACCAGGTAAGGCACATACATTTCTTGGTAGCCATGTTCTTGCGTATGTAAATCCAACATAAATTGAATGAGTGCACGCTGCAAGCGGGCCAAAGGGCCTTTCAACACAACAAAGCGGGCGCCAGACAATTTAGCCGCCGTCTCAAAGTCCATCCATCCATATTGAGCACCCAACTCAATATGATCTTTGGGCTTAAAAGAAAAGGCCGTTGGTTTGCCGAAGGAGCGTAAAACAGGATTGTCTTCCTCCGTCTTGCCCTCAACCACCGTGGCATGAGGAAGATTAGGGACGCGAGCTAAATAATCCTCTAAAGCAAGTTGTAACTGGCCAAATTTTTCTTCTACTACTTTAATGTTATCACTTAAATCCTTGAGTTTTAACAATAAATCGTCTGTATTTTTTCCGCTTGCCTTAGCTTGCCCGACCTCTTTGGAACGGACATTCCGCTCATTCTGCAACTCCTGCATTTTAACTTGCAGGGTTTTACGATTTTCTTCTAAGCTGGACAATTGGACCACATCCAACTCAAAGCCGCGCTTTTTTAATTGCGCGGCAACTTTCTCAAGATCAGAACGTAAGAGTTTTGGATCAAGCATTTAGTGGACCACCTTTTGCAAAACAGAAGCAGCTGTTTTGCCAATTTCTGCAGGGGAGCGGACGGTATGAACACCTGCGGCTTCTAAAGCGGCAAATTTTTCAGACGCCGTTCCTTTTCCACCTGCGATAATAGCGCCGGCATGGCCCATTCTTTTTCCAGGAGGTGCGGTAACACCGGCGATATAAGCCACAACAGGCTTGGTTACATGGCCTTTAATGAACTCTGCGGCCTCTTCTTCTGCCGATCCACCAATTTCACCCACAAGCACGATTGCCTCGGTTTCAGGATCTTTTTCAAATAAAGCGAGCACATCGATAAAATTAGTGCCTGGAATGGGATCACCACCGATGCCGACACAGGTACTCTGCCCTAAGTCATAATCCGAGGTTTGTTTGACCGCTTCATAAGTCAAGGTCCCTGACCGGGAAACAATGCCGATCCGGCCTTTCTTATGAATGTAGCCGGGCATAATGCCAATCTTACATTCATCTGGCGTAATGATACCCGGGCAATTCGGGCCAATTAAACGAATATCAGGATAATTTTTCAGATAGGCTTTAACTTCCAGCATATCTAAAACAGGAATGCCTTCCGTAATACAAACGATCACTTTAATTCCGCCTTCAATGGCTTCATAAATTGAATCTTTACAATAAGGCGCGGGAACATAAATCACAGAGGCATCCGCCTTGGTCGCCTCATGGGCATCGCGTACGGTGTTGAAGACTGGCAAGCCTAAATGGGTTTGCCCGCCCTTTTCAGGCGTAACACCGCCGACCATTTTGGTTCCATAAGCAATAGCTTGTTCAGAATGAAGTGTCCCTTGCTTTCCCGTAAATCCTTGACAAATCACTTTCGTAGTTTTGTTTATAATAATGCTCATTTTTGTTTACCTGCAGCTTGAACAACTTTCTGGGCGGCGTCCGTGAAATTAATGGAAGAAATAATATTGAGTCCGCTCTCTTCCAGTTTACGCAGGCCTAAGTCTGCGTTATTTCCCTCTAAGCGAACAATAACCGGAAGCTTAGTTCCAACTTCAGACACGGCACCAATAATGCCATCCGCAATTAAATCACAGCGAACAATCCCGCCGAAAATATTGACCAGAATGGCTTTAACATGTTTGTCTGATAAAATAATTTTGAAGGCTTCTGTGACGCGTTCCTTGGTCGCTCCACCGCCGACATCTAAAAAGTTGGCAGGATTGCCGCCGTGCAATTTAATCATGTCCATGGTTGCCATTGCGAGACCGGCACCATTGACCATGCAGCCGATATCACCGTCTAAAGCGATGTAATTCAATTCCCAATCCCGCGCACGGTTTTCCCGTTCGTCTTCTTGGGAGGGATCGCGCAAGGCACGTAATTTAGGATGGCGATAGAGCGCATTGTCATCAATATTGATTTTGGCGTCGAGACAAAGCAAGTGGCCTTGTTTAGTAATCACCAGCGGGTTAATTTCTAGGAGGCTTAAATCATTTTCGACAAACATATTACCCAAGCCAAGGATGAGGTGCGCAAACTGCTTAATTTGCTCTCCCTTCAAACCTAATTGAAAAGCCAACTGTCGTGCTTGAAAAGCTTGGAGCCCAATAAAAGGGTCGAGAGAAGCAGTTAGAATTTTTTCCGGCGTTTTTTCTGCGACTTTCTCAATTTCAACGCAGCCTTCAGTGGAGGCCATAAAAACAATCCGTTGCTTCGAGCGATCAATGACTGCGCCCAAATAAAGTTCTTTTTCGATTTCACTCGGCTCTTCAATCATGATTTGGTTGACGGGCTGACCTTCCGCAGTGGTTTGATAAGTCACTAAGCGTGTGCCAAGCAAGGCTTTGACGACGTTCACCAGTTCCTCTTTGTCGGACACAATTTTCACCCCGCCGGCCTTGCCTCTTCCCCCGGCATGCACTTGGGCTTTCACGACCCATTTTTTCAGCGCCATCGCGTCAGCAACAGCTACCGCTTCATCCACATTACGCACAACTTCATTTTTGGGAACAGGAAGCTGATAGCTTGCCAACAACTGCTTCGCCTGATATTCATGGAGATTCATAAGCTTTACACCTCAAGTAATAAGCGGGATGGATCTTCTAAAAGTTCTTTGATCGTCACCAAGAAAGTGACTGATTCACGGCCATCAATGAGACGGTGGTCATAGGAAAGCGCCAAATACATCATGGGACGAATCACGACCTCGCCATTCTCGGCAATGGGACGCTCCTGAATTTTATGCATGCCAAGGATAGCGCATTGTGGTGCATTCACAATGGGGGTTGCCATCAGTGAACCGAACACACCGCCATTGGTAATGGTAAAGGTGCCGCCTTGCATTTCTTCCATGGTTAACTTTCCAGCGCGGGCACGGCTTGCATACTCCGCGATTTTGGCTTCAATTTCAGCCATGCTCAGTTGATCGGCATTACGCACGACTGGCACGACCAAGCCGCGGTCAGTTGATACGGCAACACCCACATCATAGTAACCGTGATAGACAATATCATTGCCGTCGATCGAAGCATTGACCACTGGAAAACGTTTTAAAGCCTCGGCTGCCGCCCGCACAAAAAAGGACATGAAGCCGAGTTTGACATTATATTTTTTCTCAAAGACTTCTTTATATTGATTACGCAAGTCAATGACATGCTGCAAATTAACTTCGTTAAAGGTGGTCAACATCGCAGTATTCTGGCTCACTTCCAACAAGCGCTCAGCGATGCGGGTACGAATACGGGTCATGGGGACGCGCTTTTCCGGTCTTCCTTCGTTGAAGGTTTCAATAGGGCTTTCTGGCTCTTTCTGTGCAGTTTGGGGCCCAACCGCGGCCAAAACATTGTCCTTCGTGATTCGCCCTTGTTTTCCAGTCCCTTTAACCTGCGACAGGTCAATTTCATGCTCCGCCGCCGCTCTTCTTCCGGAAGGCCCGACGGCAGGCTGCGCTTTAGGCGTTTCCTCTACATTCGGGGCGGCTTTCGGTACCGCTTTGGCGCCCGCACCCGCTTCAATCATCGCGAGAATTTCATTTTCTTTAACGACCGAACCAGACTGTTTAACAATTTCCTTCAAAACCCCATCCATTGGAGCAGGAACTTCAAGCATTACTTTATCTGTTTCCAGGTCCACCAGATTTTCATTGCGAGAGACTCGATCACCCGCCTTTTTGTGCCAGGTTGAAACGGTTGCATCCGAAACCGATTCGGGCAGCATGGGAACTTTTATTTCAATTGTCATGGTAATATTTCCTCATTTAACCAAAGCCTTATCAATTAGCACCTGTTCTTCTTTTTCATGAACGGCATAATAACCCGCAGCAGGCGAAGCCGCCGCAGGCCGTCCGGCATACTCCAAACTTTGGCCTTTGGCCAAAAATCCTTGTAACTGGTAGCGCAAGGCAGTCCAAGCGCCTTGATTTTCAGGTTCCTCTTGGCACCAAATCACGCATTTGGCCTTATCATAAGGCGCTAACACTTCGCGCAAACGTTCATCCGGGAAGGGATATAATTGCTCAATTCGAACCAGCACGACGTTATTTAAGTTAAGTTCTCGTCGCTTTTCAAGTAGTTCATAATAAATTTTACCGGTGCAAAGAACAACCCGTTCGACACCTTCGGGCTTAAGATCTTCGACCTCGGGAATCACTAACTGAAATTCACGCAAGGAGAGGTCTGCCATCGCCGAAACTGCCATCGGATGACGTAAGAGGCTCTTGGGCGTAAACACAATCAAAGGTTTGCGATAAGGCCGCACCATCTGTCGCCGAATCAAATGAAAAATTTGGGCAGGCGTGGTTGGCTGGCAGACTTGCATATTGTCTTGGGCACAAAGTTGTAAATAACGTTCAATTCGAGCAGAGGAATGCTCGGGGCCAATGCCTTCATAACCATGCGGTAAATACATCACTAAGCCGCAATGCCGGCCCCATTTTTGTTCGCCGGAACTAATAAATTGATCAATCACAACTTGAGCGCCATTGGCAAAATCTCCAAATTGCGCTTCCCAGATATCCAGGAAGGCCGGATCAGCGGCAGCATAACCATATTCAAAAGCCAAGACCCCCTCTTCAGAGAGCAAAGAATCGACCAAGTTGATCTGTGCCTGATCGGGCGCAAGATGACTGAGTGGAATATAAATAGCATCCGTGTTTTGATCATGCAAAACAGCATGACGGTGCGCAAAGGTCCCGCGGCAGGCATCCTGGCCGCAGAGACGAATTGGATAACCTTCTGTGAGCAAGCTAGCATAGGCCAAGGTTTCCGCATAGCCCCAATTCAAGGGGAGCTTTTCCTCTGTCATTTTGGCGCGCGCATCCAACATCTTTTTCACTTGGGGTTGAACCACAAAGCCTTCCGGGAGTTGTTCCAATTTTTTGGCAAGTCCCTTGAGTGTTGTTAAGGGCAGCGCGGTCTTGGCTTTGTCTTTCCAACTAGTGCCTAAATAAGGTTGCCATTTGATGGCGTATTCATAAGCCGTTTGGTCTTTGATGGTATCGACCACCGGTTTGTTTTGATCTAGTGCGTCACGATAGGCGTCCGCCATTTTTTGTTCGGTATCTTTTTCAATTAAGCCTTCGCCCAGTAATTTTTGTGCATACACGGTACAAGGCGCCGGCATGTCCTTGATGATTTTATACATCAGCGGTTGGGTCGCAGAGGGTTCATCCGCTTCATTGTGACCATGTCGCCGGTAGCAGACTAAGTCGATGATCACATCGCGTTTGAATTGATGACGATAATCAATTGCGAGTTTCGCGGCAAAACAAACCGCTTCTGGATCGTTCGCATTCACATGCAAAATGGGCGCTTCAACCATTTTGCCCACATCAGAACAATAAAGCGTGGACCGCGAATCCTGTGTATTGCTGATCGTAAAGCCAACTTGATTGTTAATAATAATATGAATGGAACCGCCCACGGTGAACCAGCGGGTTTGAGACATATTAAAGGTTTCCATCACAACACCCTGCCCCGCAAAAGCAGCATCGCCATGTACCTGAATAGGAACGACCATTTCATGTTTGCTGTCCTTGCGGCGTCTCTGTCTGACGCGCACCGAGCCCTGGACCACGGGCGAAACAATTTCAAGATGTGAGGGGTTAAAGGACAAGGACAAATGAATGGGGCCGTTCTTGGTCTTCACATCGGAGGAATAGCCTAAATGATACTTGACGTCTCCGGAATAGAAATCACTGGCGGTCTTCCCTTCAAAGGCGCCAAAAACTTCGGCGGCTTCTTTGCCAATGATATTCACCAGCACATTCAAGCGGCCACGGTGGGCCATGCCAAAAACCATTTCTTTTACACCATAACCTGCCGCGGCATCGACAATCACATCCAAAAGCGGGATGAAACTATCTCCACCTTCTAAAGAAAAGCGTTTTTGTCCTACGTATTTGCTGCCTAAATATTTTTCCAAACCATCAGCGGCCACCAAGCGGTCTAGAATGCGCAGTTTTTCTTCACGCGATAATTTATAATTCTTCCAGTCCTGTTCAATTCGATTTTGTAGCCACAGCACTTCTTCCGCTCGATTGATGTGCATGTATTCAAAGCCAATGGAACCGCAATAGACTTCTTGCAAATCATGATAAATTTCTTTTAAGGTCGCCTCTGATCTCGAAAAGCCCAATAAGGTGTCCACATTAAATGCGGTATTCATATCAGACTCAGAAAAATCATAATAAGAAGGACTTAAAGAAGGATCATCGATACCTGGATAGAGGCCTAAAGGATCGATGTTCGCTTTAAGATGGCCAAAGCGGCGATAAGCATAAGTGAAATCAATCACTTTTTCCTGGCGTCGATCGTAAGCGGCCGCCTGCCGGCTGCCCGCCTGAGAGCGAGGCTGTCGGGCTAATTTTTCAAAATAATTTTTGATTTCCTCATGAGAAACGTCTTTACGACTGGATTGCTGTGTCAACCCGTCAAAATAGGCGCGCCATTCTGGCGCTAACTCATTTGGATTTTTTAAATAGCTTTCATAAAGCGTTTCAATATAACTTTCATTACCAGAGGCAAGATAGGAATCCTGCCATAATTGTTCCATTGACTTCTGCTTGCTTATCATTTTCATATCTCATCGTTTTAGACTGACTCTTTTACCATCATTTCTTTAATATGGCTAATGGCCTTGAGGGGGTTCAAGTTTTTTGGACAAACATCCACGCAATTCATGATGCCACGGCAACGCAAGACGCTGAAAGGATCGACCAGGTCCGCTAAACGCGCCTCTGTTTCTGTGTCCCGGCTATCTACCAGGAAGCGATAAGCCCATAATAAAGCCGCAGGGCCCAAATATTTGTCCGGGTTCCACCAGTAAGAAGGACAGGAAGAAGAGCAGCAAGCGCATAAGATGCACTCATACAAACCATCTAATTTGGCGCGATCTTCAGGGGTCTGTAAATATTCTTTTGAGGGGGTTGGGCTGGTATTTTGCAGGTAGGGTTTTGCTTTTTCATATTGCTCATAAAATTGGGTCATATCGACCACCAAATCCCGAATAATCGGAAAACCAGGCAAGGGCCGAATCACCATGTGGTCTTTAAATTCCGACAAGTGCGTTGTGCAAGCTAAGCGATTTTTGCCATTAATATTCATGCCATCGGAGCCGCAGACACCCTCACGGCAGGAACGGCGAAAAGTTAAGGTTTCATCCACTTTGTCTTTGAGAACAATCAGCGCATCCAGCACCATACGACAATTATGTTCTTCCAGGTCCAGCTCATAATCTTGCATGTAAGGCTCTTTACTTTCTTCAGGGTTATATCGATAGATTGAAAAGCGCATAATTTTTTCCTCTGACTGTTTTTACCGTATCAAAATGCCTAGCCTTCTTCCCGCAGCTTCAATTCAATGGGCTGAACTTCCACGGGCTTCATGTTGACGGCACGAAAAGCAATGCGTCCATCGCCAAAGTAAAGGGAATGTTTCTGCCATTTTTGGTCATCGCGTTCCGGATAATCTTGGCGCGAATGTGCTCCGCGGCTTTCCTGCCGCAGCTCAGCCAAATAAGCCGTCGCAACGGCAGTGGCCATTAAGTTATCAAGCTCCAAGGCTTCAATACGGGTCGTGTTAAATTGCTGGGACTTGTCTTTGATGACGGCATATTTCAAGCGTTCTTCCAGCTCTTCCAGTTTCACAAAACCTTTTTTCATGTTTTCTTCAGTACGAAACACGCCAAAATCGTCCTGCATCACTTTTTGCAAGCTGGTCCGAATTTCATCGACACTTTCTCCCTTTTCATTGCTGTTCCAACGTTGCAAGCGAAGCAGTGCGGCTTCCACCTCCTCGCCGCGAGGTTCTTGGAAATGGAGTCCTTCTTTAACCGCCTGTTTAAGGTGAATGCCCGCGGCGCGGCCGAAGACCACAAGATCCAGCAAGGAATTCGCTCCCAAGCGATTCGCACCATGCACTGAAACACAGGCACATTCGCCGGCGGCATATAGGCCATTAACAACTTGATCTTGGCCGGTAAGATTACTCGTTAAAACTTGACCGTGGATATTCGTTGGAATACCACCCATTAAATAGTGACAAGTCGGCACGACTGGAATAGGTTCTTTGATTGGGTCGGTGCCAGCAAAAGTAATGGCCAACTCACGAATCCCAGGCAAATATTTCTTAATTCTTTCTTCTCCGAGGTGGTCCACTTTTAAGAGGACATGATCTCCTTTGGGACCGCAGCCGCGTCCTTCACGTATTTCAATGGCGGAGCAGCGTGAAACAATGTCGCGGCAAGAAAGGTCTTTTAAGTGCGGCGCATAACGTTCCATAAAACGCTCGCCATTTTTATTCAACAAATAACCGCCTTCTCCACGAACGCTTTCACTGATTAATACACCCGCGCCATAAACACCCGTGGGATGAAATTGCCAAAACTCCATGTCCTGCAAAGGCAGGCCGGCACGAAGCGCCATGCCAAAGCCATCGCCGGTATTAATGTGCGCATTGGTCGTGGAAGCATAAATACGGCCAGCACCACCGGTCGCTAAAATAGTTGCTTTGGCCTTGAAAAAGGCCACTTCGCCGGTTTCGATGCAAATAGCCATGGTGCCGGCAATTCCGGAATCCGCTTTGACTAAGTCCAACGCGAACCATTCATTAAAAAATCGGGTTTTGGCTTGAATGTTTTTTTGGAACAAGGCGTGCAGCATGGCGTGGCCCGTGCGGTCCGCCACGGCACAGGTGCGATGGGCCTGCTCTCCGCCAAAATTACGCGTGGCACCCCCGAAGGCCCTTTGATAGATACGACCATCATCCAAGCGAGAAAAAGGCATGCCCATGTGTTCTAATTCATAAATGGTCTCAGGTGCTTGCTTGCACATATATTCAATAGCATCCTGGTCTCCTAAAAAGTCTGAGCCCACCACGGTATCGTACATGTGCCAGCGCCAATCATCGTCGCTTTCGACATTAGCGATGGCGGCATTGATTCCACCTTGTGCGGAAACAGTATGTGAACGTATGGGATAAACTTTCGAAATAACGGCGACTTCTAAGCCTTGTTGGGACAATTCCAAAGCGGCCATTAAGCCCGCGCCGCCGCCGCCAATGATCACGGCATCAAAGAGATGCGTTGCAAATTTCATCGATTAAAAACTCCAAACAATCAGTAAAGACCAAAGAAAACAAGCGAGCAAGACTAATATGACCGTGATATGAATGAGAAAACGCAAAGACGCGCTCTTCACATAATCGGTGACCACCGTCCAAATACCGACCCAGGCGTGAAAGGCCAGCGCTAAAACAATCAGCAAGGTCAAAACTTTCATGCCCGTTGGCGCAAAGAGCATACGCCATTCAACAAAACTGAAATGGGGATGCCTCACAAAATAATAGCCAAGACCCAAAACACAGAGCGCAATCAGGACGGCGGTGATACGTTGAATGACCCAGTCCCGCAACGCCTGGTGATTTGCGCCTAAAACAGAACTCACCATAACCAAACTCCTAAGCAAACAACAAGAACAATTGAAACCAGCAGCGTGAGTTTAGCCCCTCTTCTCCCGCTTTTTAATTCTTCGCCGATATGAAAGTCCATAAAAAGGTGGCGGATGCCGGCAACCAAGTGATAGCACAGTGGCGCGAGACAGGCCCAGACCATGAATTTGACTGTCGGGGCAGTCAGAATATTTTTAAGGCGGGTAAAGCTGGGTTCGGAGGCGAGTGATAGGCTGAACAGCCAAAGTAAAAAAGGAAGCAGGAGAAATAGAAAAATTCCGGAGGCCCGGTGCAAAATAGAAACAATTGCAGGCAGGGGAAAGCGAATCGTAAATAAATTTAAATTTATTGGTCTATTATTGTTCACCACAGTGCAGCACCACCCTTTTATTTAAACTAACCTGCTGGATTATATTCTGCTCATCCCTGCAAAGCAAATTCAGAAAATAACATGACAAGCTTTTCAGCCAAGTTATAATAAACATATATTTGGAGATACGACATGACTAAGAAAAAAGCATCCTTGACCGTGGATGGTGAAACCATTGAACTCGATATATTGATGGGAACCATGGGACCTCCGGCCATTGATGTGGGCCCGCTTGCTAAATTTGGATACTATACTTACGATCCTGGCTTTTTTTCAACCGCATCCTGTGAGTCAGAAATTACTTATATTGATGGAGACACGGGTATTTTGCTCTACCGCGGCTACCCTATTGATCAATTAGCCGCCAGCTCCAACTTTCTTGAAGTCTGCTACTTATTATTAAATGGTGAGTTGCCGGGCAAAGCCCAATATGACGTTTTCAGTGATGCTATCAAACATCACTCTATGGTACATGAACAAATCCGGAATTTTTTTAACGGTTTTCGACGAGATGCACATCCTATGGCCATTATGGTTGGCGTGGTAGGTGCCTTATCTGCTTTTTATCATGACACCCTGGACATTAAAAATCCGGAACATCGCAATACCTCTGCCCTGCGATTAATCGCTAAAATGCCGACCATTGCGGCCATGTGTTACAAATATTCCATAGGACAACCTTTTATGCAGCCGCTCAACCGCTTGTCCTATGCGGAAAACTTCTTGTACATGATGTATGGCACACCCTGCGAAGAAATGGAGCCGAACAAGGTCCTCGCCCGCGCGCTGGACCGCATCTTTATTTTGCATGCCGACCATGAACAAAATGCTTCAACCTCCACCGTCCGCTTGGCGGGGTCTACAGGAGCGAATCCTTACGCCTGTATTTCTGCCGGTATTGGCGCCTTATGGGGGCCTGCACATGGCGGAGCCAATGAGGCCGCGCTCAATATGCTGCATGAAATTGGCGATGTCTCTCGCATTGGGCAATACATCGCACGCGCCAAAGACCCGCATGATAACTTCCGTCTGATGGGCTTTGGACACCGTATTTATAAAAACTATGATCCCCGCGCAAAGGTCATGCGTGAAACCTGTCACGAAGTCTTGGAGGAAGTCGGGAAAAAGAACCATCCGATTTTTAAATTAGCCATCGAGTTGGAAAAAATCGCTTTGGAAGATCCTTATTTTGTTGAGAAGAAACTGTATCCGAATGTGGATTTTTATTCGGGGATTACTTTGAGTGCGATTGGAATTCCGACGAATATGTTTACGGTGATTTTTGCTATGGCGAGGACGGTGGGGTGGATTGCACAGTGGAATGAGATGATTAGTAATCCATATCGCCTGGGTAGGCCGCGGCAGCTTTATACGGGGGAAACGCCAAGGGATTTTGTGCCGATGGGGGACAGGTAAGATTGGCCGCGGCCCTGTCAGCCTGTATTCTATTTTTGAAGTGTAATGGGTATATATTTATTCCCAAATAAAATTAACGCCGCCGTTCAATAAGATATCACTCTTCCCACCTGAGAAAGTATAAAGGTCCCGTGCTTCTAAGCTCAGTGCAATATGACTGCTTTTAAAAAACTGGGTGCCAACGCCAATATTCATCCCGCCTTGATTCACAGGCTCGCTGCTAATCGGCTTGAGACTAATGACATTAAATCCGCCGAGCACATAAGGCTCAAAGGTATGAAAAATTGGAAAACGATAGAGCGCGTCTAGGATATAGGCAAAACCATGGACATGGTGCTTGCTGGGATCGCCTGAGTTTGCATTGATTAAATCAGCCGCAAACTCCATGGCCCAGTTGTCGCTAAAATTATAAGCAAGCGCCGCCATGCCGTCGATGGCTGTATTTTGTAAATCTCGTTTCTGCGAAAAAAAGAGATAACCCCCACCCAGGGTAAAAGTGGCCCCGCCTTCTTTGCTGCCGGTATCGGCAAAGCATGGCAGGAAGCTTAAACTGAGCAGCGAAATAATTAAAATCCTGAGATTCATATTCATTCCTGTGTAAATCATTCATTCATAGTGAAAGTACTATAGCAAAATTAGCCTGTTCAACAACTCTCTATTTATATCTTTCCTTTTATTGAATTTAGAGGATAATACTGCCTTATTTAATTTATGCTCAAAATTTATTAAGGAGAAACTTATGTCGCTTAAAAAATTAAAGCTTCTGGGAGCTGTTGCTTTGTGTACTTTGTCCCTCCCCCTAACAGCCAAAGCAGACCTAACTATTAATAATCAAACCTTTTTTCCTTCCACCGCCAAAATCAATAATCAGAAGGGCAATGCGGAATGTTCAGATGGCATTCCCATTTATGGCATCACGCCGCCCCATAGCAAAAACGTCATCCCCAAAGGCATCATCTGGGGAGCCTGCTTGGCGGATCTGCATTCCTGCACTGCTGAAATTTATATGACAAACAACTGTTCAGGCCCTGCAATTGCTACTGCCGTGTTTGATATTTTCAGTGGCATCCAAAGCATCACCAATAATTATAATCCGGAAGGCTTCATGCTTCTTGCCGACCCAGAACGCGATCCCTTCTACATAGAGGTCATGGGCGGTCCTGCAGCCTAGTCGCTTAGCTCATCTTAATCCCTCTCACGAAGAGACCTTTGTGAGAGGGATTTTTTATCCTGGTCTATAAAAAATTCCAAGTCACTTGGGCGCCAAAAATATCCGCTGTTGCTAAAGTTTTTCCTGACAGCTTGGGTTGCAGCATCAAAGGATATAGTTCTGGATGCAGCGGAGGATTAATCGCTGCGCTCCGCACAAATACCCGCGTCCAGCCTAAGTCAAAACCCATCGTCTTATTGAATTGATAGTGTCCGCCCACCGCAAGATCATAGCGGTCGTTGTCTGGCAGTTGCAAGATACGGTAAGCATTCCGAGTGGGTGTTTGATCATAACCGAAACCTGCTCGTAAAGTGAGCTTCTCTGTTGGCGAGTAATCAGCGCCTAGAGAATAAGTCCAGGAATTACGGAAGTTTTGCGGAAAATCCAGCGAGAGAGGAACACCGTCGTTGAGTTGTTTAAAGCTGGCAGCATTATTAATTACTAAGTTGTGAACAATATTCCATTGAGTATAGATAATGGAACCCATTACCGCCCATTTTGAATTCAAGCTATGATAAAGCGTGAGGGTGGTATCTGGTGGCAGGCCAAGGTTCGCCGTGTCTCGGCTAGCATAACCATTATAAAGGCTGGTCCCTTTTAAATGATGAATAACTTGTGAATGGTAGGCCAACCCTAAACGCGTGGCCTTCGAAAACTCATACAGGGCCCCCGCATGATAACCATAAGCAGTATCGTAACCTTTGATGATTGAAGGTTCCGTCGATAAAATTGAATTCAATTCCGCACTCGCCTTCTCAATATCGAGGCCCACACCCACTGAGAGTTTTGAGGTTAGATTAAAGCCAAAGCTAGGGGCAATATCAACGATTTGCAAATGGGCGCGCGTCACCAAGGCATTAAAAAAAACAGCTTGCCCCCATTCCAAATCAGAACCATAGGGAGCAACAACACTCACTCCAAAGCCTATATTTTCTGAAAGGGGCGCGACATAGTGAAGGTCAGGGATAAAATTAAAGCTGCCCCCTTGCGCTGTGCCGACAGTGGGTTTACCACAAGTGACTGTTGTGGTCGTGACGCAGGTTGAAATTTGTCCGTCAAAACGGATGTCGGTCAAAATGCCCATGCCACCGAGAACGAGCTGCTGATTTTTAATTCGGGTAATACCGGCCGGGTTATCATAAGCCGTACTCGCATCATTCGCTAATGCTGCTCGACCTGCATGGAAATTCTCAATATTGGTTACATTTTGCTCCCAAAGCTGAAAACCAGCTGCAAAAACAGTGCTGGCCGACGTGAGCCCCATCAAGCAGAGTGCGGCGGAACCCAGCGGCTTTAGGCTGCGTTTCAGTGCAGGTTTGGTCATACCCCATTCCTTGTGAATCCATTAAAGATCAACGATAATAAATCAAATTTGCTTTTTTTCAAAGGAGAGAGAAGAAATGGCGGAAACCCCTTCGAGCATGATTCCCCTTGGCACCATTGCTCCCCCATTTAAGTTACTAGAACCCAGTTCGGGAAAAACCTTAGCACTGAACGAACTGAAGTCCGATTCAGCGACAGTGATCTTGTTTATTTGCAATCACTGCCCTTATGTCAAACATATTCAAGCTAAACTCTTGGAAGTGGCAAAAAATTATCAGAACAAAGGGGTGAGTTTTATCGCTATTAATTCGAATGACGCTGAAAATTACCCAGCCGACAGCCCTGAAAAAATGCGTGAAGCGGTCAAACAAAGCGGTTTTACCTTTCCTTATTTATATGATGAATCCCAACAAACCGCGCGCGCTTATCAGGCGGCCTGTACGCCAGACCTCTACGTCTTTGACCGTGATTTAAAATGTGTTTACCGAGGCCGCTTTGATGAGTCTACGCCTGGCAATGGAAAACCCTCTAGCGGAAAAGATTTAAGCAATGCTTTGGACAATCTTCTTTCCGGAAAACCCATTAGTCCAGACCAACAACCCAGCGTAGGCTGCAACATCAAATGGAAAAAACACTAGACAGCGCAAGGGGTGAAAACGATGCCAACGGTTAATATCTTAAATATTAATCCAGAAACAGTTTGTTACCTGATCTCTAAAGCCAAAGAGTTTCATGCCAAAGAAGAAGTCACCTTCAGCGAGGAAATTTCGGATTCCGAGTATGAATATGACTGGGCGCAAATTCTAACAGATCATCAAGATGATCTGACCTTTATTGAAATTAAAAACATTATCGAAGACCTTGAGCCAGACCAGCAGGTTGATTTGTTGACCTTGATGTATATTGGGCGGGGAGACTTTGATGAACATGAGTGGAGTCAGGCGCATAAGGAGGCGAAAACTAACTTGAAGCCGAATTTGGCTGGGTATTTGCTTTCCAAGCCTTTGATTGCGGATTATTTGGAGGGTGCGCTTGCGGTGTTTGGGTATTCTTGTGAAGGGATGACAAGATAGCAGCCCTCCCACCTTACTCCTCCCTCTACTTCGTAGAGGGAGGAGAACCATCTCCTGCGCCGACCGGTTAGCTTGCCATTTCGCTGGCTTGCCAGATTTTGATAGCGTCTGTTTTTTCGCCGCGGGCTTCTTGTTGTTTCACGAATTTTTGAAACAGCTCTTGAATGCCTTGGGACTTGGCGTAATGGATGGGACCGCCAAGGAAGGGCGCAAAGCCAGTTCCGAAGATCATGCCGGCATCCAGTAAATCCGAGTCCGCCACAATGCCTTCGTGCAAACAGAGGAAGGATTCATTCAACAAACGCAGCACTAAGCGGTTAGCGATATCCTCCAGCGTGCGATTATCGACCTCATCTTTCGGGACAATGGCCTTGCCTTTTTTATCGTAATGATAAAAGCCCTCTCCGCTTTTACGGCCAAACTTCTTTTGTTGAATTAATTGTTCCATTCGCGTGGAATTGACAGGTGTTGCGTATTGTCCCAGATGCGCATTGATGGATTGGCAAATATCCAGACCGACCATGTCCATCAAGGTAATGGGGCCTATGGGCATGCCAAAGTTAGTCATGGCCTTGTCAATCGCCGCTACTGGTATTTTCTCTTCAGCCATGCGGAGTGCTTCCATCATATAAGGGTACAAAATACGATTGACTAAAAAGCCGGGCGTGCTCTTTAACACAGGCAAAGGCAATCGGTCGATTTGGCGAACAAAACTAAGCGCTCTTTCAACAATCGCCGGATCAGTTTTGGTTCCTTTGACGACTTCCACAAGCTGCATCATCGCTACTGGATTGAAGAAATGAATTCCGACCAAACGCTCGGGCGATTTCATGACTGTGTTGATTTCATCCAGAGGAATGCTTGAGGTGTTCGTTGCAAGAATGGCCAAAGGCTTGGCTTTCTCTTCCAATTCCTTGAAAACCTTTTGTTTCACTGCAAGATCTTCCACCACGGCCTCAATAATGACATTGGCCGTAGAAATACCATAGCCGTGAATATCTGGAATTAAGGAGTCCATGGCCTTTTGGACCAGGTGCGGTTCTTTGAGCTTCTCTTTAAAGAGAGAAGCAGCGCGGGTCATAGCACGAGTCAAATAGTTCGGCTCCATATCTTGCAAAGTGACCTTCATTCCTTGTAAAGCACACCAGGCTGCAATATCACCGCCCATGGTGCCAGCACCGATCACATGGACATGCTGCTGCATAGAAGAGATTTCTTTCGCCTGGCCGAGCCCTTTGAGGCGCTCTTGTAAAAAGAACACCCGGACTAAATTCCGGCTGGTCTCTGTGAAAAATAATTTTCCGCAACTTTGCGCTTCATGATCAAAGGCCTGTTGGCCTTCGACGCCATTGTTTTCCCAATTATTTAAAATTTGGAATGGAGCAGGATAGTGTCGCGGGTCCACTTTAGCTGTTAATTTATGACGGACCACCTTTGCAAGCAGGGGCCTGACAAATTTATGGTTCGTTAAGGCTTGCTTCAGTGTCGGTTTATGTTCTCCCGGGTCCTGCTGTGCATAGTATTTTGCTGCTTTCATCAAATGCCGCTTGGGAACCGCTGCGTCCACAAACCCTAATTTAGCGGCTGCTTTGGCCGAGACGGTATGCCCCGAAAGAATCAAGCTCAAGCCGTCCATTCCGCCGATTAAACGCGGCAAGCGAACACTCCCACCCCAACCAGGTTGGATACCCAGCCGGACTTCAGGTAAACCCAAACGGGTTTTCTTGCTATCTTCGGCTACACGGTAACGGCAGGATAAAGAGAGCTCAAGACCACCGCCCAAGCAAAAACCTTCAATCATGGCGACTGTCGGCACATTTAATCCTTCCAGCTTCGCTAAAATTTGCTGTCCCAATTTCAGCAAGTTGACAGCTTCTTCTTCATCTTTAAATTTACTGAATTGCGCAATGTCAGCGCCGGCGATAAAACCGCTTTTTTTCGCAGAAGCAATCACCAAGCCGCTATATTGGTCTGTTTCACTGACTTGATTGAGGATGGCGGAAAATTCGCTCATCACTTCTTTGTCGAGGGTGTTTACTTTAGAATTTTGTTTGTCAAAATACAGCCATAAAATCTTGTCCGCATCAGGTTCCAAGCGCCAATGCTTGTATGTTTCCATTCCAGCCATGCTTTCTATCCTCCAAATGAATAATTTACCCCGCGGCTTGCCGCGGGCTCTCTAGCTAAGGGGTTTCCAAAGGGGAGTAGAGAGCTTGCTCTCGTATCCCCTTTGGTTTCCCACGGGGATTCATTCCCCGTGGGAAATATAATTTGAATCTTTATGAAGCATTCTCAAGTAAAATTGCGCCGCCCTGCCCGCCGCCGATACAAATGGTTGCAATGCCTTGTTTGGCTTGTTGACGTTTTAAGGTTTCCGCTAAATGTAAAGTAATACGAGCTCCGCTCGCGCCCACAGGGTGGCCCAGGGCAATTGCCCCGCCATCCACATTGAGGCGTGAGGGATCTAAAGAACCAAAGGCCTTGCTCAAACCGAGGTTCTCTTTACAATATTCCTCACTCTCCCAGGCCCTTAGACAAGCCAGCACTTGCGCTGCGAAAGCTTCATTAATTTCCCAATAATCAATGTGTTCCTTAGCTAACTTGTTGTGCTGCATTAACTGAGTTGTAGCGTGAACTGGGCCTAAACCCATTTCTGAAGGCTCAACACCGGCCCACTGCACATCCACGATGCGCGCAAGCACAGGTAAATGATATTGCTGAACAGCCGCTTTACTGGCCAACAATAATAAAACGGCGCCATCAGTCACTTGGGAACTGTTCCCCGCGGTGACGTTGCCAAATTTTTTATCAAAGAAAGGTTTTAGAGTCGCTAGTTTTTCCAGAGAAGTATCACGGCGGACCCCATCATCCGTCATGAGGCAGTTGCCACGTCCATCATAAGTTGGCAGCACTTCTTCTAGATGGTTCTCGTCTTGAGCTAAGGCTACTCGACGATGACTTTCAACCGCAAAAGCATCCATTTCTTCGCGCGCGATCTTAAAACGATAGGCCAAGATCTCAGCGGTCTGTCCCATCGATAAGTTCACGACAGGATCGTTCAAGCCTTTCAACAAAGCAATCACCGGGGCTAAATAGGAGGGTTTGAATTGAATCAATTGCTTTAACTTATTCAGCAGGGTCTTGGCACTTGAGAAGTTAGCGAGCCAATTGACCATGTTTTTATTGTATAAAAGCGGCGCTTGGCTCATGGCTTCAGTTCCGCCAGCCAAAACCAGATTATGCCGGCCAGAAGCAATATCGCAAAAAGCATTATCAATTGCCTGCAAACCGGAAGCGCAGTTACGTTGGACTGTCCAGCCGGGAACGGCTTTGCCACAACCTAAGCGCAGCGCAATAAGACGCGCGATGTTCGCTTCATCAGGGCTCGGCATCATACAGCCGATAATGACTTCATCTAGGTTCGTTGGTGCAAAAGGCTGCCTTGCTAATAACTCTTTTCCTGCGCTAACAGCCAAATCTGAAGCGGAAAACGCCCCTGGCCTTCCTCTTGCCTTGAGAAAAGGGGTCCTCGCGCCATCGACGATATATACTTCGCGTTGTGATTTTGTAAAGTCCATCTGCGTGTTTCCTTTTAAAATTTTCTAATTTACTACTTTATGTAAATCAAAGGACATTTCACTGACCTTGATCACCTCATGCCGATCTTTTTCATAGGCAAGCAAAGATTTCGCTTCTTCTTCCGTTAAAACACCTTCTTTTAAGGCTAAAGCCACCTGTTCTGAAATATTTTTCCACTGCGGTACTTTACCATGACGCAGCAGATTTTGAAATTTTTTCACAAGCGGTTCAATTTCTTCCACCTGTGAAAAAAGAGCTTCCAGTTGTGAAAGCCATTCTTGTGGATTTTTGTTCATATAGAAATGTTTGGTCAAGCGCTCTCTTAAAGCGGAGTGGGACAACATTGGCTTGACCACTTGTCGGCTAAGTTGGTCACTGGGCGTCGAATAGATTTTCGAGTAAGGGATAATGGCGCGTAAAACAAAACCGATCCACTTGCTGGGAAAGTTTTTTGCCAGTTCTTTGAAGGCAATTTGAGATTTATGTAAACAAGTTTGCAAACACCATTCTACATAAGGCAGTTCATCGGCGGGCTGTCCATTGTCCTGGAAATATTTTAAAACAGCGGAGCCAAGATAGAGTTGACTTAAAATATCGCCGAGGCGCGCGGAGATTCTTTCTCGCCGTTTGAGGTTGCCGCCAAGAACCAGCAGAGTCAGGTCCGTAAATAAAGCAAGCGTTGTGCTCACCCGTGTCAACTGTCGATAAAAATAAGTCAGCTTCCTATTTTTTTGAGGCTTACTCAAAGAAACTTGGATGAAGCAGCCACCAGTCAGCGTATGCCAAACCGTTCGTGCAAGATTACGGAACACATAACTCAGATGCGACATGAAAACGCTGTCAAATTCCTCCCGAGCTTCCGGTTGGGAAGAGCTGAGTAATTCCATTTCACGCAGCAAATAGGGATGACAGACCACCGCCCCTTGGCCGAAAATAATCAGGTTCCGTGTTAAGGGATTGGCGCCTTCTACAGTAATGGAGATGGGCAAGGACATATAAACATTGGCTAAAAGATTATGTGGTCCGGCTTGAATAGTGTGGCCGGCATGAACATCCATGGCAGCATTGATCGTCTTTCTCGCCAACTCCGTCATGTGATACTTGGCGATGGCCGAAGCAATGGCCGGTTTAATTTTTTGATCTACCGCGCCCGCAGTCATGCGACGGACCGCATCGAGAATATAGGTGGAACCGGCAATCGAGCTTAAAAGTTCCTCTACGCCTTCGAAATAACCAATCGGTAAATTAAATTGTTTGCGGATACGCGCATAAGCGCCGGTCACACGATAAGCGAGTTGCCCTGCACCGGCACTGAGTGCTGGCAAAGAAATGGAGCGTCCAATTGAAAGACATTCCATCAGCATACGCCACCCCTGCCCCGCCATCTTTGGGCCACCGATGATCCAATCCAGGGGAATGAAAACATCTTTGCCGGTGGTAGGCCCATTCATAAACGACAAATATAAAGGTAAATGACGACGGCCTGTTTCAACGCCAGGACAAGAGGTTGGAATGAGACATAAGGTGATTCCAACGTCTTCCTGCTCTCCCAGCAGATGCTCCGGATCGTAGAGATGAATCGCAAGACCGAGCAGTGTTGCAATCGGCGCGAGCGTAATATAGCGCTTATTCCAATTGAGGAGGATACCGAGTGTTTTTTTCCCTTCGTGACGTTGGTAGCAAACAACGCCATTATCAGTGATCGAGCTCGCATCACTGCCGGCATCCACGCCGGTCAAGGCAAAACAGGGTAAGTCTTCGCCTTTGGCCAAACGCGGCAAATAATAAGCCTTTTGCTCTGGTGTTCCATAATGGAGTAGCAATTCGCCTGGGCCCAAGGAGTTGGGCACCATCATATTCACTGCGGCGCTCACGCTTCTCCCTGCAACTTTGGACACAATCAGGGAATGAGCATAAGCAGAAAAACCCAAACCACCATATTCTTTAGGAATGACCAAGCCGAAGAATTTTTCTTGTTGCAGATACTGCCAAACTTTTTTAGGGAGATCATGATCGTAGCGGACAATTTGCCAATCATCGAGCATCGCGCAAAGCGTGTTTACCTGATGATCGAGAAACGCTTGTTCTTCCGGGCTTAAACTAGGCTTGGGATAAGCGAGCAGTTTGTTCCAATCGGGATTTCCGCAAAATAAATCTTTTTCCCACCAAACATCGCCGGCTTGAAGCACATCCACTTCAGTTTGGCTGATGGGCGGGAGGCGGTCTTTCAAGACGCGCATGATACGGCCTGTGAGATAACGTTTTCGTCCAGCCGAATAAAGCGTAAACGTTGCCGCCAAGGCAAAGACCAACCAGCATAAAATTAAAATCACGCCGGGGTGCCCGAAAAGAGTGAGAAACAAAAGAGTAGCGCCGATCAGTGAAACCCAATAAAGCGCGTTAAGCTGAAAATAAGCAGAGGAGAGAAGAACCGCAGAAAGCAAAAGAAGATCCAAAATAACCATAGATTTACACCCTTTCCTTGTAAGTATTCAGTTCAGCCATGACCACTAGCATGACGTGTACCCTAAGAAAATCGAATATATACCTTTCCTTAGCCCTTGTAAAAGCATGAGTGGCATTATGGTAAGGTAAATCGAATGAAAAAATCGACCTGATTTATCCTTGCTCAAACTCTTCCCAACCTCTATAATTCTGGCATTCCTTTTTCTGTGAAAAGATATGGCAGCGCCCACATTAGAATTCAATGTTTTCAATAGCTTAACCGGTTTTTCTCATGCAGATCTTTTTCATGCTGAGGGGCTGCAAAAGCTGGACCAAGCTTTTTTAGCTTTTCTGCATGAAGAGAACCCTGCCCTGGGTGAAAACTTTCTCGCCTATCGCCTCAACACCAAAACCTTTTCACCCCTAGAAAGCAGTGAACATATTCTAGCTTGCGCTCCTATATTGGAAACTTTCCTCTTAAGACTCTTCGGCATCGAAGAAGATGCGCATTTTCTGAAAACCAAGAGCTTGGGCCATACGCCGGTCGCACTCTTTAAAAAACATTTCATTTTGCGTCGGGTTAAAAAGCAATTGCATCAAAGCCAAAATTTTCCTGCTTTTCTGGACTTGGACCTGTGGCTAAATGGTGAGTTAAAAAAAGCACCCTTGCAAACTGAGGACAAGGAGCTCGCCATTGCGCTACTCGCTGATCAATGGTTAACGCAGGCTGAACAATATCCGGCGGAGCTTGAAAAATTGCTGCAATGGTGTGTGCAAGCGATCAGCACAACGGAAGGCAAAATGGCAACCGCATCCTGGACCTCCTTCCGTTTACCTGAGCGTATCGATCATCAGAATCTAGTCCCTGTCAACCGACTGGATGAAGAAGCTTGCAGCCGTCTGGCTTACCCCTCTGAACAATGGCGGTTACGTGATGGCTTTGAACTCACTGATCCGCGGATGGGCCTGCCGCTCTCTTTGAAGTTTGCCAATGGCAATGACCCGCGCGAAGCGGC
>CAYVBZ010000033.1:1885-23413 GCA_964449835.1 uncultured Coxiellaceae bacterium | reverse complement strand
TACCACCGAGATCTACACCATGACGTACACTCTTTCCCTGCTCGACGCTCTTCCGATCTGCGGCGAGCGCATTGATATTATCCTCTGGGACGACAATCCCGCGCAGCTCGTCATTAACGCCATGGCCCCCGCGGAAGTGGCCTCCATTGTCGTGGACGAAGATACCCACGCAATGGACATTGCCGTCAAGGCCGAACAACTGTCACAGGCCATCGGCCGCAATGGCCAAAATGTCAAACTCGCCAGCGAGTTGACAGGCTGGACTATCAATGTCATGACAGAAGAACAAGCCAAGACCAAAGCTGACGCCGAAGATCTAAAAGTCGTGGAACTCTTTAAAGAAAAGCTGGGCGTCGATGATGAAGTTGCGCAAATCCTCGCTTCCGAAGGTTTTTCATCACTCGAAGAAATTGCTTATGTCCCGACCCAAGAACTGCTGGAAGTCGAAGGCTTTGACCAAGAGTTGGTGGACGCTTTGCGAGAGCGCGCAAAAGGCGCCTTATTGACCAAGGCCATTGCCGAAGAACAAGCCTTAGAACAGCGCGAGCCCGCTGCGGACCTTTTAGACATGGAAGGCATGGACAAGCACATGGCTTATGTCCTCGCTAACCACGGGATTGCGACGCGCGAAGAATTAGCCGAACAGTCGGTGGACGATCTATTAGAAATCCCTGGCTTTGACGAAAAATCAGCGGCTTCTTTGATCATGACAGCAAGAAAAATATGGTTTGATAGTTGATTGCCGGTAATTGCTAGGAGTTAATAAATGACAAAACGCGGTGTCACCACATCGAAGACAACGAAGACGGTGAAGACGGTCAAAACGGTCAAAACAGTCAAGAAGAAAGAAAAGTCCCCGGCTAAGCAAACGGGCATTTCAGTTCAGGTACTGGCCAAGCAAATCGGTATCCCGGTCGAGCGGCTGCTGACGCAGCTTAAAAGCGCGAAAATTTCTGCATCCACTCCGGATGACCTTGTGGCCGAGGATGCCAAAGAAAAATTGCTGCATTATCTGCAAACCCATCATGGTGCCAAGGCCGATGCAGCTCCCGAAAAAATTGTGTTGCGACGTGCAAAGACCAGCGAAATTAAAATCACCAGCGGACATGGCGTCGGCAAAACGGTCAGCGTCCAAGTTCGCAAGAAACGCACTTATGTAAAACGTCCGGTTTCAGAAGCAGAGCAGAAGAAACAACCGGCACTGGAAACCAAGAAAGCCAAGGCGGGAGCAGAAGCAAAGGCCGTTCCAGGCGAGCAACCCGCTGCACTAGAAGCAGCCTTGCCTTCAGGCACCGCGCTGCAGGAAGAGCCTAAAAAAGTTGAAGAGACGGTACTGGAAGAAGTGCTTGAACCAGAAGCAGCAGCTGTCGCTCCGGAAGTCAAAACCGAAGCAGAACCACCCAAAACCGCAATCGATGCGAAACACAAAGAAAAACGCGGCGATGAATTTGAATTAGAAGAGGGTGAAGAAGAGCGCCCCAAAAAGAAAAAGAAAACACGTACCGCAAGGACCAACACGAGCGGACCTTCCTTTGAAAAATTACTTCGGCACGGTGTCAATTTAAGCAGCGTTCTCAGTCAAGGCGACGAGGAAGAAGCAGACCATGGCCGCCGCCGGGGAGGCAAGTTCAAAAAAATGGGCGGAGCTTCTTCAGGCGTTCAAGTACAGGCCTTTACCAAACCCACAGCGCCCATCATTCATGAGGTGAGCATCCCTGAAACCATTAGCGTTGCGGATTTGGCCCAAAAAATGTCGGTCAAAGCAGCGGAATTAATCAAGGTCTGCATCAAGCTCGGCCTCATGGTCACGATTAATCAGGTCTTGGATCAAGACACCGCCATTCTCGTCGTAGAAGAAATGGGGCATAAGGCCAAGACAGTGAGTTCTTTGGCGCTGGAAGAAGACCTGCTTAAAGATTTAAAGAAAAGCGAAGGCGAGTTAAAGCCGCGATCGCCCGTCATCACCATCATGGGACATGTGGACCATGGTAAGACCACACTCTTGGACTATATTCGAAGGACCAAGGTCGCCGCGCAAGAAGCGGGCGGTATTACGCAGCATATCGGCGCCTATCATGTCGAAACCCCGAAAGGCGGAATCACCTTCTTGGATACGCCCGGCCATGCCGCTTTTACCGCGATGCGCGCACGCGGCGCCAAGCTGACTGACATTGTTATTTTGGTCGTGGCCGCAGATGACGGCGTGATGCCGCAGACCGTCGAAGCCATTGAGCATGCCAAGGCTGCGAATGTGCCTTTGGTTGTTGCAGTCAATAAAATTGATAAACACGGTGCTGATCCCGACCGCATTAAACAAGAGTTAAGCAAGCATGACTTGCTGCCGGAAGAATGGGGCGGCGAAACCATGTTCGTGCCGATTTCCGCAAAGACCGGCCAGAATGTCGACGGCCTTTTAGACGCGGTTTTATTGCAGGCTGAAATGATGCAATTACAGGGTGTGGGCGAAGGTTATGCACGGGGCGTTGTGATTGAATCTCGCCTCGATAAAGGCAGGGGCCCTGTGGCAAGCGTCCTGATCCAACAAGGTGTTTTGCATAAAGGCGATATTGTGCTGGCCGGTTTTGAATATGGCCGTGCGCGGGCCCTCTTTGATGAACGCGGCCAACCCGTCGAGTCCGCTGGGACTTCCATTCCCGTCGAAATTTTGGGGCTTTCCAGCGCGCCGCAGGCCGGGGATGATTTCATGGTCGTACCGGATGAAAAGCGTGCCCGCGAAGTGGCCGCTTTCCGTCTGCAGAAACACCGCGAGGCGCAACTCGCTAAACAGGCCGCGCCTAAACTCGAAGATCTCATGCAGCGCATGGGTGAAGAGAAAACTGAAAATGTGCTCAATCTCATTTTGAAAGCGGATGTGCAGGGTTCAGTCGAAGCCTTGAGCCATGCCCTGGGCGAATTATCAACTCCTGAAATTCGAGCGAGAGTCATTTCAGCGAGCGTTGGCGGCATTCGCGAGACCGATGTGAACTTAGCCATTGCCTCTCATGCCGTTGTTATCGGCTTTAATGTCCGTGCAGATATAGAGGCAAGAAAACTGATTGAAACCTCAGGCGTCAGCGTGCACTACCACAACATTATTTATGATGTGATCAACCAAGTGAAGCGCATCATGAGCGGTTATCTTGCGCCGGACATTCAAGAAAAAGTGACCGGCACTGCCTCAGTGCGCGAAGTCTTCCGCTCCTCCAAAACGGGCACCGTCGCAGGCTGTATGGTGCTGGATGGCCTGATTAAACGAAACCTGCATGCCCGCGTCCTGCGTGACAGCGTGGTCGTGTACGAGGGGTCGCTCGAATCTCTGCGCCGCTTCAAAGACGATGTGAGTGAAGTCAGAAATGGTCTTGAGTGCGGCATCGTGCTAAAAGATTTCACGGATGTGAAAGTGGGCGATCAAATCGAGGTCTTTGAACGCATTGAAATTAAACGTGAGCTGGCTTAATAGAGAAAAAAGAAAATGCCAAAAGATTTTCGCATGCGGCGTATCGCTGACTTAATCCGCACGACTCTCGCAGAAATTCTATTGCAGGAAAAAGACGACCCGCGTTTTCAAGAAGTCACCATGACGCGCGTTTCAGTTTCCCGTGATTTAGGCCATGCCAGGATCTATGTCAGTTTTATGCCGGGAGAAGATCATAAAGCAAGAATAGCGAGCTTAAATCAAGCCGCGAAATATCTGCGTTATCAGTTGGCCCAGGCTGTTCAATTACGCGTGACGCCTGAGCTGCGTTTTTATTACGATGATTCCACGACAAAAGGACAAAGGGTAATGGATTTACTAAATAAAGCCCTAAAGGGGAAAGAGGAGTAGAACAATGTTAAGCCGACGCGCCGCGAAAAAAAACATCAACGGCATTCTTTTGTTGGATAAACCAGCAGGCATCACCTCAAACGGCGCCTTGCAACAGGCCAAACGTTTGTACAGCGCAAAAAGAGCGGGCCACACCGGCAGCCTAGACCCCATTGCAACCGGCATGTTGCCGCTTTGCTTTGGCGAGGCCACTAAGTTTTCACAGTTCCTATTGAACTCAGATAAATATTATACGGTCACCGCAAAGCTGGGAAAAAGAACAGCCACCGGTGACATTGAAGGTGAGGTCATTTCTGAACGATCTTTTGCGCAGGTCACACGCGAAAGCTTGGAAAAAGCCCTACTGCCCTTTTGCGGAACCATTAAACAAATTCCTCCCATGTTTTCCGCTTTAAAACACAAAGGCAAACCTCTTTATGAGCTCGCCCGCCGTGGTATCGAAGTAGAACGCGAACCCCGCACTATCCAAGTCTATTCCTTGCAGTTGGACCATTTCGAGAGCGACTACTTCACCTTCCATATTCATTGCAGCAAAGGGACCTATGTCCGCACCTTGGTGGACGATGTTGGCGAACTGCTAAATTGCGGTGCCCACGTCTCTCAATTACGCAGAACAGCAGTTTCCCCCTACAACAATTTCCCAATGGTTGATTTGCCAACACTGGAAGAAACTTTCCGCAAAGAAGGCCCAGAAGCCTTGCAACGTTTCCTTTTACCCATAGAAACCTCCGTTGCAGGTTTCCCCAGCGTCAAACTCTCCACCTCCGCTGCTTTCTACATCCGCATGGGTCAACCTGTCCGCGTGACCGACGCGCCGTCCCAAGGTTTTGTGCGCCTGATGATTGGAGAAGAACAACGTTTCCTGGGCATGGGTGAAATGCTAGAAGACTACCGCGTAAAACCCAAACGAATGGTAGTCTAAACCAACTCTCTCCCCAACTTCCCCTCCAAAACCCGCAACGGCGACAGCCGCGGGTCCTGCATTGCCTCAACCGGCAAATAAAAAGTCTGCTCCAACACGTATTGTCCGCTCATTGCCGCATGCGAAACCTGGTCCGTCTCCACAATCCAAGAGCTTCCCGGTGGAAAGCGCATCTCAATCTGCTGCGCCATTTTCTGATATTGCTCATCCGCCTTCATCCGGTCATGGATCTGCAGCATATAATAATCGTACAGCGTCCGCAGCCCTTTCGTCAGTCCTAATAAATAAAGCAACTTGCCGCTGATGGGTAAAGGCTTTTTAATACGAGGAAGAAACTGCTCCACCACCGTTTCAAAAGGCTCCCCCAACCGCCAAACACGATCTTCCCCATGCGGATTGATATTACAAAAAACCCTCAAAATCCGCTTCCCCTGATTTGGCGAAGCCGGAAAAGCATCCACATGCAACCGTTTGTCATCTTTGCGAAAAGAAGTATGACGGTCCGTGATTTGCACCGGCCGGTAACTGGTGCGTCCCCAAATGAGGGCCTTCTGATAACGGGGCAAAAGATTTTCAACCAACAATCTGGCATGCTCCGCATAGCGCGCCAATAAGCTCCGCAGCGCTTCGCGCTCTTGGGAAGGAAGGTTTTTAGTCCCCCGAATCTGGCCCGTCATCCGGTTATAACTGATATTTTTTCGTTTCCGTGTGGAATAGCGTGTCGTTAAAAGCGGCATTTCAGCCGGAAAGAGATGAAAGGCCAAATGCGGAAAATAAAGCACCTGCCCATGCTCCAACGACCGCAGCGCTTTCACAGTCATGGCTTCAGAAAACCCACTTTGCCATTCCTCACAGCCTAAGGTTTGAAAATAGGGCGATACTGTTATTTCATCATGCATGTTGGGCTCGTTTTTTTCTTGCCAATATTATATGATTTTTTGACAAAAGATGAAACAAAGCGCTTTTAATCATTCGACCTCCCTCCCCTTGAATTTTTTACCACCCAAGGCCTGCGATAAATCTTGAATTAAATCATTAATATCTTCAATGCCAACCGAAAGCCGAATCAGGTTGTCCTTAATTCCCAACTGCTGGCGCTGCACCGTCGGAATACTCGCATGCGTCATAATAGCCGGATGTTCAATCAAACTTTCCACTCCACCCAAGCTCTCAGCCAGGGCAAAAATCCGGCAATTCTCCAAAACCCGCACAGTCTCCCGCAGGCCGCAATTTAATTCCAAAGAAATCATGCCGCCAAAATCCTTCATCTGCCGCTTGGCTAGTTCATGCTGAGGATGACTTTTGAGTCCTGGATAAAACACCTGGGCAACCTTAGGATGAGACTCCAGCCAAAGCGCCAATTTCTGCGCGTTAAAACAATGCCGCTCCATACGGACAGAAAGCGTCTTAATGCCGCGCAAAACCAAAAAACTATCAAAGGGACCGCAGATGCCGCCAATGGCGTTTTGTAGAAAACGAATTCTATCAGCAAGCTCCCCATTTTCACCAACCACCACAACCCCGCTCACCACATCAGAATGGCCATTCAAATATTTCGTCGCCGAATGGACCACAATCTGAAAACCATATTCAAGCGGCCGTTGAATCAAGGGCGTGGCAAAAGTATTGTCCGCTACGGCGATTAAGTTATGCTGCTTGGCGATCTCAGCAATCTTCTCAAGATCAATCAATTTGAGCATGGGGTTAGTCGGTGTTTCGACCCATAACATCCGCGTATGCGGACGCAGCGCCTTTTCAACATTGTTTGGATGAGTGAAATCGACGAAACTGACTTCAATCCCGGAGGTACGCTTCAAGACCTTCTCAAAAAGACGGTAGGTCCCGCCGTAAACATCGTCACAGACGAGAACATGATCGCCGGGTTCCAACAATTCCAGCACGGTCGCAATCGCTGCCATCCCCGAGGCAAAGGCGTAGCCCTGCTGCCCCGATTCCAAATCCGCCACACAGCGTTCATAGGCTTGACGGGTGGGATTTGCGCTCCGCGAATACTCATAGCCTTTATGCTTGCCGGGACTTTCTTGCACGAAGGTAGAGGTGGCATAGATGGGGGTCATGACAGCACCGGTTGTGGGATCAGGTTCTTGTCCTGCGTGAATAACGCGAGTTCCCAGTCGGCATTTTTGCTTCATTTTACCTTTTCTTCCTTTTCAAGAATCGTTTCTAAAAGCCCATGTTTGACCATCCAGCTGTCATCGGGAAATTTACTGAGATAATTGCGGATACTGTCCGGTAAAATAATAAGACATTTTTGTCCTTTCTTCAGCCGTTTTGCCGCCTGCAGGGCGCCCCAGGTCGCGCTGCCTGAAGAGCCGCCAATCAACAAGCCTTCTTCTCGAATCAGACGGCGCGCTAGCAAAAAGGAATCTTTATCAGTGACTTTGACATATTCATCCACCAGCTTGTTCTCCAAGACCTGTGGAATAAAATCATAGCCAATTCCCTCAACGAGATAGGGATAAGTTTCCGTCCCGCCGCCCAGAATTGAGCCATAAGGGTCCACGCCAATGATCTTGATCCCGGGAATTTCTTCTTTCAAACGCTTAGCAACGCCGGTAATGGTGCCGCCGGTGCCAACCGTCATCACCACCATCGCCAAGTCCTGCCCAAAGTCATCCAAAATTTCTTGCGCCGTGTTTTTATAATGGGTCATCGGGTTTGCCTGATTGCTGTATTGATCGAGAATATAGGAGTTAGGTGTTTCCTGGGACAATTTTTTCGCGAGCGAAATATGACTGTCTGGATCATTCCACGCGGCTTCTGTGCGCGTGCGATAAATTTTGGCGCCCAGTGCTTCTAAAACCACCTGCTTTTCACGGCTCATCTTTTCCGGCATGGTGATAATGACTTTATAGCCTTTGGCCGCAGCAACCATGGCAAGACCAATGCCCGTATTGCCGGAAGTAGGTTCAATCAGGGTGAAGCCCGGTTTGATTAGGCCGGCCTTCTCTGCATCTTCAATCATTTTTTTAGCAGTACGATCTTTGACCGATCCGCCAGGATTTAAGAATTCACATTTAGCATAGAGCTCACAAGCCAGCTCACTGCCAATACGATTCAAGCGGACCACAGGTGTTTTCCCAACGACATCAACAATGCTATTGAAGATCATTGAATCGACTCCTCTGTCCAGGGTGCTCGCTTGCAAAGCGCCGTCATTGCGAGCGAAGCGGGGCAATCCATTCCAGCAATAACCGCTGTTCTCTGTTCATTACTTTAATTATAAAGTATCCTAAGACCCAATCCAATCGCAGCTGGTCAAATATGACGCAAATGCAAAAGTTCATTATCACAACACGTCAAAGCCCCCTTGCTTTACGACAAACGGAAGAGGTCCAAACCAAGCTGGCGAGACTCCATCCTGAACTCCAATTTGAGCTTTTGGGGGTGAGCACCCGCGCAGACCGCTTGCTCTCACTGTCCTTGTCACAAGTCGGCGGTAAGGGATTGTTTGTTAAAGAATTAGAAGAAGCCTTGCTCGCAGGCCAGGCCCAGTTGGCTGTTCATTCAATGAAAGATATGCCTATGGCTTATCCCCCCGGTCTCTGTGTGCCAGTCGTTTGTGAACGGGAAGAAGCGCGTGACGTTTTAGTCTCCAATCATTTTTCCTCTCTCGAAGCGCTCCCGAAAGGTGCACGCATCGGTACTTCGAGCTTGCGCCGGCAAAGCCAGTTACGCGCCTTGCGCCCAGATCTTGTCCTTGAAAATCTGCGCGGTAACGTGAACACACGGCTCGCACGCCTAGACCAAGGCGATTTTGACGCCCTTATTTTAGCTGGGGCCGGTTTGAAACGGCTAGGAATGAGCAATAGAATAACCAGTTTTATCTCAATAGACCAAATTTTACCCGCCGTGGGCCAAGGGGCCTTGGCTTTGGAATGTCGAGAGGACGATGCCAAAACCCGAGAAACCATTGCCCCCTTAAACCATGCTCCAACTTCTGCCTGTGTGAGGGCCGAACGCGCCTTATGTAAAAGACTGGGCGGCGGCTGTCAGGTCCCTATCGCGGCCTATGCACAATGGTCAGAAGAGGGACTGGATTTACGGGCTTTGGTTGCAAGTCTTGATGGTAAAACGCTGCTGCAGTCACGCGGTCAAGCGAAGGCCGATCACGCGGAAAGTTTGGGAGAAGAGGTTGCCTTGGATCTTCTGCGGCAAGGCGCTGAAAAAATTTTAGGTGAGTTTCACCTGTGACTTCTTCCCTACCTCCTTTCCGAGTGCTAGTGACCCGTCCTAAACCCGAAGGCGAGCTTTTATGCCGCGCCTTAGAGGAGCAGGGTTACACAAGTGCCCTGATGCCCACGCTGGAAATCAAGCCGCCGGCAGGTCCTACTCTGTTACAGGAACAACTCACCCACTTAAATCAATACCATTGGGCGATTTTTATCAGCCGCTCAGCTGTGCGCATGAGTGCAGCTTTAATTCACGCCCACTGGCCGGAGCTCCCCACCCAACTGCGTTTTGCAGCGATAGGTCCTGGAACGGCAGAAAGCTTACAGGAAGCTCATTTGCCGGCGGCACTTTATCCAGAGTCCAACTGGTGCTCTGAAGGGCTGCTTGCTTTGCCCGACTTTCAAACGCCCACCCACCAAAAAATTGCTTTGTTTTGCGGCGAAGGTGGACGTGAATTGCTTGAAGAAAGCTTGCGCAAACGCGGGGCCGAAGTCACCCGTTTTGTTTCCTACCGCCGCCTTCTCCCCGAACAAGATGTTACGCCCTTCACGGACTTATTGCGCCTCAATCAAATCCAAGCCGTGATCGCGGCCTCCACGGAAAGCCTCGCAAACCTCAAACAAATTTTTGCAAAAACCGCCTGGCCGCAACTCAAAAAAATCCCGTTGGTCTTAATCAGCGAACGTATTATGATACAGGCTAAAGAACTCGGTTTCGAAGCCTGCTTCCTAGCAAAAACCGCAAGCCATGAAGGCATTTTGCAAGCATTGAATAAAATAAGGACTGAAGTAATGACTTCTCAAGAGAATGGTTCACCCCTAGAAATAACGCCCAAAAAAAGTTCTAGCGGGAAAACCGGTTTCCTATTTTTAGTGGTAACAGCCATTTTAATCGCAATGGGCTTTGGCTATTACCGCATGTTTTTATTAAACCAAGGCGTCACAGCATCCTTACTCAGTTTTTCCGATGAAATGAAATGGAACAAACATCAAATTTCTGATCTTCAAAATGAAGTGACGGTGCTTCAACAGCAACTGCAGCAACAAGATCAAGTCCTGCGTCGGCAAGCACAGCAGCTTCAAGAAGGGCAGGGCGGTGGGGGCCAAGCAGGCCTCTCAAACCGGGGGCGAGACCATAGTGCGATCTTGGATGCGCAATATTATGTGAACCAAGCCAATAACCAACTCAAGTGGATGACCGATGTTCCACAGACGCTCAACTGGCTCACAGAAGCGCAAAACGAGTTGACCCACGTGGCAGGCCCACAAGCCTCCGTGCTGAAGAAAGCCGTTGCGGATGATATCGCTGCCTTGAAAAACACAGCAACGCTGGATGTCACTCAAGTTTACCTTCGTTTAACCGCGCTTTCACAACAGGTGGAAAAACTCCCCATGTTGTTGGTTCCCGCACAAGAAAAAAATGCTGCTCCTTCCCCCGCATTGGCGTCCAACGCTTCCTTTTGGGAAAAAACAGTGGACCGCATCTCCGCTGTGCTGCGGCAAATGGTCGTTGTTTATCACCTGCCTTCAATCAATACGCCGCCTTTCATTACACCGGACCTGCGCCCTTATCTTTACGAAAACCTCCGTGCCTCGCTCAATGCCGCACTGTGGGCTGTTTTGCATCATGACTCTGAAATTTATCACAGCAGCTTACAACAAGCAGATACTTGGGTCCGGCAGTATTTTTCAGTAAACGCTCCGCTCACCCAAGCGCTGCTCACGGAACTTCAGTCCTTGCAGACCGTTTCGCTGCAGCCGGCAAAGGAAGTCGTCTTGGTTTCACCAAAAGCCTTTGAAGACTACTTGAAAACGGAATCCAGCCCCGCCGCTTAGGAGAAAAAACCATGCACCGTCTACTTGTGATTTTGTTTTTTCTAGTCCTTTCAGTCTGCTTCGGTGTTGAAATGGCCAAACACCCTGGCTATGCCTTCTTTGCCTATGGGCAATGGGTTGTTGAAATGCCGCTCTGGACTTTCTTTTTGGGCTTGCTTTTCTTTTTCCTTCTCTTTCATTTCAGCTTACGCTTGTTGGCCTATGTCCGCCGTTTAGATAGTGCCTTCGGGGGATGGTTTTCGGAGCGTCAGCGTTCCAAAGCATTAGATAAAACGCATCGCGGCTTTCTCGGTATTATGGAGCAGCAATGGGGCCTTGCCGAAAAACACTTGCTGGAAGGGATTCATCAGTCTCGCAATCCGGTCATTAATTATTTGGCCGCGGCTGAAGCCGCCCATGCTCAAAAAGCCTATGAGCGTTGCGATGCCTATTTACAAAAAGCCTATCAGACTTCCCCTCAAAATGAGATAGTCATTGGTCTAGTGCAAGCCAAATTGCAAATGGAACAGGGCCAATATGAGCAGGCCGCTGCCACTTTGAGTCATCTCCGTCAACTCACGCCTTATCATCCGGGCGTCCTTCGCTTACTCGAAAAAATGTACATCCGTTTTTCAGATTGGCAGAACTTACTGGAGATCTTGCCCGCTTTACGCAAAGCAAAAGTGATTTCCGCAGACCAGCTCCAAGTATTTGAGAAAAACATTTACTGCGAAATGCTAGATGAAGCAGAAAGAAAAAATAAAAGCATGCATGATGTGCTTGAGCTCTGGAACCACGTTCCCAAGAATATCCGTTTAGAAGCGGATGTCTTGGAACGCTATGCGAAACTCCTCAAAGGGGACAAAGCCTCATCCGAAGAAATCGAAGTGCTGATTCGCAAAGTGCTGCAAAAAAACTGGCAAGAAAATTTAGCTAAAATTTACGGCTCATTAACGACCTCTGATCCCATGCGCCAATTATCGGTTGCTGAGTCTTGGGCCAAACGTTATGGCACGCAACACGCCCTTTACTTGACCTTGGGCCGCCTGTGCCTGCGTTGCCAACTCTGGGGCAAGGCCCGGCAATATTTGGAAGAAGGCTTAAAACAACAACCCAATACCGAAATCCAATTCGAACTCGCCAAACTCTTAGAGCAACTAGGCGAACCCCAGCTTGCTCTTCGTCACTATAAGGACGGCCTAGAGTTAGCGGTGCTGCCCACTTAAAGGACTCCCTATGCAAACCAAAACCCTCGAATACCACGACGAAACAACTCTTTTAGAAGGCTTTTATGCCTTCGATGACAAACAGACAACCCAAACCAAAAAACCCTTAGTCCTAGTCAGCCACGATTGGAGCGGCTGCAATGATTTCGCCCGTAACAAAGCTAAAAAACTAGCTGAACTCGGCTACGTCGGCTTTGCACTCGATATGTTCGGCAAAGGAAAGCTCGGCACAACCAATGAAGAAAAGGGCGCCTTAATCAAGCCCTTCATGGATGACCGTCGCTTACTACGCCAACGCATTCAAGCTGCCCTAACCACCGCAAAAAAACTACCCATGGTCGATCCTCAAAAAATCGCCGCCATCGGTTTCTGCTTCGGCGGTCTCTGCGTCCTTGACCTCGCACGCAGCGGCGCTGCACTTTGCGGCGTTGTCAGCTTCCACGGCCTATTAAATGCTCCAGCAAATCTTCCCAATGCAGCCATCCAAGCCAAAGTATTAGCCTTACACGGCTACGACGACCCCATGGGCCCTCCCGAGCAGGTCCTTTCCTTCGCACAGGAAATGACAAAATCCAAAGCCGACTGGCAAATCCACCTCTACGGCAATACGATGCACGCCTTCACCAACCCCAAAGCCCAGGACCCCAGCTTCGGCACCGTCTACGCAGCCGCCGCCGATCACCGCTCCTGGCAAGCCATGAAAAACTTTTTCGAAGAAACCCTCTAATCCGGCTTCCACATAAAAATCCAAAATGCCTCCCTCCCCCCTTGCCAGTTGCCCCAGTTTGGTTTATTTTTGCTTGCTGAAATAAAATCGAAAAGAGTTCTACTCTGATGACTATAAAAGAAGAAGTAATAGATCAGGAGCGCCGCTGTTTCCTTCGACGCGCCACCGCAACAGTTGGTGGAGTGGGCATTGCAGCCGCAGCCGTTCCTTTTGTGAGCTACTGGATGCCCAGTACCGATACTGAAGCCGCCGCAGCACCCATCAAGGTCGACATCAGCAGCATCCAAGCTGGACAGCAACTCACCATTCCTTGGCGCGGGCAACCCATTTGGTTTATCCGTCGCACGCCTGAAATGTTGGATACGCTGCCGAAACTGAACGACAAACTGCGCGATCCCCATTCCGACGAAGCACAGCAACCCGAATACGCAAAAAATATTCATCGCTCCATTAAGCCGGAACTTTTTGTGGCAGTTGGAATTTGCACTCACTTAGGCTGTGTGCCAACTTATCGGCCTGATCCAGGCAGCATCTCACCTGATTGGCTTGGCGGCTTTTACTGCCCCTGTCATGGTTCCATGTACGATTTGGCCGGGCGTGTCTATAAAGGCGTACCCGCGCCCTTAAATCTCAAAATTCCTCGCCACAGCTATCTCTCAGATAACGAGATCATGTTAGGCCAGGATAGTGAAGGCGAAGGGGATTAAAATGACGGAACACAGTTCAGCAACACCCGAGAAAAAAACAACAAATGGTCTTTTGGCCTGGTTTTACGCGCGCTACCCCTGGCAAGAGTTCATGAAAAATCATTTAAGCGGGTATTACGCGCCGCGTAATTTTAATTTTTGGTATTACTTTGGTTCATTTTCCCTCCTGGTGCTCGTCAGCCAAATCATTTCGGGCATTTGGTTGACCATGGAATACATCCCTGTTTCAGAAGGTGCTTTTGCCTCTGTTCAACACATCATGAGAGAAGTGCGTTTTGGCTGGCTCATTCGTTTTATGCATACCACCGGCGCTTCCGCCTTTTTTGTGGTGGTCTATCTGCATATGTATCGCGGTCTGATCTACGGTTCCTACAAAAAACCCCGCGAACTCCTCTGGCTAGTCGGCATGTTCATTTATCTGGTGCTCTTGCTGGAAGCCTTCACCGGCTACGTCTTGCCTTGGGGCCAAATGTCCTTCTGGGCCGCTGAAGTCATCACCTCTTTCGCAAGCGCTATTCCCTATTTCGGAAAAATTTTAATGGTCTGGCTGCGCGGCGACTACAACGTTTCCGGCGTGACCTTGCACCGCTTCTTCGCCTTGCACGTGATCTTTTTCCCCTTGTTGATCGCAGGCATTGTGTTTGTCCATTTGGTGTCTTTGCATAAAGTCGGCTCCAATAATCCCGATGGCATCGAAATCAAAGACCACAAAAAGGAAGGCATACCCGTAGATGGCATTCCTTTCCATCCTTACTACACGGTGAAAGATATTCTGGGCGTTGTCGTTTTCCTGATGGTGTTTTGCGCAATCATGTTCTTCGCACCCAAGTTTGGCGGTCTTTTCTTAGAGCAAGAAAACTACCTGCCGGCTAACCCTTTGCAAACGCCAGAACATATTTCGCCCGCTTGGTATATGACTCCTTTTTACGCCATCCTGCGCGCTGTACCGAACAAACTGCTGGGGGTGATCGCCATGGCAGCCGCCATCGCCTTCATGTTCATCCTTCCCTGGTTAGATCGGAGTAAAGTGCGTTCTATCCGTTACAAAGGCCAATGGTCTAAGCTTGCCATTGCTCTCTTCACAATTTGTTTTATTGGCTTGGGTTATCTTGGACATGAACCGGTTTCGCCTTTGTATACCTTCTTAGCGCGGCTTTTTTCTGTTGGATACTTTGCTTTCTTTTTGTTGATGCCGTTCTATACAGCCAAAGAGAAAACTTACCCTGTGCCGGAGCGTTTAACCTAATGAAACGATATCTACTGATCCTGCTCGCCTTATGTGTCCTCCCTGCAATGGCTTTTGCGGAGGAAGAGACGCGGTTGGCTTTGTCCAAAGCGCCGCCAATTCATACTTCGGACCTCGAATCAATCAAGCGCGGCGGCAGATTTTTTGCAGCCAACTGCATGTCTTGCCACACCTTGGTTTATCTGCGATATGACAAACTCGCCCAAGAGACCGGCGTCACTTATGAAAAAATGCCTGTGAACGTTAAAAACTGGCCTTATGGTGTCACCCCGCCGGACCTCTCTCTCGAAGTCGATGTCCGCGGCGCCGACTGGATCTACACGTATCTACATAGCTTCTACCAAGACCCCGCCCGCCCCACCGGCGTCAACAACCTCTTGGTCCCCAACACGGCCATGCCCGGCATTATCAGCGCCTTCCAAGGGACCCAAATCAAGGTTGAAGGCCGCCCGCCCACGACCTTGTACCATTCTTTACACTGGTATGACCTGCTCATTTTACAGAAACCAGGCTCTCTGGCTCCCGATCAATTCGACACGGCCATCGCCGATCTGGTCAACTTCTTGTCCTATGCTGCACACCCCTACCAAGCCGAACAACAATGGCTAGGCTGGTGGGTCCTAGGCTTCCTCGTGGTCCTTTTCTTCTTCGCTTTCTACCTCAAAAAAGAATATTGGAAAGACATTAAGAAGAAAAAACACTAACCGAGCGCAGCGCGGCAATCTAGCTTGTAATTTTATAGTAGGTAACCTAGCTTAGGTTACAACTGTCATTCTGAGCAAAGCGAAGAATCGCTGGAAATTTTAACAGGTCCTTCACTTCGTTCAGGATGACTTGTAACCTAAGCTAGGTTACCTACTATACATATCAAAAACTGGATTGCCGCGTCGCTACGCTCCTCGCATGACGATTATCCACCAAACCCAATTTATCATTCCCCCTCGATTTACCCCCCCAAGCTTGCTATCCTGACTATTAGCAAAATCGCCAAAAGGTCAATTTAAAGTGAAACCCCACTTGTCAAAACTCACTTTCTCCTTGGAACCTTCCTCTATCCAACACGCCCTTTGCACCCTTATCATCGCTACACTCTGCTATCTCGCTCTCTACTACCAACCCACGCCAGAAGCCCCATGGCTGCTACTCAGCGCCATCCTCCTCTCTCAATCCGGCTTTAAAGCAGAACAGAATTGGTGGAACCTCTGGCAAACCTTTTTTTATCTTGCCTGTGGCTTCATCATTGCAATCAGCATTTTTATTTTAAGCCTCACCCCCTTTATCTATAAAACCGCATTTACAACCCTCATCATCTTTAGCGCAACCTACTTCAGCTGGCGCAACCGCGAATATTATTTCGCTGCTTTCACTCTCAGCCTAGTTTCACTCATCACAGTCTATCTCCCCTGCGACCTCCGAACAGCACTCACCCGCGCCTCCCTCGTATTCCTCGGCAGCCTCATCGTTTTCGCCCTCCGCTTTTTATTTTTCTTCTATCACCGCTCCCAAGCCTTCTATCACGCCAACACCAGCTTCTTTCAAAAACTAAAAAAAGTTTTCCAACTCATCTTCTACTCCGCCGGCGCCTCCCACTCTCTTTTTAATTTCGACCTAGAAGAAAGCCACTTTCAAGCCGCCTGGAGCAACTGCCTGTCCTCCCTAGAAACCCTCAAAAATATTAAACCCGTTCGTCCTGAGGAGACCACGAAGTGGTCGTCTCGAAGGGCCGCCCTAGACCGCATCTTCAACCTGGCCCTAAGCCTCGGCTCCCTAAGATACCGCCTCAGCGACCGGAGCGTTCTCAAAATGGGCCAAGAAGAACTCCAACGCCTCTTACGCACAATTCTTATTCTTCTAAACGATCTCTCACGCGCCAAACCTAGCCCTGCTTTCACAACCCATCTGGAAGCTTTCCAAGCCGCCATTAAAAAATTCGAAGAACTCTACCAGTCCATGCTCCAAACCATCTCCAAAGAACCCTTGGTCCTCCTGCTATTTCTCCAAGACTTATATGCTCTAAAAGAAGAGTTTGAGAGCTTAGACAAGCAGAATAGGGGACAAGCATGAAACGAAGGCCCAATCAAACCCTGCTTGCTTCACTCCCTCTGCGCCGCGCGCTGCGGACCACAATCGTCGTTTTGCTGGCCCTCATTTTTAGCCATTATTATTCCCGCACGCATACCTTTTGGTTGACCATCGTCGCTGCCCTCTTAACACAAACAGAACTCGGCTTTCCTATCCACCAAGGCTTACAACGCTTCTTCTGGATCATCCTCCTATTTTTTGCCGGCGGACAATTAGCTCTTTGGGCGCATACCCCTTGGGTTTTGCCCCTTGCTGTGTTGTGCGCCGCTACCTTGACTGCTTATCGTTATGCTTACTGCGCATCCCGTTACTCCGGTCTTCATTTTTCTTTATTCATCCTTATTATTTTACTACTCACACTCATTTTCCCCGCGCCGCTCTTAAGCACTGCTTACTTATTGGATATCCTCATGGGCGCAGCTTTAGGGCTCAGTGCCACCGTCCTCCTTTTCAGAGATCAGCCCGACCTCGAATTTCCAAAACGAATGGTCCCACTTTTACAAGACCTGTCCGAGTATTTAGGCGCCTTGACCGCTCTTTTATTAGGCGAAGAAAATGCAGCTCAACTAGCCCAACACAAACGCGATGCCCTAGAAAAACGCTGGGCCCACAAAGACCAAGCCTTCCCCCTCTGGGTCTTCGAGCCCGGCTTCAACCCCGCGCTCAAACCCGGCCAATATTATTTCGCCGTCCACGTCGGCCAAGTCACCGAAATTCTATTCGCCTTAAACCATTACGCACGACATCCCTTCCCACAAGATCTCTTAAATCAATTTAACTTCACCCTGCGCGACTCCACCCGCCGCAGCCAAGAACTCCTCTCCCATCTCACCCTCCTCCTCGAAGGCCGAACGCCACGCTTCACCGAAACTGATTTCATCTCAGATCTCCCCGCCCTAGACGAAGCCTTCCAATCCAAAATCCAACTCAGCCTGGAACTCCTCGACCTTTCCCGAGATTACATTTACATGGCCGCTTTTATTCGATATCTGAAGGACTTGCGTTTACAACTCCTCAAGCTTGCTTCTACTTTAAGCTAAGCCAATTCAAGCCATCATTAGGAGGCGCGGCAATCCAAAATCCCCCTGCAAATTTCTTAAATATCAGCTATAATAACTAGTCATATACCTAGTTAAGAAGAGGCCCCTATGAAAGAAGTCAGTATATTTGATGCCAAAACGCATTTTTCCGGCTTAATTGATCAAGTCTATCAACAACATGAATCCATCACGATCACACGTCGCGGCGTGCGAATCGCTAAAATTGTCCCTTTTGAAGAACAAGCCAGACAGAATGTTGCCAGCCTTATTCGAGAAATTGAAATCCTCAGCGAGGAAATCGGCACAGTCGGTATTGGATTGAAAGAAATTCATAAAATGAAGGAAGAAGGCCGAAGATGAAAATAAAGACAGATTTTATCCTTGATTGCTCCGTGACAATGACTTGGTGCTTTAAAGAAGAAGCGACGACCTTAAGTCAAATGACACAAGCAGGATTATTGGAGCATCAGGCAGTGGTCCCCAGTATTTGGCCGCTGGAAGTTAATAATGTTCTCTGGACGGGCATAAAAGTTGGAAAAATAACTGAAATACAAGCTAAGCGTTTTAAGTATATTTTAAGTAGCCTGCCAATCACAGTTGATCTAAAAGCTTCTGATTTGCGTAACGAGGTTATCTTAGAGTTAGCGCAAGCTTATAAAATTTCTTGTTATGATGCTGCCTATCTTGAACTGGCTTTGCGGGAAAGGTTGCCTTTTGCTACTTTGGATAAAGCCTTGGCAAAAGCCGCCCAGGTAGCGGGATTGAAGCTATTGCCCTAATGACAAACCAAGCCCGGCCATGCTAAGGTTATACGAATATATCCCAGACAGGATGCGACAGGTACCCCATGGCCATTAAGGATGTATTCAAGGTCTCACGAAAGACTTTTATTAACCCCCGCGCTTGGCTCGGCTATGACTCCTTAAAAAATCATACCCAGACCATTAAAACCCTCGTCAAAGACGCTGCCACAGTCCGTAAACCCGAGGTCACAGAAACTTTTGACGAAGCCATTGAACGTCTAGGTTTGAAAAAAGAAGATCTCAACTCAACAGAAAAAACGTATTTTATTTACGCGCTCTTATTTTTTGTTTTGGCCGTCGCGGATTTTATTTATGGTGTATATCTTCTCTTCTTTCATGTCGCCTTTCTAGGCTTCATTCTGGCCCTTGCAGTTTGTGTCCTGCTGCTATCGCAGGCTTTCCGCTATCATTTTTGGGTCTACCAAATTCAACAACGCAAACTGGGCTGCACTTTTGAAGAGTGGCGTGACAATCTTTTAGGTAAAAGCAAAAAGAGAAAATCGTCATGAATAATTTGTTTACGCTAGCAACGAATGAGACGACTACAGGCTCAGTTTATTTTCTCAATAGTATTTTTGGCAATGTTGGGAATGTGCTAGTGGGTACGGGGCCTGCACTATTAGGAACAATGTTTCAAGTTTTTAATACCTCCGTTTTGGCGCTAGGTTCGCTGATTGTTACTTATACGACAGTCGTGAGTATTTTAGCGACCGCACATGAAGGTGAAGCCTTAGGAAAAAGATTTCATACGCTTTGGATTCCAGCACGAACGGTAACAGGTATTGCAGCTTTAGTGCCAACAGCAGGAGGTTATTCTTACCTTCAGATTGCCCTCATGTGGTTTATTATCCAAGGGGTTGGCGCGGCGGACACGCTTTGGACCTCTGTAGTTGAATATGTATCCCAAGGGAATACCACAGCCGCAACCGCGCCGGGCTCAAGCAGCTTGCAAACACAATTCGGACAATTATTCCAAGGGCTGGTTTGTCAAGCAGCAGCCAAGGCAAACTATGGAAGTGGTTATTATTGCTCTGATAACGCGAGCAGTTCTTTTTGTACGGCGACCGATACTTGGAGTGCGGCACTAACGGCTTCCCAGGTCAAGACCGACAGTGCCGGCAATAAGTTATACAATATGGGGCCATCGGGGGCTTGCGGCGTTTTGACCCTTAAATCAAGCCAAGATGCATCCACTGTTGGAGATGCAAAAGTCACTGCTTTCACACAAGTTATTTCAACCCTGGGTGCCCTTGCCACTCAACTTGTCGCAGTGGATTATGCCTATAACGGGTTCATAAATAATAGCAGCGCTGTTCCTTCTTGGATCACCCAATATTGTTCGGATATTGGTAAATCAGGCTCTCAATGTATCGCTTCTGCTTTTTCTGGCTATCCTACGCCAACTGCGTCGAATACCAACAAGGGCACAGTGCTTGATCTCTATTGGAAGTATGGGCTCTTACCGACAGCCGGTAGTAGTTTTCTTGCGACTGCGGCCAATCTTTATTCGGGAATTGTGGGTGCAGCAGCGACTGCGAATGCGAAAACGAATACCAATAGTCTCAGTGCAGTGAAGTCAACTGCTGAAGCGAATGGATGGATTTATGCAGGAGGATTTTTTTATTATATCGCCAAGGCAGGGAATAGTAATTATGCTAATGCAGGTTCAATTACTGTTACAGCTCCCGATGTAAGCAGCACCAATTTGACAGAAGACACGGAAAAAGCTTTAACGAATGTTGCTCAAGTATTAGTTAGCAATGTAGGAATGTCAGTTGCAGCAACCAACAATCTAGGCGTGGACACCTCCTGTGGCGGCTCTTCTTATGCCGGTGCGACTAGTTCCTTATGCAGTGCTATCTTAGGCGCTTGGATTAATGATTTATCTGGTTCTTCAGGGGCCAATATCACCACCAATCCGGTGGTCAGGGCCCAACAGACCGGAAGCACAATACTGCTGATTGTTGAAATTATCGTTCCGATTTTTATTGCTATGCAGCTTGCGCTTGGCCTCGCTGGAGGGGTATATATTGGAGTGAGTGTCGGTATCGCGTCAGTTATTACTGCAGGGGCCACTCTCATTCCTATAGCAATGTTCTTCCTCTCTATCTTTTTAGGCGTCGGCCTAACTTTAGCCGTCTATATCCCTATGATTCCTTATATGCTATTTACCTTCGGCGCAATTAACTGGCTCATTGCCACGATTGAAACCATGATAGCAGCCCCCATCGTTGCGATCGGTTTGTTGCATCCAGAAGGGGGCCATGAGATATGGGGAAGGGCTGAACAATCTTTGATGTTGCTCTTAAATATTTTTCTTCGCCCTAGTCTTATGATTTTTGGCTTGATTAGCGGCATGCTGATGTCTTTTACCGTAATCATGATGATTAATTATGCTTTCTTAAATGTCATTGAAATGGTTTCCTCAGGCCCCAATCTGCTGGAAATGATTTTCTTTATGGTGCTCTATACTTCTCTTTTTACGACCTCGATCAATAAATGCTTTGACTTGATTCATCTAGTCCCAGATAAGATTTTACGTTGGCTTGGCGGAGGCAGCGAACAGTTTGGTGAGGGTGGTGGCTTAGATAAAGTCGGCCAGTCTTTCCAAGGGGCATCAGGACAAGCTGAAAAAGGAGCTGGGGAAGCTGTTGCAGGGGGTAAGGCAGCGGGCGGACAGGTAATGGGAGCGAGTGAAGGCGCGAGAAAAGCCGCCTTTGAAGAAAAACATGGAGCAGGTGCTGGTTTTGGAGGGGTCGGAGGGGAAAACCCGAAAAAACCAGGAGAGCCGGAGGAATAAAGTTTTTAACCTACAGGCATTTTTTCTTGAATGTAATTATTGCCGTCATTGCGAGGGCCCCGGGGGGCAAACCCGGGTTTTATTAAAAAAAAAGACGGGGTTTTGCGGGGGGGGCGGCGGAGTCAGGGGTGCACCCGCGGG
>CAYVBZ010000033.1:0-1875 GCA_964449835.1 uncultured Coxiellaceae bacterium | reverse complement strand
AAATTGTTTTACACACCTCTCTTTTTTTTATTTTTATTTATCTGGGTGCCTAGGCACCCGCCGCCGTCCAACAACTATTCAAAGACGAAAAGCCTGGATTGCTTCGCTTCGCTGCGCTCGCAATGACGATGCTACCAGCTCGTTTTTTCTTGAATCTGGTGATGGCAGTCAATGACCTGGTTCTGTTTATTCACATAAACAAATTTCGGCTTAAAACCACTTAACTCCTCTTCCGAAAAAACCCCATAAGCCATAATAATCACCAAATCCCCTGTGACCACCCACCGGGCCGCTGCCCCATTCGCACAAATCACCCCCGAACCCGCTTTCCCTTCAATCGCATAAGTCTCAAACCGCGCGCCATTATTAATATTAACGACTTGAATTTTCTCATAAGGTATAAGGCCCGCCGCTTCCATCAAGCTTTGGTCAATGGTCAAGGAACCTTGATAATTTAAATTGGCTTCTGTCACGGTAGCGCGATGGATTTTGCTATGACACATGGTTCTGTACATAAAACATCCTCGTCCTGCGAAATGAGCAATAATACTCTTATTTTATATTGACCACCAGGCACCGCGAGCGCAGCGCAATGACCTGCTGCGCAATGAACATAAAACATCGGGCGTGCTAACCATCAACTAAATTTTCGTTCCCCGATCATCCTCTTCTTCTTTCTTACTCTGCTCCGCAATCAACCTAAACTGCCTTTCCGTAATCAACCCCGCCTCAAACTTCTCCCGGGTGTCCTCCACAATCGGTCTGCCTTTTTCCCGGACCATTCTCCTAATCACCGTCGTAATATTCGTAAAATCCGAACTCAACAACTGGTCGCGCACCGCCTCATCAAATACCAAATACTCCCGCAAGGCCACACGCTTCCCATCCACCGTCGGCACCAAGCGCTGCGACACAATCAATCTCACCGTCTCCAAAATATCCACCGTCCGTCCCCGCCTTTCATCCGCCGGAAAGGTCGTGACCAAACGCCGCATCGTTTCTGCGACGCTATTACTATGCAGCGTCGTATAAACCGGATGCCCTGTCATGGCCGCTTCCATCACCGCAGAAATTGTCTCCGCATCCCGCGCTTCGCCCACCAGAATCAAACGCGGCTTCCGGCGCAAGGCATTGCGCACACCCGCTGCGAAACTCGGCAAATGACGGGGAATTTCAGATTGGCTGACGATACAGGATTGCTTGTCGATACTGTCATAAACAAATTCGATGGGTGACTCATAGGTCAAAACTTTGCGGTGACTTTCTGGGTCCTCTGCAATGGAGCGAATAATGGAAGACAGTAAGGTACTTTTCCCAGAACCCGTGGCACCCGTAATGTAAACGACACCTTGCTCCGGCGTCAGTGCGTCCAGAATCGTCTTTGGCAGATTCATGCCTTGAATAGCGGGCGGATCAGTGGGAATGGTACGCGCCGTGATTTGAATCCCGTCATGGCCTTCAGCCAAACAAGCGGTGGCGTTCACACGGAAACGGTAGCGTTCGCCGGGGGACGGACGCATGTCATGGTGGGTGTCCACGTCCTTGCCGGACATGAGTTGGGTCGTACCATTTGGGCCATAAATACCGTTAAGAATGTCGCCCACTTCTGTATTTGACATGCGCCTGCGCGTAATTCGCCGCAAACGTCCGTAAATTTCAGCGTAAAAAGGTTCATCGGATTGTAAGGTGATATCAGATGCCCCCAACTTGACGCAGTGAATGAGGATCTCATTGGTGTTTTCAAGGGTGAGCCGGGTGGGTTCATGAGGATAAAGAAGATCAGTCGTCATTGTTTAACAACAATGGCATTCCAAGCCTGGGATTCGGTTTGCAGTTGAGGAAGCTCAACAATGCGTAAAACTTGGTCATTGATTC
>CAYVBZ010000032.1:0-25092 GCA_964449835.1 uncultured Coxiellaceae bacterium | reverse complement strand
CAGCGGGGAAGTTGATGAACATGGCCGTGAAAATGATCGGCATAAACATCATGACTTTGGCTTGGGTCGGGTCCGGCGGCGGCGGGCTCAAGCGTTGTTGCAAGAACATGGAAATACCGACCAAGACCGGCAAAATGAAGTAGGGATCTTTGGCGGTGAGATCGTGGATCCAGAGAATAAAAGGAGCTTGACGTAATTGCACGCTTTCGACCAAGACCCAATAGAGCGCAATAAAAACGGGGATTTGCACCAAAATGGGCAAACAACCGCCCATGGGGTTCACTTTTTCCTGGCGGTAGAGGTCCATGGTGGCTTGCGTTAATTTCTGTCTGTCGCTGCCGTACAGTTCTTTTAAGCGTTCCATGCGCGGCTGCAATTTTTTCAGCAGGCTCATGGAGCGATAGCTTTTGGCGGACAGATGATAAAACAAGAGTTTAATAATGAGTGTGGTGATGACAATCGACCAGCCCCAATTGCCGATAAAGTCATGAATTTTTTGCATGAGCCATAAAATTGCGACTGAAATAAACCAAAAAAAGCCGTAATCAATGGTTAACTGCAGGCCTGGTGCGGCTTTTTGTAGACGGTCGCTGAGGGCAGGGCCTGTGTAGAGTTTGGATTGAACCATGATTTTTTCATGAGGGGCCACGGTAACGGGTGCGTTGACTAAACCAATGATGTACAAGCCTTCCGGTGTGACGCGGGAATAATAATTGGAGGTTGCAACTTTGTCTGGAATCCAGGCGGTCACAAAATAATGCTGTATCATCGCCGCCCAGCCGCCGGTGATGGCTTGGTCTAGATTATTTTTCTTCATGTCTTTGAAAGAAACTTTCTCAAAGGTTTTTTCAGGACTGGAGATGGCCGCGCCAAAATAGGTGGTGAGGTTTGAGAGTCCTTGGCCATTAGGAGGCGGTGTTTCGGTGCGTAACAATTGGTTGTAAAGATTTCCCTTCCAGGCCTCCTGGCCTTGATTGCTGATTTGGTAGGCGACATCCACTTCATAGTCACCGCGGTGGAAGGTCAGTGACTTAACAACGGTGAGCCCCGTTTGGTTTTGCCAAGAGAGTTTCACGACCACTTCTTTTTGGCCCTCTTTCAGGGTGTATTGCAGCTGTTCTGGCTTATAGAGCGCTTTGCTTTGGGCATTGTCAGGGCCTGCTGCGCTTAAAAGACCGCTTTGCGCAAGGTATTTGGTTTTAGGATCGTGATTGAGCAAGAGATAAGCTGTTTTCGCATTGAGGCTTTCAGGATAGTGCAATAATTTAGCTTGGATCAGATCGCCGCCCAGCGAATCAATTTCGACGTCCAGGACATCTGTAACAACATGAATAAGGCGGTTTTTGGGAAGCGCAACAGGACCCGGGCTGGTTTTCGGTCCAGGCGGCGCGGTGAGCGCTCCTTCCGGCAGACTGGGAACCAAAGTATTGGCTGAGGAGACTGCTTGCGGAGGCAGGGCGCTAGTTTGAAGCGCAGCTGCGGGCTGCGGCCCTGGATGTTCACTTTGCCAAGCTTGGTAGAGGGAAAAACAAACCAAGGCCAAGAGGACATATAAACCAATTCTTAAGTAATCAAGGATATTATCTAGCATGGTACTCACTTCTTCTCATTAATCTTTAAAGGGACGGCATCTGTTCCACCGGGATGCCAAGGGTGACAGCGTAACACGCGCAGCAAAGCAAGGTAAGCACCTGTCCACCAGCCATGTTTTTGAAAGGCTTCTTTGGCATAGAGAGAACAGGTCGGGTAAAAACGGCATTGGAATCCCAGCCAGGGACTCAAAAAATACCGGTAGGCTTGAATGCAGCCCACTGCGGCTTGGGCCAGCCCCTGTTTTACAAGGACAGTAAACGTTGCCATAGGGTGTCCAGCTCTTTCTTTAGTTTGACCTTGTTTTCAAGGTTGCACCCTTTGCGGACCAGAATGACAAAGTCGAAAGTTTTCATCTGGCTGCAATGTTGACGAAAACCTTCGCGGAGGAGCCGCTTCAGGTGGTTTCTGGCAACCGCTTTTTTTAGGATGCGTTTGCTTACAATAATCCCAATTCGGGGGTGTGTTTTCTGGCTGTTCTTATATAAAGTTAAAAACCATGCCTGGCTGACTTTCAGCTGTTCCTCGAACACGGCGGCAAACTCAGCCTTTTTGCTTAAGCGGTGGGTTCGAGCCAAGCTGAAAGAAGGCATGTAAGTTTATGATTAGACAGTTAAACGTTTGCGTCCTTTGGCGCGGCGTCTGCTTAATACCGCTCTGCCGTCTTTCGTTGCCATACGGGCACGAAAACCGTGGGTTCTTTTACGTTTAATGTTGCTGGGTTGATAGGTTCTTTTCATTGCTCAAAGCCTCATTCGCGAACTGTTCCATTAAGAACCCGGTATCATAGGAGAGGAGGGGGGGATTGTCAATCCGCGGTTGAGAGGCAGGGGTCAGCGTGAACCCGGCAGCTTGTTCAAAAGTTTGTCGAATTCGATGAGATTATTGTAGTGAATAATAATCTTGCCCTTCCCGCTCAACCGAGACTCTATATTAACTCGGAAGCCTAAGCGATGCGTGAGGCTGTCTTGTATACGTTTGAGGTCAGGATCGACGCCTTTTTGGGCAGATTGAGAGTCAGCGTTCTGGAAGTTCCGGACCAAGGTTTCGGTTTGGCGGACAGAGAGACCTTGTTTAATAATTGTTTTAGCAGCTTCGACTTGTTGGGTGGGTGCTAAGGTCAAGAGAGCGCGGGCATGTCCCATTTCTAGTTGGCCTGTTTCAAGCCAGCTTTTCACTTCTTCATGTAAAGACAGCAAGCGTAGGCTGTTGGTAATACTGGTGCGGGATTTGCCGATCGCTTCTGCGATTTGTTGATGGGTCATTTCAAATTCATCGATCAGCTTTTGAAAAGCAAAGGCTTCTTCAATTGGATTCAGGCTTTCACGTTGAATGTTTTCAATCAAGGCCATGGCCATGGCGGCTTCATCGGGTAACTCGCGAATGATGACCGGTATTTCGCTTAAGCCAGCCAACTGGGAGGCCCGCCAGCGTCTTTCGCCGGCGATAATTTCATATTTATTTTGGTCGGAAAGGCGGCGGACGACGATGGGTTGAATGATGCCTTGGGCGCGAATAGACTCGGCTAATTCTTGCAGTGTGTCTGGGTTCATGTCGCGTCGGGGTTGGTATTTGCCGCGTTGGATTTGATCGAGGGGGAGATAGGCGAGGCTGTCTCCGGGGGCCTGCGAACTGTTCTTGTTTTCAGCTTGGACGTAGCCAGGTTCTTCTAGGAGAGAAGAAGGTTTGGTCAAAAGCGCCTCTAATGATCTTCCAAGACCGCGTTTTTTGGTCATGATGCTACCCTTTAGGATGTTTGCATTGATTGTAGCATCTATAGTATTTCATATAAATGAGGACTAGCAAGGAGGATCTCGTGGGCGCTTCTTTCATTCGTGTATTTTTTGGCATTTTTCAAAAATGGGTCAAGTTCAGCTTTAGAAGATTAGCAGTTGTTGCTGCATTTTTCCTAAGGGGCAGAGGTGGATGCTTGAGGGGAATTGAGGGGCAGACCCTGCATAGCCTAGGCAGATTAAATGGGATTGAATGGGCCCTAAAAGTTTTTTTAAGGCGCTCTTTGATTTAAAGGGGAAGAAAGGGAGGAAGCGCGGAAGGGCTTGGGTGGGCCAGGTGGGGGTTTCGTTATAACAGACTGTCCAGTCGTCACCGCAATAAACAGTTCCGCGAAAGCCATAGAGACTGCGTTGATGCAAAATGGCGGCGGCTTCTCCGGGGAAGAGGCCGCCGCGGGGATAGCGTTTTGCGAAGGGTGGGAGAAGGGTTTCGGCGAAAATTTTGGCGCAGAGTGCGGGGGGGAGTTTGCCGCCTTCTTCAATGAAAACAGCGCGTGGGGACAAGCAGCCGCGTTGATCGTAGCTCAAAAAATCATAGGCTAAATTTTCTAAAGAAGAATGGTGGGCTGCTTCTTTAAAAATGACGGCGGCGCTTTCGGCGTGGCCGTGGGCGATGAGGGTGGTGTTTTTGGAAAGAGAGGTTTTGAGAATTTGAATGGTTTCATCCTGGCCGTAGAGGAAAACGAGGTCGGCTTGTTTTAAGCGGGAATAAAAAGAAGCTCGTTCGGTATGGCATTCAAACAAGGCGGCCAAGGCGGGGGACTGGTCTGCAAAACTCTGATGTAAAAGTTCCGCAAAGCGTGTTTGTTGTGAGGGAATTTTCAGGGCTTGGGGGAGGTTGAGAAGGGCGCCTTGGAAAAAACCTTGTGCGATCATGGCAGGGGTGGTGCCGGCCAAGACTTGTGCTGCGTAATGTTTATTTTTAAATGGGTTTTCTGTGAGGTTTGCTTCGATTCGGGCCGCGGTCCATTGACTAAAGATCCACTTCAGCGCTAATTCAAAACTGGCGGGCGAGAGACAAAATTCTGCTGCGGCGGAGCGCAGGGCCTCGCGGCGCAAGAGGGCCTGCGGGTCTAGCCAGGTTTTTGCAGTTTGAGTCAGGTCTTGAATGAGTTTCTCGTGCATCTTGAACTTTCCAGTTTATTTAAAGAATTTACCCCGCGGCTTGCCGCGGGCTCTCTAGCTAAGGGGTTTCCAAAGGGGAGTAGAGAGCTTGCTCTCGGATCCCCTTTGGTTTCCCTCGGGGATTCATTCCCCGTGGGAAATATAATTTGAATTTCAAAGGCTGTTGAACAGCCGCGCAAGATTGCTTTGGGCGCGCGGCCGAGCAATTCAAAGCCTTGGGGGTGTTTGCGCGCGAGGTCTGCGGTGATGATGGCGGAGATGGCGGTCAAATTGGCTAAATCAAAAAATTGTACCAGACCGGTTTCGCCGATGCCGACTTCGGTCCCGGTTTCGGGGTTGATCACTTGAGTGGGCATCCAGGGCGGAGAATAAAAAAGGGGGCTGTTTGCCTGCGAATAACATTGGCTCGACAACTCAGTCATGCTGTATTCAGAAAAACAGCTTTGCAGGTCGAGGCCGAAATAAGAGGTGAACAGTTGGTACAGTTCAGTGCGAGAGACGGCGCGCACCCTTCCTTTTAGGCCGCCGGTTTCGAGTAGTTTGCTGGTTTGAGGGAGCTTGAAGGCGTGGTCCTGCGCTTTTAAATAATCGCAAAAATTGACGAAGGCGAAAGCGGTGCCCAATAAAACCACTGGGCGGTTTGCTGCGGTATCTTCTCTTAAGTCCGCCGCGAGGAGGGCGCAGTCGAGTTCGTTTTCTTTAAAGTAAAAACGGGAGCCGGGTGCGCCATACCAAGTTAGAATTTGTTGGAACATATAAAACAAGGAGGAGGTGGGCACTTCTGCAAAGGAGGGAGTCAAGATTCGAAATAGTATTTTCGGTGTTTCACTCAAGCCAAGCGAGAGGAGAAAGCTCGCTTGGATGGCGGCATCGTAAAGTGTTAGGTCATGATAGTAATGTTTGCCTTTAGTTTCTTGCGAGGTGCCGCTGGTCAGAAAGATATATCGCGCTTCTTCAGGGGGCAGGGTACATAAATCAAATTCTCGGAATACCTCTGTTGAGACGGCGGGCACTTGTTGCCAAGTGCTTACTTGTTCCGGCGTTTTGTGGAGCTGACGGCAATAACGTTGATAGGGGAGGCAGCGTTCATATTGGTGGGCGAAGACTTCGAGGGCGAGTTGATTAAAGTCGCCGCGTGAGGTCTGGATGTAAGTTGATATTTTTTGGGACAAGGTCATTTTTTTGCTCGTATAGGGAGCCAACAAGGAAAAGATGGCTGAATGATACGTTATTAGCGAAGCATCTTCAACCAGGGATGTATCGGAATAGTCAGCGCTGAGGGTAGCGGGGGCAGTTGATTTTTATGACAAATTGTCATATACTTTATAAGATGAAGTTGTAATGGATTTTTATGATATTAATTGGAAGAAAAATAATAGCCAGATTTCGGCTTGCGCACCCACAGAGTAGGAAGCCAATGGCTGCTTGGGAAAGAATTATTGCGGACAAAAATTATAGCAATTTTAATGACTTGAAAAAGACGTTCCCGAGTGCGGATTATGTTCCAAAGTACACGATATTCAATATTTCAGGAAATAAATACAGATTAATTTCTGAAATAGATTATTTATCCAATGTTGTGAATGTAAAACAAATTTGGACTCATGCTGAATACAGCATGAAAACAAATCAGGTAGCAATCAGGGGGAATAAAATATGAGTTTGGCCGTCAGAAAAACCGTAGATCACTGGAAGCAGCTTTTTCCTTATGCGCATGTTCCGCTCAATGAAAAAGAGTATAAGGAGCAGTTGACCTTTGTCGACAAACTGATGGATTTCTCTCGTCGTAATCAGGGTGACAAGAAAATAGCAAGTCTTTTAAAGCTTGTTGCAGGCAATATTAAGGCCTATGAAGAAAAAAAATATCCTGCCGCAAGGGTGTCGGCTGTAGAGGTCCTAAAAGTTTTGATGGAAGACCATGGCCTTGGTCAGGGGGATTTACCAGAAATTGGCAGTCAGTCACTGGTTTCCAAAATTTTAAGCAACGAGCGTCAGCTTACCAAAGAGCATATTGAAAAATTGTCTAAGCGATTCCATGTGTCGCCCGCCGTGTTTTTTTGATTTGCGCATAAGCATCGGCATGGTCAGGTCAATAAGAGATCAAGTGAATCAATGAGGTAATCAATCTGTATAGGCTGGATGGTAAAAGGTGGAGTAAAGCCAAGCACTTGGCTTCTCACGCCGCAGGGTAAGGCGATCATGCCACGTTCCAGTAAGGACTTTGAGAGGGTGAGTACAAAGTTGGGGCCAGGGTGTTGGAATTCGAGGCCTAGCATCAAGCCGCGACCGTGTACTGCGGCGATGGTGTTTTTGCGTTTTTGCAAAGCTTGAAGTTTTGTTTTGAAATAGTCGCCGATGGTTTTGACGCGTGCGCGCAAGCCTTGTTCTAATAAATCAATGCAGGTCAAGGCCATGGCGCAGCCGACGGGGTTGCCTAAAAAAGTGGAAGTGTGGATGGCTTCGCCTTGGGCGTCTCCCCAGCCTGACATGACTTCGTCGCTGCCGATGACAGCGGAGATGGGGAAGCCGCCATTCATGCCTTTTCCTAGGCACAAAAGATCGGGGACGACGTTCGCGTCTTCGATCGCAAACCAGGGGCCGGTGCGGCCAAAGCCGGTGCAGATTTCATCGACAATCATGATGACTTGATGCGCGGCGGTGATTTGGCGGATTTGTTGCAGGGCGGGCAAAGGCGCTTCTAGAATGCCGCCGCGGCCGAGGATGGGTTCGATGATTAAGGCGCCTATCGGGGCTTTGCTTTTTTCGGCCTTTTTAATAGTGTTTTCTAAAAGTGCGGGGAAATTTTCTGTTTCTCGCGGATAGGGCAAACGATAAATATGCGGATTTAATTGGGGGAGAAAAGGCGCACGAAAGCGTTCACGATAGGAGGTCACAGCGAGCGCGCCATAGCCTAAACCGTGATAGGCATCTTCAAAGGCGATTATGCCGGGTTTGCCGGTTTGAATCATGGCGGTCTTTAAGGCGGCTTCGACGGCTTCAAAACCTGCGCTGGCAAATAAGGAGCGTTTTAAATTTCCTGGGGTGATTTCCGAAAGACGTTTAGCAAGGACAACTTTGTTCTGCGCGGGAAAGACATCGCCCATGGCGTGCGGCATTGCAGCGAGTTGTTGCTGTGCTGCTTGGACCAGCAAAGGATGCGCATGGCCGACGTTGGCGACGCCAAAGCCTGCGGTAAAATCAATTAAGCGGTTGCCGTCTACATCTTCGACAAAAACATCTTCGGTTTTTGCCCAAACAATCGGACACTCCAAGCCGCCGACTTGTGCGCGGGTAAGCTGTCTTGCTGTGATGGCGGGGGATTCATATTCTGCCAGTTCAGCAATGAGTTTGCGCGAGCGAGGGCCGGGGATGGGGGTTTTGATTTGAGGGAGTTCGTTCATGACGCATTGCTAGCCTGGGTTTCTGAAATCAGTCTTTGAAATAATTGGCGCAGGTCCGGGCGATGGGGCCAGTTTTCCAGGAAACGTTCTAAGTCTTGGTTGAAGCGCCGTCCTAGGCTGCGCAAGGAGTGGTGTTCGCGCATGCCGTCGAGATCAATGAGCACAGGTTCTTGATTTGAATTAATGAGGATATTGGTGATTTTTAAGTCGCCGTGAGAAAGACGCAGTCGTGCCAAGTTGAAGAACAAAGCGATGATACGTTTAGCGATAGTCTGATCTTGTGATTTTTCAGGAGAAAAATGGTCAAAGAAGACATCTGCGCGTTGACCTTCAATGTATTCCATAACGAAATAAGCATTTCGACGTAGACCTAAGAAACGCTTTTCAATAAAGGCGACGGGCTTTGCCGTGGGCAGGCCGACAAATTGCAATTGATGTGCTAAACGCCAAGATAGTCTGGCCCGAGAGGGTTTGAAGAGCAGGCTGAGGCCATGCCAGAAACTTTTAATATTGTAGCGTTTTACGACCAGCTTGCGTCCTGCCAAATTAATGCTTGCTACGGTCGCGGTTCGTCCTGCTTTTAAAATTTGAGTTTCCGGGGCTTTGAAGCTTGCTTGCGGATTATTAATAAAGAGCTGAAAAGCCGGCGATTGATAGGAGCGATCGTAAAGCGCAAAGGTGCCTAGTGTCTTTACTTTAGCAAATTGGGTGCTGGCGCGAAAAATTTTTTTACTATAATCAAGCCAACGGCTTGAGTTCCAATGACGGATGGTTTTTTGCAAAAAGGACAGGTCTGATTTTTTGATCAGCCAACTGCGGGCTTCAATGTAGGTTTCAAAGAGCCGCTGCTGTAATTGCTGTGTGTGAACGCCGAGTTGGGAAAAAAACAAGGCCAGATTTTCAAGGCTTTGCTTTTTGGACAGGGGCCCCTTGTGCGTGCGAATGCCGGCGCCATCCAGCGTATAAATTTTTTCGCCGGCGACCAGAAAATTTTTAAGATGCAGGTCTTCTTGCTCGAGGCCAAGCACATGCTGTGTCGCAATTTCAATGGTCAAAGCGCGCAGGACTGTTTCGCTTTCTGGTGTGTTTTTATGGTTTCGCCAAAAATCTTCCAGACTTTCCGCTGACTCGATACGCTCAAAAATTAAGAGGTGAATAGACTGGTCTTTCGTTGCGTCCACATGCAGCAAAGCCGGGCTTGGAATTTTAGCACGCTTCAGAGCTTTCGCGCCTTTCAGGTCACGCTGCTGATGCTGTTTGGCTTGCCGGCTGAAAAACAGTTTGGCGACGACTGGGCGGTTGTTCCAGCGGCCAAACGCGACGAGACGCTTTCCGGGGATGATGCGCGCCATTTCTTCGCAAATCAGCGCGTCTTCGTGATGAGCCAAGGTCAATAAAAAAGGCGAGGCGAAGTTATAGTCTGCTTTGAGTAATTTCTTCCGGTTGAATTCTCCGGGGTGGGCGGCTTTCGCATTAGGGTAGAGTATGGGCATGGTACAGCTTTTCTCCGCGTATTGTGACTCGTCGCCAAAAGGGTTTTTCCTCTTCGATAATAGCGCGCAATGGCTTCATTCGGTAGTGCTTTATGAAGCGGAAATAATCCCGCTGGGAGAGGCCTTGTTCCTTGCTGGAAAAATAAAGACCGGCCAAGTCCTTGATGATCCAGCGGCTGCGCGGACTGAGATGCAGTCCAGCACGGTGCAAATCAATTAAATAAAGGAGGAGCTTTTTCTCTTTCAGAGAGCGGGGATCCAGTAGAAAATGGCAGAGATAAAAATCACGGTGATGGATGCCGGTTTCATGCATGGTCTTTGCAATGGCGGCCAACTTCCGAATGAGCGCCAGTTTCAGCGAAAAAGCAGGCGGGTGATTTTTCCAGTCCCGGCAAAAATCCTCGAGGCTCACGGCCGGTTGGATTTCTTCCATTAAAATAAAAGAGCGCAGGCGGGCGGGATTCCAGCCTCGGGAACCGTAAGCTTTTAAGCGGGGCGTTAAAACGTGCTGTTTGCGCAGCCGCATGATGGCGCGCCATTCATTTTTCGCGCTGAGGACCGGCAACTTCAATTGGAAAAGATTCTTGAAAATTTCTTTCCAGCCGACTCCGGAATGCTGTTTGATAAAGTAGGATTGTTGTTCTAAAAAAACACGCTGCGTGCATCGGCCGTCTTGTTTACGAAAGCACTCTCCTTGAAGGCGCATGTAACTTTCGAACACAGCAGCTTCTTTCACGCGAAGTTCTGTGTGACTGGATGGTTTTTTAGGTTCCGCGGCAAATGTTTCAAGCAAGGTGGCCGCCTTTTCCGGCAAACTATAAATGTCCGCAGTTTCTGCAAAGTTGAGCGCGTTTCTTTTCCATTCAGGGCGGGAAGACGATAAAAGTACGTTTTGCAAGGCGTGGTTAAATTGCTTTTGATCAAAGGGTGAAGCTAAAACCAGACCGGCCTTTGCGGTGCTGACGTAAGGGGCGTAACCGCAAACATCCAGCGTGAGTACGGGGAGTCCTGCGACTAGCGCTTCTAAAATAACAGTGCCGGTGTTTTCATGATAGGCCGGATGTACCAAGAGGTCTGCTGCGAGAAAAAAATTGGCGACGTCATGGCGGCCGCCGAAAAAATGAATGTGGGAATTCAGGCCACAGTCTTTGGCTTGTTGAAGGAAAGGTGCTGCCTTATCTTGTCCCACGACCCACAATTGTGTTTTCTGTTTTAAGACTTCGGGTAAAGCGGCGAGTCCTTGAATGACACGGTCGAGCCCTTTGGTTTTAAAGCCGGAACCGACGAGGAGGAGCACAAAGTCGTCCCTTTGTTTGAGATAGCGGGTGCGCAAAGTTTCCCGGATGGTTTCGGCTTGCTTTGGTGCTTGTCGGTCGCGGGAAATGCCAGGCGGTAAAACGAAAAAACGTTCGGCAGGCAAAGGATAACAAGCGCGATACTCTTCTTTTTGTTTCTCGGTTAAAACGAGAATTTTGGTAAGCTTGTCGGGTGCAAAAACTTGGCGCTCATCTTCAAGATAGTGACGAAAACGCGGCAGCCAGGTATACCAAAAAGGTTTTTGTTTTTGAATGCGGCTGGCATAGCAGACATCGGCGCCATAATAAACGTCGAGGCCCGGCATTTTGTTGAAGCCGACCACTAAGTCGTACTCTTGCGTTTTCAGGCGTTTTGCAAGCGCGCGTGAAAAAGAGCGGCAGCGGGTGTGATTTTGCCAGCCTGAGACAGGCAATATTTCGACGCGCAAGTCTTTCGCAGGCTCCCCTTCCCAACTTCCGGTATAAACGGTCACCTCATGGCCGCGTAGCAGACAGGCGCGCGCGATGCGCAAAAAATCACGCTGCAAACCGCCAAAGGGAAAATAACGATAAAGACAAAACGCGAGTTTCATAAAAAGTTAGGCTTCAACCTCTGTTTCTGAAAGCTTTGATGTGTTTTCGGTTTTTTCCGCTTTTCTTAAAATTTCACCGGCCAAGGCCAAATAGGCGATTGCGCCTTGAGATTTTTCATCGTAACGGATGACGGGCAGTCCGTGGCTCGGGGCTTCGGCCAGACGGACGTTGCGTGGTATCACGGTGTGATAGACGCGGTCTGGAAAATGTTTGAGTAATTGGTTGGAGACGTCGATTGCCAAGCGATTGCGGCCATCGTACATGGTGCGGAGCAAGCCTTCAATGTACAAGTGAGGATTCGTGGAAACGCGGATTTGTTCGATGGTGTTCAGCAAACCACTCAAGCCTTCCAGGGCGAAATATTCACACTGAATGGGAACGAGGACCGAGTGGGCCGCGGCCAGGGCGTTGACGGTGAGGATATTCAAGGACGGCGGACAGTCGATCAGCACAAAGTCATATTGTTTAGCGGATTGCCGCAGAATTTTTTTCAACTGAAACTCGCGCTCGATCATTTGCATGAGTTCCACTTCGGCGACAATAAGTTCATGATAAGTCGGCAGAAGATCATAGCCGCCTTCGGTTGCTATGACGGCCTGTTGGAGTTCTGCTTCATGCAGCAGCACATGCTGTGCGGCCCAGACAATCTGGGATTTATCGACGCCGCTGCCGGCAGTCGTGTTGCCCTGGGGATCCAGGTCGATGAGCAGGACCTTCCGCTTCATAGCGGCAAAGGAAGCGGCCAGATTAATACTGGTTGTTGTTTTTCCGACGCCACCTTTTTGATTGGCTATCGCGATGATTTTGGTCACTAGGCTCTCCTAATCCGGATTAAATGCCGTTCAGCCGGCAGTCCACGTATCGTCAATTTTTGCACATCTTGCAAGTGAAAGGTAGCTGGAATTTCAGCGAGTTCCTGCGTGGGGTGGCCGCCTTTCATGGCTAAGAAATAGCCTTCTGGCGCAAGCAAGTGCTGCGTCGTTTCAATCAATAATTTGAGTGAGCCAAAAGCGCGCGAAATGATGCTATCAAAGCCGGGACCGGTTTGGAATGTTTCACAACGGCTGCAAATCACCGTGACATTCTTTAAACCCAGCTCAGCGGCGACCTGGACCAGGAAGCGGGTCTTTTTTTGGCTTTTGTCGAGCAAGACCCAATTTTGACCGGGGTCTGCAATGGCGAGCGGAATGCCTGGCAAGCCGCCGCCGCTGCCGACATCGAGCAGCCGTTTTCCATGGAGATACGGTGAAATAGACAAGCTATCCAGAATGTGAAGATAAACCAGATCAGAGGGCGTGACCAAAGCGGTGAGATTAAAGACTTGGTTCCATTTTTGCAAAAGGGTGAGGAAGTGGATGAATTGTTCTTCCACTGCTGCGGGAAAATGATGCTTATTTTCCCGCAGGGCCAGGTGCAAAAGTTCTTTAAGTGGCATTGACATATTTTTTTCTTTTCTTGAGATGGACCAAGAGCAAGGAGAGTGCTGCGGGGGTGACGCCGGGAACGCGTCCGGCCATGCCGAAGGTGAGGGGTTGTGCGCTGCTTAATTTTTGTGTGACTTCGGTGGACAAGCCTTTTACTTGGGTGTAGTCCAAGTCATGGGGCAGCTTAAGCGTCTCATGCTGCAGTTGTTTCTCGATTTCTTCTTTCTGGCGTTCAATATAACCGGCATATTTGACTTGAATTTCGACTTGTTCCGCGACGACTTTGCTGTCTACGAAAGGACCTAAGTCACTGATGCTGCTGAGCTCGTTGTAATTTAAATTGGGACGGCGCAGTAATTCTGACAAGCGGTATTCGCGGCTTAAAGGTAGATCCAGCCAAGGTTCGAGAGCGAGGGCCGCAGGGCTTTGTGGACGGACCCAGGTGCTGTGCAGGCGCTGCTGTTCTTTGGCGATGGCCTCGCCTTTTTTTTGAAAAGCTTGCCAACGTGTTTCATCGATTAAACCTAAGGTTTGGCCAAGCGGTGTCAAACGGAGGTCTGCGTTGTCTTCGCGTAAGAGCAGCCGGTATTCAGCTCGGCTGGTAAACATGCGGTAAGGCTCCAGTGTGCCGCGCGTGATCAGATCGTCCACCATAACGCCGAGATAAGCTTGATCACGGCGTGGTGTCCACGGTCCTTTTTCTTGTACCCACAGTGCTGCATTGATACCGGCCAGCAAACCTTGCGCTGCAGCCTCTTCATAGCCGGTGGTGCCGTTAATTTGCCCGGCGAAAAAAAGTCCTTGAATGGTCTTGGTTTCCAGCGAGGGTTTGAGTCCTCGCGGATCAAAAAAATCATATTCAATGGCATAGCCTGGACGGGTCATGTGCGCCTTTTCAAAACCGCGAATGGAGCGCACAAATTCCAATTGGACTTCAAAAGGGAGGCTGGTTGAGATGCCGTTAGGATAAACTTCATGCGTGCTTAAGCCTTCGGGTTCCACAAAAATTTGATGTGCGCTGCGATCGGGAAAGCGCATGATTTTATCTTCAATCGAAGGGCAGTAACGTGGGCCTACGCCTTCAATTACACCGGTATAAAGCGGCGATTGGCTGAAACCTTGCCGGACCAGCTCATGGGTTTTTTCATTGGTGTGCGTGATAAAGCAGGAGATTTGCCGGGGATGCTCTGCTTGTGTGCCCATAAAGGAAAAGACAGGCGTAGGTTGATCACCGGCTTGAGGTTCCATGACACTATAATCTAGCGTCCGTCCATCAATGCGCGGCGGGGTGCCGGTTTTGAGCCGACCGACGCGCAGCGGCAATTCACGCAAACGCTGTGCCAAGGTTTTGGCCGGCGGATCGCCCGCGCGGCCGGCTTCATAATTGTTCATGCCGATATGAATTTTGCCAGCTAGAAAGGTGCCGGCGGTGAGAATGACTGTTTTAGCTTTAATCCGGAGTCCCATTTGGGTGAGCACACCGACCACGCGTTCTTGCTCAATCAAGATGTCATCGACCGCTTGCTGAAACAAAACTAAGTTGGGTTGGTTTTCCAAAAATCCGCGGATAGCTTGTTTATATAAGGCCCGGTCCGCTTGTGCACGCGTAGCACGCACAGCCGGTCCTTTGCTTGCGTTTAAAATGCGAAACTGAATACCGGCGAGGTCCGCGGCTTTAGCCATGGCCCCGCCCAGTGCATCGATTTCTTTGACTAAATGGCCCTTTCCAATCCCGCCGATGGCAGGGTTACAGGACATTTGTCCCAGCGTTTCAATATTATGCGTCAGCAATAAGGTTTTCAGACCCATGCGCGCAGGCGCCAAAGCAGCCTCGGTTCCGGCATGACCGCCGCCGACGACAATGACATCAAAGGTTTGTTTTAGGTCGGGCATATGAAGTTACTTCTTTTCGCAGGATTTTAGCACAACGACAAATAGTGAACAAACATAAAAATTACGCTTTAATTATGGGTAATTTTCTCGGGCGTTTTGTGATTGTTTAAATTCCCCGGAGGGGGAAGAAAAAATAGTGAGTATGACGTATTTAGGTAACAAGCTAAGAGCTATTGACAATTAAGGTGTAATGCATTGATTAATAATTAATGTGTCATCCTGGGCCCTGCCAGGGTAAACTCCGCGAAGGATCTTTCTACAAAAACGCTGAAGATTCTTCGCTTTGCTCAGAATGACACAATGAATTGTCAACAGCTCCTAGAAAAAAATTAGAGTATAATCACTTGAATTAATAATGGAATAAAGTAAGACCTTTATGCTAAAACCCTGTCCTTCACGTTGGTTCTATTTTGCGCAGCTTCTGGTCATTGCCGGTTTGCTGGGGTTTGCCTTTTACCTGGAGTTTTATCAAGGCCTGGTTCCTTGCGCCATGTGTGAGATGCAGCGGTTGGCCTTTGCTGTGTTAGGTTTTTTGTTTTTAGTGAGCAGCTTTTTTCCTCTGCAAAAATATATTCAGGTTTTTTTCATTCTTCTTTTGAGTCTTTCGGCCTTATTTGGGACGGTGTTTGCCGGCAGGCAGCTTTGGCTGCAATATTTTCCTTCCCCCTTTGATTCAGGCAGCTGCGAGGCGAGTTTACAGTATATGGCGCAGATTTTGCCTTGGCCGCAGGTGCTCATGAGTGTCTTTTTAGGCGGGCCAGAATGTGCCAAAGTGAATTGGCAGTTTTTGCATTTAAGCATGGCGGCCTGGTCTTTGTTGTGGTTTCTTTTCTTTTTTCTGCTGGCGCTGCTTCAAGGGTTGGGGTGGTTATTTTATGGTGTTTTAAATACTAAAGAGATTGATTCATGACAAACCAAAATCGCTATCACGTTATCAAAGACCCCGTGCATGGCACCATGCAGTTTACAGACATTGAAGACAGTTGGGTCAAGCCTTTCATTAATAGTCCGCATTTTCAACGTCTGCGGCATATCAAGCAATTGGGCATGGGAGATTTTATTTTCCCGGGAGCGGTGCACACCCGCTTTAATCACTGCTTGGGCTGTTGTTACATCGGCAGCCAAATTGCCCATAAAATTGGCTTAGCGGATGAAGAAAGGCAATTGGTCATGATCGCCTGTCTTTTGCATGATATTGGCCATGGCCCATTTTCACATGCTTTTGAAGATGTATTTTATCAAAAGCGGGTCCGCCATGAGGACTGGACGCCTTTCTTTCTCGCCGATTATCGCAGTTCAAGCTTTTTTGAAGATTATAATAATCAAAATCCGCGTTACATCTTGACCGAGGCTAAATTTGGCCAAGTAGAAGGCATGATTATGCATAGGTCCTGCGTCAAAAATGTTTTGGCGGATATTGTCTCTTCTCAATTGGACGCCGATCGGCTGGACTATTTGCGGCGCGACAGTCATTTTTGCGGTGTGGGTTATGGGCAATTCGATTTTCGCTGGATGCTGCATTGCATGGCGATTGTGAACGATAAACAGCACGAGCGTCTCGGCATCACTTATAAGGGAATTGGCGCAGTTGAGCATTATCTCATGGCGCGGCGTTTAATGATTCGGAATATTTATTACTCGCAGAAAAAGCTGGCCCTTGAATTTTTGTTGGTGCAATTACTCGCAAAACTCTCCGAACAGGTAGATGAAAAAGGCCATGAAAGCTTGCGGGCCACGCGTTTGGGCGTTTTTTTGGCGCGGGTGAATGAGTTCAATCAAAATGCGCGTTTGGTGAAAGACATTACAGCGCTGAAACAAGCGTTTTTGGAGGCCTGTTACCCTATTTATAAAGCGCTCTGCGACTATGATGTTTTTGCATTGATCGACCGTTTGGCTGCACTTCCTGACAGCTCCGCGGTTACGCAAATTGCAGCAAGATTGCAACGCCGGGAAATTCCTAAAATCATCCGTTTGGATTTTATGGGTCTAACGAAAATTGAGGAGCTGATTGCTGAATTTAAAGTTGCCCATGCGAAAACGATTCAAGACTGGCAACTGGCTTTAATCAAAACACCGCACCAGTCCTACATCGCGGATGATGATCCGATTTTGGTGGTGAATGAGCATAATGACGTGCGGTCGATTAATCAAATGTCTATGATGATTAATGCGATCTCGGACAAGTATGAGCAGACAGCCTTCCTTTGTGTTGATCGGGCTTTGTTGGGAGACAAGAACGTGGAGGCTTTGGTGAAGAAAGTGACGGAACAAGCGGTAGCCGCCTAGGGGCTGCCGGTAAACCCTAAAGCAAAACCTTGCCCTTGGTCATCCAACACTTATTCTCCTTCTCCCTCCACTCCGCCCGGGAAATTTCCCGTAGTTCCCGAGCATGGTTCTTACAAATAACCGCGAGCTGTCCTAAGCTCTTCCCATAAAAAAGTAGATGATTAGAGAGGCTTGCGGGATTGCAGAAAACAGTTTCTGTGATCGGATAACAGTTGGGGTAGTCCAAAAGTAAGAGAAAGCGATGAACATAATTCGTGCGCTCGGGGCAATAATACTCGCAGCGTTCAGTCAAGGATTGATAAAGTGAGCGTGCAGAGGCTATGCGCCCTTCTGCCTCAAACTCTTTCATCATGAAGGCGGCGATCAGATGGGGCAGAGGACCATGTGCGTCTTCTCCCAGGTCCAAATACAGCTTCCCCTGTTCGACAAACTCAATGAAGTCATCATCGAGCAGCAGTCCATCATTGGTTTCTACCAAATCCGGCTCAAAGCCATAATGCTGGGCCAGGCGGCTAAAAATCTTTCTTAAACTGGGTAAAAAGCGGTCTGTAAAAAAAACATTAAGTTGATCAGCTCTGCCTTCCTGTAGGACTTGTTGGAATTCGCCGAACAAACCAGGGTCAAGCTCGTCTATGGTCTTTTCAGCCTGAGCGTCAATTTTTAATAGAATACGGGCGGACCCCTTGTAATCAAAAAGAAGATCCACAAAGCTGCTCAAGTCGGGGTCTTGGCAAACTAAAAATTTTTTTAGCTCGCGTTTTGAGGCGGCAATTTCAACTTGTTTGCTTTGTTCATAGCTTGAAGTGAGGACTGGGCCTGCGGGATAAGCTTTTACTGAAAAAGAGTTTGTATGATGAGCGAAGCGGTTTTGGAGCTTGATAAGCTTGTTCTGAAATAAGGTCCTGCGCAGCCGATTACTGAACATCCATTCTCCCCTTTTGAGATATAAACAAGTCCGCCCTGAGGAGCATCTTGGACTTGAGCGTATCGAAGGGTCGAAGGGCGCGTCTCGAAGGGCGGCACCATCATAGCGGGAAACCGATAAAAAGCAAGCGCTTAGCTAGGGTCTAAGTCCTTCATAAAAGGATAATAAAAAGCTAATATCCTGCGCTATAATCATTATATACGCAGAAAAGCTTCGATTTGTTTTAATAAAGAGTAATTTGAGTGGGTCATGCCAGAATACACCATCAACTTAAAAGAGGTGTTCTGAAAGAACGGCGTGGAAATTGACAAGATGAGTGATTATGCGAAGGCTTTTGAGCGGTATGCAAACCGTGGGGTTGTTGTGTCGCCAGATTCCAGAGATGATGTGATGCTTCGGTTTTAGGAGCTGAGTTTAAGTCTAATGAGGGGGTAAAAAATGTTTTTTAGAGATCCTTCCGAGCGAGATGAAGGTGGTCTGCAGCGCACAAATGCTGCAATTGATGAGTATTTTGCAGACACTTTTTATCTTTCTAACCTCATAGAGCATGTAACGCGCATGCTGCAAGAATTAAATATAGAAAACGATAACGACTCAAAGAAAGCAGCTATAATCGAAAATCTATCCGATGTGCAAGAGGGGCTCAATGATAGTCGAGCTCAAAATCCCTATCGAATGTCTAGTGAGGATTTTGCTAAGTATATTATAGAAAACGTTATACCTCTCTCTCAAGAGTTAATAAATGATAAAGATTATTCTTCTGATATTGCAGCAGCGCTTGAAACGGATAAAGATAGACCTAAGCAAGCAGCGATAAATTGTTTAAATTATATGATGCAGGAGTTAGCCAAAGGAGTCGACCCTCAATTAGATTCATTAGATAAGAAAATAAAGAGAAGCGATAAACTGTCTTCGCTTTTTCAAGGTTTCTGCAGAGAGAGAGGCTTCCGGTTCGAGAGTGTTCTTTATCTATCTGGTAGGAATAATCAAAGCGATTTTTTGAAAACATTAAATAAAATTTTTGAAAGTTTGATTCAAACCGAAGAATATGATCAAGCTTTGTTTAGCGGTGATGAGTCAAAAGAAGAAGATCAGGACTTTTTGAACTTGTTAAGTGATGATGACCAAACATGGCTTATTAAAAAACTTAACGATTTTAAAGGTCTGGATGATAAAGAAGGAATTTCTGAGCTAGAGGAAAAGGAGGAATTTATACCGCAAGAACTAGAGGAGAGTGAGGAAGAGGAAAAGGAAGAGGAAGAGGAAAAGGAAGAGATTCAGCACAAAAAAAAATCCCTACGTTTTACCATCACCCATGAAGACGAACCCACCCTTCGCTTTCGTCGAAATAGATTTTTTCATCCTGACCATGCAGCTGAAGAAGGGTGGACTAAAGCTTTGCCCGAGGGATGGGTCGAATTCTATATTTCAAACGACTACAAGAAGGTAGAGAAGGAAATAAAAAACTTGCAGGTTTTTTTGGATGACCCGGACCAAAGCGGCCCTTCTGTCGCGAATGTCTCTGAAGACGACATAGTCGAAACCTATCCAAAGCTAGAGGTAGGCGAAATGTCGCTTACCAAATGTTTTGCAAGTCCTGAAGCCGCTGAACATTCACTTTTCAAGGACCATAATTTCCCCAAATGTGGTGTGCTTGAAAAATGTGTTGAATGGAATAAAAGAACGGAAGTAGAAATCTACTTCCCGAAAAATCTCAATCTCAGGACAACGACAGCAACCAACTCAGATCCTAATTTTAATGTTTTCCTGTTCGACTATGTCCACCGCATTGTCCAGCGTGTCATTGAGAGTCAGGGCGGAGAACGAGAGGGAAGACACTATACGATTGCCCTGAAACAGAGCACAAGCGGTCGTTTCACCCCAGCGCAGCTGGCAATGATACAATACTGTCATTTTGCCGGCTATAAATGCTGCACAGAAGGTCTGAATGGGGAGGTAGAATTGGACAAGAAAGAAATATTGGAACAAAATAACATGCAAACGGAGGAGAGCTCCGAATTCGCGCAGAAATTTAAGGCTTTTATCGAAGGGGCCATTCCTCAAGAGTTAAAAGAAGAGACTCCCTTTGCAAGCTTTTCTAAACAGCCTTGGCAGCCTTAGAACCAGAGCTTGCTCTGACTGCAGTTTCGTTCAATTTCAAATCAGCTTCCCCATTCGCATTTGCCCCTAAAACAGCTATAATCATGCCAAGTTTTAAACAGGTAACCGTGAATGAAAGCACCCCGCATTGTTATTCTCGCTGCCGGCCAGGGCAAGCGCATGTATTCAGAGCTGCCCAAGGTTTTGCACCTGCTTGCCGGTAAGCCATTGCTTGAGCATGTTTTACAGACTGCCTTGGGCCTTTCCCCGGACGCGCAGCCTATCGTCATTTATGGCCATGGCGGGGAACGGGTCCATGCGGCGCTTTCACATTATCCGGTCACTTGGTTGCCGCAGGAACAGCAGTTAGGCACCGGCCATGCGCTTTTGCAGGCTTTGCCGCTTTTGCAGGAAGGCGAGCAGGTGTTGGTTCTTTACGGCGATGTACCACTGATTTCTCTTGAAACCCTGAAACGATTGATGCAGGAAACGCCGCCAGAGGCGCTTGGCCTTCTCACCGCCAATTTACCTCAGCCTCAAGGTTATGGCCGCATTTTGCGAAATGCTGCAGGCAAGGTCCGTGCCATTGTTGAAGAAAAAGACGCGGATGAGGACCAAAGACGCATTTCTGAAATTAACACCGGCATTTATTATGTGCCCGCTTCCAATTTAAAAAAATGGTTGCCGAGTTTGTCCAAACACAATGCCCAGGGCGAATACTATCTAACGGACATTGTGCCGCTTGCGCTAAAAGAACAGCCTGCCATTTATACAATTCAACCGGCGGTGGCGGAAGAAGTTTTGGGCGTGAACGACCGGGTGCAGTTGAATCACTTAGAACGTTTCTATCAAGAACGCCTGGCGCAAAAGTTATTGCGGCAGGGCGTAACCATTTACGATCCGCGGCGTTTGGATGTGCGCGGCGAATTAATCGCAGGCCCAGATGTGGTCTTGGACGTGAATGTCGTGGTCGAAGGCCGTGTTGTGCTGGGCAAGGGCACTGTGGTCGGCCCCAATGTTTACTTACGCAATGCCGTGATAGGCGAACGCGCCGACATCCGTGCCAATACGGTGATTGATGGTGCAGAGGTGGCCTCAGATTGTATCATTGGTCCCTTCGCGCGCCTGCGGCCAGGTACGCGCCTTGCGGCCAAAACGCAGATTGGTAATTTTGTGGAAATTAAAAACAGCTTTCTTGATGAAGGCAGCAAAGTGAGTCATTTAAGTTATGTGGGCGATGCGGAGCTAGGCAAGCGCGTTAATTTGGGGGCCGGGACCATTACTTGTAATTATGACGGGCTCAATAAGCACAAAACCCATATTGGCGATGACGCCTTTATCGGTTCAGGAACTCAATTAATCGCGCCGGTGACCATCGGCAAAGGCGCGACGATCGGCGCAGGTTCTGCCATTAACAAAGATGCGCCGGCGCAGCAATTGACCTTGGCGCGGTCCAAACAACAAAGCATTCCTGGCTGGCAGCGTCCGGCGGGGAAAAAAGAAAAGGAGTTTAGTTAAAATGTGCGGGATTGTCGGTGCAGTTGCGGAACGTCATGTCGAGAAAATTTTAATTGAAGGGTTGAAGCGCCTGGAATACCGGGGCTATGACTCAGCCGGCATTGCCATGCTGGACCATCAGCAGCGTTTAAACCGGCTGCGGGTTTTGGGCAAGGTGGGTGAATTGGAAAAGGCCTTGGCGGATTCGGAGACTGCGTTAAAATTGCGTGGTAACACCGGTATCGCCCACACCCGTTGGGCGACGCACGGGGTGCCCTCTGAGCGCAACGCGCATCCCTTTGTTTCCCACGATGAAATTTCTCTGGCACATAATGGCATCATTGAAAACCATGAGGCGTTGCGGCAGTTTTTGTTGGACAAAGGTTATCAGTTTACTTCAGAGACAGACAGTGAGGTGGTGGTCCACTTCATTCATTATCAATACACCCAGACGGGAGAGTTTCGCAAAGCGGTGCAGGCGGCGGTGAAAGAGCTGGAAGGGGCGTATGCCTTGGCTATTCTCTCCACGCGAGACCCGGGGCGTTTGATCGCTGTGCGTCATGGTAGTCCTTTAGTGGTCGGCAAAGGCATCGGTGAAAATTTTGTCGCCTCTGATGTGTTGGCTTTGTTGTCAGTGGCACAGGGATTTATCTATTTGGAAGATCGGGATTTAGTGGATTTAAGCTGCGAGACAATTCAAATTTTTAATGCGGCGGGCAAGGCCGTTGAGCGCAAGATTAATGTGGTGGACGGTCATTATGATGTGGTGGACCGAGGTGAGTATCGTCACTACATGCGCAAGGAAATCGCAGAGCAAGCCCAAGCGGTCTCAACTTGTTTGGAAGGACGCGCTCTGCCTCTTCAATTGAATGAGGCGGCCTTTGGGCTGAATTTGCATCAGCAATTAAGCGAAGTGAAGGCGGTGCAGTTGGTTGCCTGCGGCACCAGTTATCACGCGGCCTTGGTCGGGAAATATTGGATCGAGTCGCTGACCGGTCTGCCCACTTCCGTTGAAATTGCTTCTGAGTTCCGTTATCGCAAACCCGTTGTTCTTCGGCAGACCTTGTTTGTGACACTCTCGCAGTCCGGAGAAACGGCGGATACGTTGGCAGCTTTGCGCTTGGCCAAAGAAAAGGGCTATCTGGATACGCTCGCAATTTGCAATGTGCCGGAAAGTACGCTCACGCGTGAGGCGGGGCATGTGTTTTTAATGCGGGCCGGCATGGAAATTGGTGTTGCATCGACGAAGGCCTTCACCACACAATTATTGGCCTTGCTGCTTTTGACCTTGGCGCTTTCGAAACAACAGACTGAAGAGCCGGAGAGAGACAGCGCAATTTTTTCTGCTTTGCAGACTTTGCCGCAGCTTTTAAACCAAGTCTCTGCTTGCGATCCGCAAATCGCCCAATGGGCGCAGTGTTTTATTGATAAACAGCATGCGTTATTTTTAGGACGCGGCAGCTTATATCCCATTGCGCTGGAAGGCGCTTTGAAGTTGAAAGAAATTTCTTATATTCACGCCGAAGGTTATCCGGGCGGGGAATTGAAACACGGTCCTCTGGCCTTGGTTGATCACAACATGCCAGTGATCGTGCTCGCGCCGAAAGATGAACTATTTGACAAGATCAAATCCAACTTAGCCGAAGTGCAAGCGCGCGGCGGCGAGCTCTATGTGCTGACGGATGCACCCCAAGAATTCAAGGGCAAACCAATGCAAGTCCTGCCTCTTCCTCGCATGCACCCCAGTGTTGCCCCAATTGCTTACACACTGCCCCTGCAGCTGCTGGCTTATCATGTTGCGGTGTTAAAGGGCACGGATGTGGACCAGCCGCGAAATTTGGCGAAGTCGGTGACGGTGGAGTAGGGCCACACTTGTTAAGTTAATCTAAAATTTTCCATAATTTTCATAGATTGCTGAGAATTTATTAGTCAGATATTGCTTCATTCTACAGACCAGATAAAATGACTTAAAAGCCCGGAGGTGAACGATGTTTGGAGTGATTGATCGATGGGTGGAAAAAAAATTAAAAAAGCGTTTGCATGCAAAAAAAAAGAAAATGATTGATGCGGCGCTTGGACAATTCCGGACGCTTCATCCGGGTGTTTCAATAGAGGGCCTTGAAGAAAAATTGTCTCATCAAATTGATCTTGCCTTCAGTACCGCAGATAGCAGCATCTTGAAGGAAAGAATCAAACAGTCCAAATATACTTTCTGGTTAACTATTTTTGCCAGTATCATTCTCGTGGGCGCTCTGGGTGGGTTTAGCATGGGATCAGCGCTCCCTTTTGTCGCGCCGATTGTGACGGCACTTGTTTCTTGGGGGATCAATATAGGCACCCTTCCACTGAGCTATGCCTGTCAAGTGCAGGGAGTGTTGGATGCGGCGGTCAAGGAGTTTGAACAGTCCCTTGAGCAGGAGCAGGTCGAAGAAACTGCGGGCATAACCGGTCACGCAAATATGGTGGCCCAACTTATGAAACTGTTGGAAAAAAAAGTCAAGAAGGGCGAGCTTGTTATTCAGCTAGTTTCTTCTGAAAAGTATACAGATCACAGAGAGCAGGTAGTAGAACCGGTGACTGGAGCGCCAACTGTGAGCACATCCCATGCAGCATTATTTGGGTTGCCTGGGTCTTCGAACGATAAACCGGACCCGGCTTCGAGTGGCCCTTCTTATACGCCCTCGCAGATTGCGGTGTATTAATATTGCGGTTTTGTTGGCGTTTCGCAAATTAATTAAAGGGTTGTCATTGCGCTCGCAATGACAACTAATTCAGTCCATTCCAGGATTGATCCATGCAGTAGAATATCTTGATGCCATGCGAGGCAAAAACTAGATGGCAAAAAATATTTTGCAACAGTGTAAAGGTGTGCAACATCTCATTTCATTGAGTATCAGCGCATGGCGAATTGTAGAGGCGCAACATCTTACTTCGACTCGAAAGTTAGTGGATTCCCTTGAGGAACAACAACTACTTGAGGAAATGCTTGAGTCCAATAAACCGCCACTTAAAAAGGAGGCTCTCGATCTACATTATTTGTTAGCAACCCCTTTTCGATATCCGCCATTGAAAAATGGGCCCCGCTTTGGAACGCGATTTGGGTCTTCTTTCTGGTATGGCTCATTGGAATTGAATACCGCCCTTGCGGAAACGGCGTTTTATCGCTTTAATTTTCTACGCGCAAGTCTTGCGGAATTTGGGAATGTCGTGACCAGGCATACCTCTTTTGTTGCGCGAATTAAAACAGGAAGTTTTCCAATGGAAATATTTACGGTGAAAGGTGGGCTGCCTTTTCCGGCGGATTAAATACTAGTCTTACTAATTTGAGTAAAAAAAGAAGCCCAGATTTGATAACATTGTTGTGCTGAAAACAGCAATGGAATTAAACCATAAGGAGCTTCCGTGTTTATTCTAAAATCAGTTCAGTTCTTTTCTTTCATAGTCTGTTCCAGTATATTAGTTCAATTATTTTACATAAAAAATATCAAGGAGCAAAATGAGCACAACTAGAAACAAAGACCCATTAGCTAAGTTGCCAGAAGACCTAAAGGAATATGGAATATACCCTTATTTGCTGTTAAGCGAGCTTGGAATTCTTGGGCGAACATCAAAGCAATATGAAGCAGAGACTGCTTTTTCACGCATATTGCAAGCGGCCATTCATGCGGCGCCAGGC
>CAYVBZ010000031.1:0-26310 GCA_964449835.1 uncultured Coxiellaceae bacterium | reverse complement strand
AAATTCTTGCAAAATCTCAGCCACCTTTTGCCGGACCACTTCTGGCGTCTGCAGTAAAAAATCAGGCTGCATGTTTCCCTGCAAGGCCATACGCTGGCCAACCTGTTCCCGCGCGCGTCCTAGATGGACCGACCAGTCCACTCCAAGAACATCACAGCCAGAATCCTCCAATAATTGCACGCGGTCTCCCCGCGTATAGAGAATGACTGGGATACGTTGCCCTTTTGCTTCACGCTTCAGTTGTGCAACGGTTTGCTGGATGTAACGCAAAGAAAATTCTTGATAGGCACTGGCATCTAAGAGACCTCCCCAGGTATCAAAGAGCATCACCGCTTGCACACCAGCGGCTATCTGGGCATTAAGATGCAAACTAACGGCTTGGGCCAATTTATCGAGCAAAAGATGAAGCCAGGCTTCCTGACGCTGAGTTGCCTCCAAAATCAAGGAAAAGGAGGTTTTTCCCTTCCCTTCCACCATATAAGAGGCCAAGGTAAAGGGACTGCCACAAAAGCCGATCAAGGGAAGTTTGGCAGCCAACTCTTTCTGAATTAAGGCAATGGCATCTAAAACATATCTCAAATGAACACTTGGATCAGGAATGAATAATTTATTTACATCTTCCAGACAACGAAGAGGCCGCTCAAAATAAGGCCCCTCTCCCTCTTGAAAACCAAGTCCCAAGCCCATGGCATCTGGAATCGTCAATATATCTGAAAACAAGATAGCAGCGTCCAAGGGGAAGCGTGCTAAAGGCTGCAAAGTGACCTCACAGGCCAACTCTGGGGTTTTGCATAAGGTGAGAAAACTACCTGCCTTTTCTCTCACTTTTCGGTATTCCGGGAGATAACGCCCCGCCTGGCGCATGATCCAGACCGGCGTATAGTCCAAAGGCTCGCGCCAAACCGCCCGCATAAAAGAATCATTCTTAAGCTTGATCATCTGCCTTTCCCGATCTACGATATTCAGTTAATATGTTAAGGATTGTTGTGCCGGGCGATTATAGCATCTAATATCAATTTCCCAAGGCTTAAGGTTTAATAGTCTAATCACTTATTAAAAGGAAGAAATAACATGCGTAAAAACATGATCTTAGCAACGCTTATCGGAGTCTGCGCCCTCAGCGTGACAGCCTGTCAACGGGGCGAAGAAAAACCAGCCGCTCCCGCAGGTGGCACACCCACAACTGCTGAGCAAAACATGCCGGCAAATCCCAGTGACTCGATGAATACCGCCGCCAATGAAAATCAGGGCGGCCAACAACAAAATATGGGACAACAATATAATAACTCACCAGACTTAGCCGCAAGCTCTGGAACCAGCGGCAATATGCAAAACCCACCTGCTGATGCAGGCGCAATGAATGGCGGCACCGCAACCCAAAATCCTCCCTCCGGCATGGCTAATCCGGCAACCCCAGCCCCGACCGACCAAAGTTCCACTCCGGGCACTTCCACCGGCGACGCTAATGCACCTGCTCCTACTGGGACCGAGGCAGCGCCTTCAACAGACGGCAACATGGACAACAATGCCGCGGGAACAGCGCCTTCCGATCAAAGCAAATAAGCCGCTTTCTACTCATCTCCCGCGTCGTTTTTTCAAAGCAGCGCGGGAATGACCTTCATAAAATCCTCTCGACTCACCTGATCTGTCAAAACAGCCTGACCGATTCCTTGAAGTAAAACCCATTTAAGACGGTTGTCCTTTCTTTTTTTATCCCGCAGGAGATAAGAAAATAATTTTTCAATGTCGATTTTTCGCCTAATTTTCAGAGGTAAAGTACTTGCAGCTAAGAGGGCTTGAATGCGTTGCTCGTCTTTTTCCGGCAACCATCCCCGCTCTCTTGAAAGCCGCGCTGCCATATTCATGCCAAGTGCCACGGCCTCTCCATGGCGAAAAACGCGGTAGTGAAACAGGGCCTCCAGGGCATGGCCCAAAGTATGACCAAAATTTAATAGGCTGCGCAAACCCGACTGCTCGCGCTCATCAAGCGCCACCAACTCCGCCTTGATGCCTACACAGGTAGAGACAGCATGCAGCAAACTTTCTTCCTGTCCTTGCATTAGAACGCTGAGATTATTTTCAAGCCAAGAGAAAAAAACCGGGTCCCGAATTAAGCCATATTTAATAACTTCGGCGAGGCCCGCGGACCTTTCCCGTTTTGGAAGCGTTTTCAAAGTGGCGATATCTACGATCACGCAGCTTGGGTGATGAAAAGCGCCAATCAAATTCTTGCCCGCCGAATGATTGATGCCTGTTTTGCCGCCAAGAGCAGAATCAACCTGGGCGATCAAGGTGGTTGGGATTTGAATATAATTCACACCACGTTGATAACAGGCAGCAGCAAACCCGGCTACATCACCAGTCAGTCCGCCGCCCAAAGCCAGAAGGGTCGTTGAGCGATCATGGCCCTCTAAAACCAATTGGTCCATCAACTTGCGCCAGGTCTTGAGATTTTTATGGCTCTCCCCTTCAGGAAGCAGGGCCACCGTCACGCGGTAGGCGGACAAAGCGGACAATAAATCCTTTAAATAGAAGTCGGCCACCTTTTTTTGGGTCACAATCAGAATTTGCTTTCCCTGCACATGCCGTTCAAAAAGTTCAGCTTGCTTCAGTAAAGCAGACCCAACATAGACAGGATAGCTTTGGCCGGGAAGCTGGAATTGTAAGGTTTTATAGGCCATAAACAAATTTTAATCACAAAATTGGCGGGGATTTTAACACAATTTGTGATATGCTGCTTCTGCAAAGAAAGGGGGTAATTATGTTGAAGAAAATTTTGATTTCCTGTCTGCTCCTCGCGGCAGCATCCGGCGCCTATGCCATGAACTACAAAAATAAACCCGCCTATCAAAACAGGAAATATTATAAGGGTGAATTGCCGCCCGCTCCCACTCCCAAAGCGCCGCCTGTGACAGATTTTCCCTGCACCACCTCCATTTTTATTCCAGGGCCCTATCTCGGCTTTTATCCTGGTCTGATCAATCACTACAATAACACCTCATCGGTCTATAAAGCTTTCGAAGGAACGCTCTTTGCCGGTTACGCCATTGTTAATTCCAGTTTTTATCTCGCGGCTGAAATTTTTGTGCAGGATAGTGCCACATTGCAAAATTACCGCAACAATCTTAACAACAATCTAAACCCTATCGGCCTAAAAACCTCCTTTGGCGGCGGCATTAGCATTCTGCCTGGCGTTGTTTTAGCAGATTCACTTCTCGGTTATCTTCGAATCGGCGGCGTTGAAACTCATTTTAGAGATATTGCTCGGACTGCGGGCGGTGGACAAGTTGGAATAGGCATACAAAACAGCTTTTCAGATTGCTGGGACATGCGGGCAGAATATTCTTACACCTTCTACCAATCCCTTTCCAATTTAGGCAATCCACGTTCAGATGCTTTCCGTCTCGGCCTTCTCTACAAGTTTTGGGGTTAAACTAGTTATAAAGCACTAGCAAATTTTTTTAATATTTCGCATAATGAGAACACCCTGTGGCGCTAAGTGTATTTTTTCGATATTCTGGCAATTTGGGTAAAAGCTAAATAATGACTTTGAACAAGGAAATAAAAAAGGAGAAAAAAATGTTAAAGAAACTAAGTATCGCTGGTTTAGCTTTACTTGCCAGCTCCGGTATTGCTCTTGCTGATTCCAGCGACTCCATGGCAACGGATCCCGCAATGGCCACTGACAACGGAACATCAACGGCGACTACCAGCACTGCCCCTAAAAAACACAAAAAACATCACAAGAAGCACAAAAAACATCATTACAGAACAGCGGCAGCTGCACCCGCCCCTGTAGCTGCAACTGATCAGGATCCCGCTTATTCCGCTCCTAAAGGGGATTACAAAGGCGAAATCGCAGCCCCTTGCCCAACCTGTCCACCGCCGTTTATGGCTGGCGCTTATTTAGGTTTAGGCATCGGCTCAGTGGTGAATTATGATTCCAGACCGGCTGCCTTTAATGGCTTCCAAGGCACACTCTTTGGTGGTTATGGCTGGCTGTGGGACCAATGGTACGGCGCGTTGGAAGTCTTCGTTCAAGACAGTGCCTCCATTGTTAATTACAACAGAAAAACGGTCAATGGAAATGTGCAATCCTCTTGGGGTTATGGCGCGAGCATTCTCCCAGGTTACACCATCCTTGAAAACGTTTTGGCCTACTTACGCTTAGGTGTGGTAGACACGAAATTTACTGGCACGGGCGCCTCATGGGCAGTCGGCGGTCAAGTGGGTCTCGGTCTGGAAACCGTCCTCTGCAACAACTGGGACCTTCGTGGAGAGTACATTTACGGCTTCTACAAAGGGATCGGCGGCAGCAACGGCAGTCCGAAGTCTCAACAATTCAACTTGGAACTGCTTTACAAATTCCAAGTGTAATCTTGCTACAATCCAAAAATCCCGGAAAACGATTCTTGTTTATCCGGGATTTTTTTTGCTCGATTTTCCCTCCCCGTCATTGCGAACAAAGCGCAGCAATGACGGGGAAGGTTAGAGTTAGGAGGTCTTACTGCTCGGAAGGAAGGGAATTAATAATTTCCTTTGTCACCGAAGCAATCGAGCAGCCATCGGTTTCCACGGTAAAATGCGCCAGTTCTTGATAAAGGCGTTCTCTCTCCTGCCAGAGACTTGCAAGAAAGGCCGGGCGGTCCGGAACGTTCAATAAAGGTCTTTTATTGTCCGTCGCCAATCTTTGCAACTGGCAATCCACAGAAACCTTGAGATAAATCACTATGCCTTGCCGGCTTAAGAAATCGCGGTTTTCGGACTTCAGTACCGAGCCTCCGCCTGTGGCCAAGACAATATTAGGGTAAGCGGTTAAATCGGCGAGGACCTCCGTCTCACGTTGACGAAAACCTTCCTCACCCTCCAAATCAAAAATCCATTTGACGTTGACCCCGGTCCTTTTTTCAATTTCAAGGTCTGAGTCATAAAATTTTCTATTTAAACGCTTTGCCAAAGAACGCCCAATGCTGCTTTTTCCAGCAGCCATGGGGCCTATCAAAAAAAGATTAGTTTGAGCGCTTTGCTTCATCATCATTTCCGCTGATTTTACCACTCTATCACGCGAGGCGTTACAAATATTAATAACTCCCGTTTACTTCTGCGCTGATGCTTGACTTGAAAAAGCCATCCCAGGACTGGAATTTTCGCCAGGAAAGGAAGATTGTCCCTACTATTCTCTTTAGAGATTTCATAAATACCGCCCAAAACAACGGTCTGGCCATTTGGAATCAACACCTGGGTATGAAGCTGCCGGGTACTAATCGCGGGAACGCCGAGCACGAGGCGGGCGTTCGGCCGGTCTTGGTGAATTTGCAGCTGCAACAAGATCTTTTTTCCCGGCAAAAGCTCCGGCGTCACTTTGAGACTCAAAACCGCCTTTTTAAAAACAACCGTAGTCGCACCGCTGCTACTCGCTTCTTGATAGGGAAGTTCCTCCCCCGCCTCAATTGAGGCGCTTTGCTGACTGGCGGTAAATAAACTGGGACTGGAAATGAGCTCACCATGTCCCTCCTTTTCTAGTGCCGCTAACTTGATGTCCAAAAAACTGAGGTCCGCCAAACGCGCAAACACCAGGCTAAATTGTCCAGGACGGCTTACAGTTTCCTTGACAGTGGAAAAGCGGAGTCCTAATTCTTCTTCATAGTCACTGTCGACAGAAGCCAAACGCGTCTCGATGATAATTTGCTGGAGCGGCACGTCTAAATGGTCCACTAAATCCTGAATGAGCGCCAAATGCGCCGCGGTATCGCGGACCCCCAAGGTATTAGAGCGCCCGTCCACCTGGACTTGGCCGCGCTTGGACAGCAGGGATGAAGGCCCCGTTTTCAACCAGGCCGCGAGGTCCACTGCCTTGGTATAACGGGCACGCCAAAACCGTGTGTGCAGCGGAGAAGCTTCTTCCAGTGCGGACTGCCATTTCGCTTCCTCCTGCTTTTCTTTTAGAAGAATTTCCCGTGGGGCAAGATAACTAAGCCGCCCCAGCTGCCACATTTCCAAGCTTTGCGATTTTAATAAAAATTGAAAAACATCTTCAAAGGAGACTTGATGGAGATGTAAACTCACTGGACCTTTTATAGCGGGACTTAAAATCACGGAACGTCCGGTCCATTTTGCCAAAACGCGCAAGACCGTTCTTAAATCCACATTGTCAAAATCCAGCGTTTCTGAGGGGACTTTGGCAAAAGCCGTGCCAGAACTCAAAATAAACCCGGCCAGCATTAGGTTAAGAACAGTTGTCTTCAACAAAGCGAAAAAGGGCTTCATGCTCCTGTCCTCGGAATACGTCGTAATTTTTTTCCTGCTTCATCTTGGAGTGTCAAGTACGCGGCATCGATCCTTAAAACGCGCCAGGCCGTTTTCCCGAGCTGTGCTCCCGGATAAACGTCATAGCTTTGCCCATTTGGCAGTAAGAGCAAAGCCGCTGTCTTTCCCTTTTCTGAAAAAAAACCTACAAAACGGAGTGCTTCTAAAGCGGTTCCTTGAAAAGGACCACTCATCTGCCATTTCTCGATCAGAGAAGGCTTAGGGCCCTCAAAAGGGTCTCTTCGACAGCAGGGTAGAAAAGGCGCGATCGTCTTTTGCTCCGTCTTTTCCACGCTGTCTCTCGCCCAAGGCAAGGCGGAAAATTGCGTGTTGATTTCCAAACCCTCCGTTTCCGCTTTCAAGGAAAGTTGATCCAGCCGCAGAGGCAAGGCTTCTCGCCGCAAAGATTCTAGAAGGCGATAAAAACAAAAAAAATCACCGCGCAGCAGAATTTTGATCCGCAGCCCTTTCGCTATATTTTCGCGGCTTTGAACTTCTGACTGCAAATTTTTCAATTCACAGAAATTGAGATGAATCAGTTGAATCACTTGAGGCAGTAAGGGCCTGTCATTTTTTCCCGCGCCCAAAAGCTGCCCAGGCTGCAAAAAAAACTTGGCCTGCCGTAAAGCCTGCGCCTTTTCGTCTAGCTGCTGAGTGAGCTGGTTTTCCTGCGTCTGTAACTCACTCCATTCATCCAATAAAGGTTTCAGGTCCATAAAAGCACCTAAGGCTAAAATGAATAAAAAAGGAATAATAAAAGCGCAATACCGCTGATAAAACTCTAAAAAAATTCCTTCTATTTTCATGAGGCCTGCTCATAGCGAAGTTGATAGGAAAAGACCTTGTCTTTTGAATTGAGTTTGACTTGCTTTTCTTTCAGTGAAAAAACGGGCCCATTTTCACCTGTAAAACTATTCTTGAAATGTTCTGCAAAGCCTAAAACCTCCGTCATATTCTGCGCAAAGCCTTCGAGAGACCAAGAACCCTGATCAAAATGAAGCGTCTGCGTATAAACCGTTTCTGGCAGTAGGTTCGCGAGTTGCCGCAAAAAATGGAGAACACACTCCTGATGCTTTAGAATGGCGCTTAAATCTAGTTCTGGCCCTTTTTGCTCATCCCCCGCTGACGCTAAGGGACCCAAAGCTTCAAAACGTTGATTCATTTGGTCCAAATCCCGCTGCACCAGCAAAATCTGCGCTTGAATCTTCTTCAAGTGCTCGGCCAAAGCGAAGTGAAGACCGAAAAGCAAGCTTAGCGAAAAAAGAAAGCCTAGAAAAATCTCAAAGCCTTGTTGACGGCGCCGTTTTTCTTTTTCTGCCTCGCGCCAGGGCAATAAATTAATTTCAAGCATCGTGCTGTCCATGCAAGGCTAGCCCGCAGCACAGTAGAAAACTCGGCGCCAATTGAGCGATATCTTCCCTTCCCAGCTGCGCGGAATGAGTCATTGCGAAAAATGGATCGATCATTTTTATTTCTCGCGATAAGCGCTTTTGAAAAACTGACGCGAGTTCTTTTAAATACTTAAGCTCCCCCGAGAGCCCGAGTAAATCAATTTTGAGCTTGGGGTGTGTGGCCAGACAAAGTTGCCAAGCGGTTTGCAACTTTAAAACCAGTGAATCGACAAAGTGCAGTGGTTTTTCAAACACTTCGCGATCGCAACACCATTGATAATGAAAAACGAGATCTTCGCTTGTAAAAACAATTAAACTAAAAATGGGCCAACCCAAATTAAAAACCGCGGCAAGTTGTTTTTTTCTCGCCAACTCCGGATAAAAATAAAAAGAGGCGCCCCGTGCCAGCGCATATAAGTCTAAGTCCGCCATTCTGGCCTTTAAACCACTTTGCTCTGCGAGTTGCATCACTTGTTCTAGCGGCCCTTTACGGGCCGCAACCAGTAAAATGGAAAGCTGTTCTTCATTTAAAGGTTTCGCGACAAAATCAAAATAGACTTCCTTTTCGGCTAGGTCCGGAAAATAACGGCTGAAATTCTGCCGCAGTTCGCTTTCAAGGGTATCCGCTGGAAGGGAAGGCATTTCGATTTGTTTTTTCATCGCGGCAGAGGCCGGCAATGCAAAAGCCGCCGGATGGCCCCGTAGATTTTCTTGCTTAACCAAAGCGTGCAGTGTTTCAGTATTTTCTTGCCAACAGACACTTGTCCCGCTTTGACCGGGAAGCGGCTGTGCTAGCATTTTTTCGATGTGAAAACCGCCTGCTTTTTTCTTCAATTGCAGGAGACGGATTTCATTAAAACCGAAATCAAGACAAACAAGGGATTTTTTGAACATGAAAACTCCAGAGTTCCAAGTCCCCTTCCCTCCTCCAGCACACCGTCGTCCTGCGGCTTGTCCGCAGGATCCAGGGACAGAAACTTCGGCTCCACTCGTTTCTGGGTCCCGCGGACAAGCCGTGGGAGGACGGTGTGCTTGTGAAGGAAAGAGTTAGGGTTAGGGTTAGGGTTGAGGGGAAGAGATTAGGAATTTATGAAAAAGAAAAAACCAGAAAAAAGAGAATAACAAACTTAATTGTGAAAAACAAATTCTTCTTAACATCAACTCAAAATTGCCAGTAAAAAGTCGTCCCCTTCCCGGGTTCGCTTTCAGCCCAAACTTGTCCCTGATGTCGATCAATAATCCTTTTCACTGTCGCCAAGCCAATGCCAGTTCCCTTAAAATCCTTTTCCGCATGCAAACGTGAAAAAGGGTGAAATAGTTTATTACAATTCTCCATGGAAAAACCGACTCCATTGTCACGAATGAAATAAATTTGTTTTTCAGTATCCAGCATTCCAAATTCAATTCTAGGACTTTTGGTTTTTGCCGTGAACTTCCAGGCATTTTGCAGCAGATTCTGTAAAGCGATCTTAATTAAATGAGAATCACAATTGGCCATCACATCAAGCTGTATCATAAAATCAATCTGACGGTCCGGCTCTTGTTTTTTCATGAATTCCACAATCTTTTTGACCATCTCGCTCAGATTCACGATTTCATAACGCATTTCATTTTGGGCCGTACGTGAAAACTCGAATAGGTCATCAATGAGTTCCGCCATGTTTTGGGTGGTATTGGTAATTTCTTTTAAAAAATCACCTGTCTCGGCGTTAAGCTTACCGTACTTTATCGCAAGCGTAGCAAAGCCGGCAATTGCATGAATTGAATTTTTTAAATCATGTGAAACGGTGTAACTAAAAGCCTCTAATTCTTGATTGCTATTCAAAAGAGCGGCTTCCTTGCCCGCCAATTCACAGTTAATCAGGCGTAAATGAGTATTCACTGACTGGATTTCCTGCGCACGCTGATAAACTTCCATTTCCATGCGTCCCGCGAGGCTACGCAACTCTTCCGCGGCCATGAATTGCTCTTTTTCAGACTGTTTTAAGCGGATATAATCCGTGACATCCTCGACGTGATGAATAATGTAGAGAATTTCTTTGTTTTCCCCTAGAACAGGCGAGTTGAGCGGACTCCAATACCTTTCTTCAAAGCCTCCTTCCCGCGGGTGTTGAACATCATATTTCTGCACAGCCATGGCATCTGGCTTTTTAAGCTCTAACACGCGTTGGAGAGAGGCCGATAAATTATGGACGCCTGTAGCCCCTGGATCACCCGGATTGTCTGGAAACACATCAAAGATATTCCGCCCGAGAATTTGCTCTCGTTTGACCATCGTTGCCTTAAGATAGGCTTCATTGACTGCAACAATTTCTAATTCCGGAGATAAAATGAGATACAAATTAGGTGTTGCGTTAAAAATCGCCTCAAAATCACAAAGCAGTTTTTTGCTAAGTCCTTTACCCATAGCAAATCCTTTACTTTCTTTTCATTATAACATTTCTGAAATAGAAAAAATGGTCACCGATTTGGTAAGGGTTAAAGTCTCTGTCATGCTAACCTTAAACACGCTGGCATGACAGGGGGTGCAAAACGAGCATCAGCTCTAATATATTGAAAAAATTTAATAAATTATATATTGCGTGCCCCAGGTCCTATGCATATACTTAGAGCCATGCATAAATTACGCTTCATCAGAAACTGTATTACCCTACTCTTCATTGCCTTGGGAATTGTCGCCATTGGCACTTTTTATTATATTCAATTTGAACTGCCTGATACTGAAGCACTTAAAACTGTACAGCTTCAAGTGCCTCTACAAATATACACCAACGATGGAAAATTGCTGGCGACTTTTGGCGAAAAACGGCGTATTCCTTTACCTTACGATCAAATTCCAAAGATCCTGATCAATGCTGTCCTCGCGACAGAAGACCAACGCTATTTCCAACATCCCGGCGTAGACTTTCCCGGCTTGATTCGGGCCGCCATCCAACTGATTATCACCGGCCGCAAAGAACAAGGCGGCAGCACCATTACCATGCAAGTCGCCCGCAGTTTTTATCTCACGCGGCATAAAACCTTCGGTAGAAAATTGCGAGAAATTTTACTTGCGCTGAAAATTGAAAACACCTTGCCGAAAGAAAAAATTCTAGAGCTTTATCTCAACAAAATCTTTTTTGGCAATCGCGCATATGGCGTCGCCGCAGCGGCGGAAGTCTATTACGGCAAGTCCATTCAGCAACTCTCCATTGATCAATACGCCATGATTGCAGGCATCCCCAAAGCACCCTCGGTCTTGAATCCTTTGGCCAATCAAGACGCCGCCATCAAGCGGCGCAATCACGTTTTAACGCGGATGTTTGAATTGCATTACATTGACGAAAAAACTTATAAAACAGCCCTGGATATGCCTTTGGGCGCGAGTTATCACGACTTGCAAGCTCAAATGAAAGCGCCTTATGTCGCGGAATTAGCGCGCGAACAGGCTGTGAAAATGTACGGCGAGGACATTTACACGGATGGCTATAAGGTTTATACCACCGTCGATAGCCGTCTACAGGTCACGGCCAATCAAGCTGTCTTTGACGGTCTCATGGCCTATGATCAGCGCCATGGTTATCGCGGCCCGGAAAATAATCTTGGCATGCCCAACATTAAACATCTGGATCAATGGGAAGAACTCCTGCGTGAACTGCCGGTGGTCAATGGCTTGGAGCCTGCGGCTGTCATTGACGAGAGCCCCCAATCGCTCGCTGTACTAAGGGCCAACGGTTCTTTGATCACTATTCCCTGGGAAGGCTTGGTTTGGGCACGCCACCCGATCGATCACGATAATGATAACGACGAAAATGACGACAACGATGATGAGCTGGGGCCCCCACCTCAAAGCACTAAAGACATTGTGCGGGTGGGCGATGTCATTCGGATCATGCCGAGCGCGGCGGGCGGTTTCCGCTTAACGCAACTTCCAAAAGCGGAAGCCAGTTTAATTGTCTTGAATCCACAAACCGGCGGAATCGTCGCCCTAGTGGGTGGTTTTGATTATCAGCACAGTAACTTCAACCGTGTGACGAACGCGGAACGACAGCCGGGATCCAGCTTCAAACCGTTTATATATTCCGCCGCTTTGGACAAGGGCTATACACTTGCGAGCGTCATTAACGATGCGCCTTTAATTTTAGAGAACTACCAGGAAGGTACTTTATGGCGTCCACAAAATGATACGCACCGTTTTTATGGGCCGACCCGTTTACGTACCGCCATCATTCATTCTCGGAATTTGGTTTCCATTCGTCTCTTGGATCAAATTGGTCTGTCGACTGCTATCAAGCACGCGCAAAAATTCGGCTTTACTTCAAGGCAATTGCCTCATGCCTTGTCACTGGCTTTAGGGACGGCGACGGTCACCCCTTTACAAATGGCAACGGCTTACTCGATTTTTGCGAATGGCGGCTACCGTGTCGTTCCCTATCTCATTAACCGCGTGCAGAATTCACAGAAAGAAATGATTTATCAAGCCAAGCCTTTAATGGCCTGCAATAATTGTGTGGATGCGCCCGCGCCCAGCGGGAATACCGCAACGCCACCACCTCCGCAAACCATAGAACAAAATCCTCTTACCCCCGTTTATGCGCCTCGCGTCCTCAGCGCGCAAAACGCTTATTTAATTACCTCCGTTTTGAGCGACGTGATTCAACATGGCACCGCCGTTAAAGCGCGTCATCTGCGCCGCTCGGATCTCGCTGGAAAAACCGGCACCACCAACAATCAATACGATGCCTGGTTTGCGGGTTATAACCGTGACTTCGTTGCCGTGTCCTGGGTGGGCTATGATCAACCCCAATCACTCTACGAATATGGCAATCAGGCCGCACTGCCCATCTGGATTGACTTTATGCAAACTGCGCTCAGAAACCGTCCCGAACGTCCAGTGGACCAACCCCCCGGCATTGTCAGCGTGCGCATTAACACGCAGACAGGTCGGCGTGCTTCTGCCACAACCCGTAGCGCGATCTTTGAATATTTCATGGATCCTTACGTGCCAGAAACAGAAAGCCCCGCGGCCCAAGCCAGTGAGGCCGCTAAAAAAGAATCTGCCGATATCTATTAATCAGGAAATAAAATCATGACACGACCCAGCCAACGCGGCGCCCATGAGCTTCGCGAGATTTGTTTTACGCGCCATTACACCAAACATGCAGAAGGTTCCGTGCTGGTTGAGTTTGGCGACACCAAAGTCATTTGCACTGCAAGTTTCACGCGCGGCGTGCCGCCTTTTCTAAAAGACAGCAAACGCGGCTGGCTGACTGCCGAATATGGCATGCTGCCCCGCGCAACGCACGAACGAGTTGCCCGCGAGGCCAGCAAAGGAAAACAAACCGGCAGAACACAGGAAATTCAACGCTTAATTGGCCGCTCTTTGCGGACCATCGTCAATTTTGCAGCCTTGGGAGAAAACACCTTAATGGTGGATTGCGACGTCATTCAAGCTGATGGCGGAACACGCACCGCCGCTATTACCGGCAGCTGCGTCGCGGTAGCTGATGCGCTGCAGGCTTTAACTTCTCAAGGCACACTGGCAACGAACCCCCTCAAACAATTAGTGGCCTCTGTTTCAGTTGGTATTTATCAAGGTGAATCCATTGTGGATTTAGATTATGCCGAAGATTCCAAAGCAGAAACCGACATGAATGTTGTGATGACCGATCAGGGCGAGTTTATCGAAATTCAAGGGACCGCGGAAAATAATAGCTTTAGTGAAAGCGAACTCCAAACCATGCTGGCCTTAGCAAAACAGGGAATTCAAACACTTTTCCATAAACAAAAACAAGCCCTCGGCTTATAAATTGCAAGCAAAACGAACTAAAAAAAGTGCGGGCCTTGTTCACTTGAAGAGATCAAGAAGTTGTACAGGCAATACTTGAAATCCAAGAAATCCAATTACCAGACCCTGTTGGTGCGCTGGTAGAATAAGTGGCAGGGTAGAAATAATAGAGCGTAGTGAAATTAATGCATTGAATATCTATCGATATTGTGCAATCACTGGGATCTTCTGCATATCCATACCATTGATACCAATGCCCTCGAATATAATTCGTATAAGCGCAAGTATTTATCGTTGTTCTCGAACTATTAAGATTGGTACTGTTTATCATTACCCAAGCATCCATGGGCGCGACTGTGCTTTCGGTCCAGCTATCATAATAATATGAACCGGAATGATTTCCTGTCCAAAGGTTAACGTCCCTACACGCGGACAGAGCTTGGTAAGTTTGTTTCGTATAGACAAGCGGCTTAGAGGTTGTTCCTGAAGGACAAGTAATATCAGTTGGCCTTGTCGCAGCATTTTGGGGAGTCGTACTACTATTGCCAGAGCCAGGGTTATAGAACATATACCAACCGACTGGATAAGGAGGTGCGCCATGATAGTAATAGGTATTGGGCACAGCATAAGTAGATGGAGCAACAACTGTACTGTCCGCAATGGCCCTGCTAAAAGTCATCGCCAGAAAAAGAAACAAAGCAATTCGTTTTCTAAAACGACTCTCCATGTCAAAATACCCTGCCTATTTAGAACATATTAGAAGTAACTTCCTTGAATATATAATAGCAATTTTGATTGTTTTTTGACACCCTAGCTTCTTTGTTGCGTCCAATCATCGACTTGGGTTTTTCCCTTTCCCAAGCCCTGGCGTTTCTGGTATCTCTCCAGGGACATATCTAATCCCTTGTGTGTAAAGCTGTATCAGCCCTCGGACAGAACCCGCATCCATTTGATTCTGCACCAAGCCCGCAAAATAAACAATTTGCTTGATGACCTGTTCTTTTTGCGCCTCATTCAGCGGTAAAGTAAGGGCCGCTTGCTCAGCGACCTCTCGAATGGCTTCTGCGTCAGGCAAGGGAACGGACAAGGGCACTGTACCAAAGAGCTTGGGGCCGGATTTTGCCTGCAAAATATTGCGGCCAAAATCGACAAACCGCGGCACTTCTGGACCGAAATGCTTATTTTCAGTTTTTCTCGTCATTTGCCACCTCCCTCATCCCAATGTACGCCATTTTTCTAGTCTTTCTCATACCTGCCTTCAAAAACCGTTTTCCGCCACTCTGCAAAGGCACCTTCTTCTTCGCCGCCATTGTCTTTTGAATCAAGCGCGGTCTTTTCCTTTTCTTTGAAATACAATTCTTTTTCGCCGCACTTCTCCCAGGCAAAACGGGCCAAAAGGTCTTTCACCGCGGAGGTTGCGGGTCTTCCTAATAAGTCGTAGTACCAAAACACAACCGGCCACTCATTTAAATCCATTTTAATTAAGGACTTCTGGTTTCCTAATTCAAAAAGAATCATATAGGCCCTTCCTTTCATAGCAGGGTCCACCTGGGACTTCTCAATAATTTCATTTAAAACAGCTTCCAAGCCATCTAGGCCTTGCGCCAAAATACATCCCATTTCATTTTCCATGCCTGCCTCATTGCTTCTTCTTACTTTTAGTCTAGAGCGCCGATCTTAAAATAAGCTTAAGAGTTTCACTTTTAGGGCCCTAAAAACAATAATTTTTGTTCACAATAAGTTTTTTGCCTTATAATCCATCACCAAAGGAGCGTGGTCTGAAAAGCGTTGGTCGCGATAAATAAAGGCCGCTTGAACTTTATTTTTAAGGTCCGGCGTGATGACCTGATAATCAATACGCCATCCCACATTTTTGTCCCAGGCGTTAGGGCTACGATAGGACCACCAAGTATATTGTTCTGGCTCTTGATTCACGACACGGAAAGCATCCACAAAGCCTAAGGGGCCAAATAAATTGTCCATCCAAGCCCTTTCTTCAGGCAAGAAGCCGGAATTTTTTTGATTGGCGCGCCAATTTTTTAAATCGCGTTGGGTGTGGGCAATGTTCCAATCACCGCAAATAATATATTCGCGTTTTTCATTTCCGAGTTGTTTTAAATGCTTTTCATAACGCGCCAGAAAATCGTATTTCACCGCCTGACGGGCTTCACCACTGGTGCCTGAGGGAAGATAGAGAGAAATCACGCTTAATTTGTCAAAATCCAGCTGCAAATAACGTCCCTCCTCATCTGCAACCGGCCAACCCAACCCTTTGACAACCTGACGCGGCGAATGCCGCGTCAGAATCCCAACCCCGCTATACCCCTTTTTGATGGCACAATGGTAATAGGTCTGATAACCCGGAAGGTTGAGGGCCAAGTCTTGCAAGTCCGCTTCATGCGCCTTTAATTCTTGCAGACAAATCAAATCGGCGTCCTGTTCCGCTGCCCATTGAAAAAAACCTTTGCGCGCAGCCGCGCGAATCCCGTTTAGATTAGCTGTGATCAGACGAAACATGGACGCGCAAATTCTCTATTTAATGGAAAAGGCTTTTGATAAAGCTATTGGCTTTATCAGGCAGTCTTTTTTGAATTTCTTCGCCGACACGCTGCAATTGCTCTTGTCCGACTTCTTTCATTAAAGCCAGGGTATCCAGCGTCACAGAAGGATCATTCAGACTGCCAGAAAGGCGAACAGGGACTGTTTTTCCATAGAGGGACAAAATTTTATTGGTTTTTTCTTGAATTTTTGGGCTAACATTCAGACGGTAATCCAGTGTCTTGTTCACCAGATCGACTGAGCCTTGTGCTTTCATAGAGTAAAGAGAAGAGTCTAAACTGAGATCATCTGTAGACATCACGCCGTCTTTAAAGGTGGCCGTTCCGGTCAACTGGCCAAATTCTGTTTCACCAGCGGGCGGCTGCGTTGGCAAAGGTTCTTTATTAATTAAGGCCGCGGCGGTATTTACAAAATAAGCCAGGTCTATTCCTTTAATGGACCCTTTGCTCAAATTAGCGCGGCCCGTTCCATTTAAATGACTTAAAAGTGTTTCGGTTTTCTTGCCCTCTGTTGTCAGGTCCCAATTAAGGTCCCCTTGGGCATCAAATTGTAATTTGGGTGTTTGGCCCGAAAGGCCTGTCAATAAATCTGCGACCTTGACCTGATTGAGCTTCCCTATGATATGCAAACGCGGTCCGGCGTCTTTTAGCGTAATCGTCGCATCTGAAGATAAGGCGCCTTGATAAAGATCGGCGCGAACATGTCGAAGTGTTAAGACTTTACCTTCATAATGGATTTTCGCGGCCACATTGGTGGCTTGTAAGTGATTCACTTGCAGCGTGCCAATTCTCACCTTGGAAATTTCGAGCTGCTTATGCAGCAAGGGAGCCAATTTGGCTTGAAGGACCAGGTTTTTTAAATTGGCGTTAAAAACGGCGGGGTCTTTGACGTTCACTTCCGTGGCCTGCATGCCGAAACGGGGATAAAAAGACCAAGATAAATTGCCGGGGACAGTCATTTCAAAGCCTGTGAACTGCTTAAACTGAGAAATAATGAGGGGTTTAAATTGATTGGGATCGACTAAGAGGGTCACAGCAATGGCCCCCGCGAAAAGGGCAAGAATAACGAGGCCGAGAAGCGCACTCATCCATTTTAATAGCCGCATGAGAGATCCTTATAATAGGTTGATTTAACATCTTTCTATTATGCGCTGAATGAAGCGAAAACAAAAGCGGGTGATGGGAATCGAACCCACGTTAGAAGCTTGGGAAGCTCCTGTTCTACCATTGAACTACACCCGCAAAGCGCTCCCGCGATTGTAGCGGAAAGGAAGGAAGATGCATAGTATTGCCCACCATTGCGAGGAACACGGCTTGTTCTAGCACTGATTGATATCCAGTCCAACTTTCTTGAAGGCAAATTTTGCCGCATGCTCCGAATAACCATAATCCCGTACCGCATCCATGACCCCGCAGGCGGCTTCAGCAAAGTTAGTCAGCGGCAGCCAATAATGCCGGTTCGCTTGGACCATGACATCAAAAGCTTTTTTAGTGTTCCAGCCTGGTGCCGTTCCCATTAAATAGAACACACGGTTAAAAATGCCGCTGCTCAAATGCACATTCATGCCCATTTGATATTCCTGCACATTTTCAATCGAACATTGTTCTCCCGGTCCGCGGTCAGCACAATCTAATGACGGGTGGTCCATATAACGTAAAGCCTGGTTCTTTTCTTTTAGAATTTCCGGACCAATTTGCCATTGGTTTTTTCCATAGGCAAAATATTCCGCCGCTTGGGCCGCCATGTCCGAAAAGGATTCATTCAAGCCGCCGGATTGTCCATCATAAATCAAACCAGCGTGTTGTTCTGTGAAACCATGACTAATTTCATGGGCTGCTACGCCCAGTGACACTAAAGGATAAAGCATGGATCCGCCGTCGCCAAAGGTCATTGTTTCACCATCCCAGTAGGCGTTTTCCATATCTTCATGGACCCGCATGACGAGGCGCATCGGCCCGCCATTTTCTTTTACCAAAGGCGGGAGGCCATACCAGTCCTCATACATTGCTTTAATGATTTTTCCAATATACAAGGCGTCATTGCCGGGAGAATATGCACCATTGACTGCATCCAAGCTGCCATTCCAAAAAAGACTCTGATGCCTTGGGTCTTGCGCGCTACAAACAAATTGTTCAGGGAGGTCGAGTTGATGCAAGTCTTTGTGCCGGGCGTCTCGGACAACAACATCCTGATTTTCTAGATAACAAAATTGATGACGTTCATCTCGCCGGATGGGCAAGGCTGGACGGTCGTTGGGTAGATCATCATAAACAATCATTCCCGTCTTGAGGTTGCCGCCATGGCCGCCCGCAAGACTTTCTGTGAGCCCTCGATGAGTTTGTACATTATTCCAAGTTTGATAAACCTTAAAAGTCACGGCATCCATTAAATAACAGGGCCTTTGAGGAAGACCTTGGGGATTAGTTTGTTTAAATTGAATAAAGTAAGCCCAATGCGCTTTTTGATTTGAGTCCACGTAAACAAAAAGGCGTGCTTTTTGGCCGCTGATCGAAGACGCTTGGCCTGACTTTTGCTGAGTGAGCGCAACGGCCCGCGTCAAGGCTTCTTGGGCCCGCGTTTCACTAAAAACGAAGGCCGGTGTTTTCTGTAAATCAGCGGCTAAATTTTGGTAAATGAAACCATTCATACTGACACCCATCGAGACGGCGCTTCGCACCTTCTCAGGGTGAACGGAGTTATATAAGAGGGCGGGCCAGGGTTGTTTCGACAGGCTAGATTGGGTTTTAGGAAGATGCATCATCACTTGAGCGCCCCAGACCGGATAACCATCATACGTTTGTTGCAAGCGAAGATGCAGCCTTTGCTGAAAATCGACGCTGCGGCTTTGCTCTTGCAGGCTGGGTTGAGGCTTCCCCGCAGTGGTGGCGGTGGGAAGCAAGCCTAAAAGGGAGGAGGGCGTTTGATGACGCAGATTTTGAAGTTCAGCGGCAGAGGCAGGATTTAGCAAGGACAGGACCAAAAAACCGGTTAGTGATAAGGATTTTATAAATCGGGTAAAAAGCATGGGTCGCTCCATTCATCGTTTTGCCTTGGGCATCGAGGCAGACTTTGGATTTGCCGCATCGCCCTACTACAGCGCTTATTTAATTTTGTCATCCTGAACCCTGGCAGGGTTCAGGATGACGGTAAGCCGTTTAGGGGGACAAAATTAAACGAATTGCTATACTACTGGCCCCTCGCAATTTTAACAAGAAGCAGACGCTCTTTGTCAAATCTAATTTTTCCAGTACCATATTGTCTTTTTCCCTCTCAGCCAAAAGGTCAACCCTATGTACAAGATTTGCTTTTACGTGCCTGAAACTCATTTGGAAGAAGTAAAAAATGCCCTTTTTTCCGCGGGGGCCGGTCAAGTCGGCCGCTATCGTTGTTGCGCCTGGCAATGTCCCGGGGAAGGGCAGTTTATGCCTTTGGAAGGGAGTAAAGCTTTTATTGGCGAGCAAAATCGCCTGGAAAAAGTGGTTGAATATAAAGTCGAAATTATCTGCGAAGACCAGAAAATCAAGGACGTGGTGGCCGCACTCAAAAAAGCGCACCCCTATGAGGAACCCGCCTATGCCGTTTTGCGCATAGAAGCCTTTTAAGTTATCCGGGCAAACCAGCTAAAACAAAAATCACAAAAAATGAGGGGCCCTTAACAGGGCACTAAAACGCTCCCAAGAACAACATAGCAATGCAGCGCAGCCGGTCTTTTGTGGGACTAGGGCCCAGGGGAATTTTGTATATAGTAGGTAACCCAGCTTAGGTTACAAGTTATCCTGAACAAAGTGAAGGACCTGTTAAAGTTTCCAGCGATTCTTCGCTTTGCTCAGAATGACAGTTGTAACTTAAGCTAGGTTACCTACTATACCTTGCTTTTAACGGCACTGGGAGGAGCTGTGGGCTCTTCTACTGGGGAAGCGATTTACGCCTTCCTGGACCTTAATTGCAATTGCCGCTCGACGGCTTGGCTTCCTAACTCGGCTTCTGACTGGGAAGGCGATTTACGCTTCCTGGATCTTAATTGCAATTGCTGCTCGACGGCTTGGCCTCCTAACTCGGCTTCTGAAAAACCATATTTTGCGGCGGCGATTGCGAATTTTTGTTCAAGTCTTTCCTGGGTTGCGTTATTTTTTAAAGTCTGTAGAACTTTGCTGGCCTCTTTTAACAAAGCCAGAACTCGTCTTCCCCCGAAAAAGCTGTTGTTATCAGAAGCAAGCGTCTCAACCAGTAAGGCATCGGCTTTTATATGTTTAAGATGCTCGATTAATTCTTCCCCGCCATTCACAGGAAGATAGGGCTGCACCTCTTCCACAAGCAGACAAATTTTGCCCCTATCATTTTTCTTTCGGGCAATCTGGAGTAGATGCTTATAGACCTTAATCACCGTCACTTGACTATCAGGCGAAGGAAAATAATTCAGCGCTTTAGCTAAGGCCGTCCTATAGCCATTTTCGCTTTCCTCATAATAACCCTTTTCAAAAGCGGTTTCTCCAAAGCGAAGTAATTTTTTAATTTTCAACAGCTCATCTTCTTTTTTTGCTGCATTTTGCTTCGCTTGCAATTCTTGGAGGACCTTTTCATATGATTTTTGCGCCACAACACTTTGAACTTTTTCAAAATCCAAACTTATTCTTCTTTCTTCCTCTTCATCCCTTGCCTGATTGACTGCTTTCCTGTAGTGATCAATTAAAATTCCACTGAGTTGTTTTTCTTTTCTAACTTCATAATAGGCATCCATCATTTCTTTTTGATCAGCAATCAATCTAGCCACTATTTGCTGATATTGATTCACCGCCAGAGAAAAGATTTTTCCTTGTTGAATAGACATCGTGGAAATTAAGGCATCAATGCGGTTTGCTCCATTAATAACACCGATTCCTAGACGATAGTCTGGTTCAATTAGCGCATCTCCAGCGGGAATGACAACCGTTGGCATTTGTTCATTCCCTAGAAAAACCGGCTCCAAAACGTAATGCGGATCCAAAATAAAATTCAAAAACCGCGGTTTACTGCCATATTTTCGTGAAGTTTCTATTTTGGTGAAGCCGAGGCCCCTCCGCCCTGTTTTCAATTGCAAGACCTTTTTTACCCAGATTTCCTGCTGTTCTTCTGATAAGTCCGGAGGAATTTCACAGTAGAGAGAGATTTTGTTTTTACCAAAATTGAACAAAGAAATTTGAGGATAATGAAAATGCGCCCAGCCTAGTTCTTGCATCTCAGTCATGGTTTTGACTTGGCCAAGACTTGTCATTCCGACTGTTTTATGAATTGCCTCCATTCCTTCCGGCGAAAGTTGGACATAGGCCATAAAGTGATTTTTGATTGGATTTTCAGCCACTCTAGCAATTGTAAAAGGCTTGCTGTCTGAAAGCTGATTGACAGAGTGAACGACAGCCCGTTGCGGTCCTGTGCAGTCAATCGCCAAATCACATGGCAGTTCTCTTTCGCCTTGCGGCCCTTCGATGAGAATGCTGCCCGCTGCGGTCAGACTGACAAAACGGTCCCGAATGATTTGGATATCCAGGTCCATTGCAATTTGATAAAGCTGACGTTCTAGCTCCTTGATGTGCATCGCGCCGGAACGACACCAGAGCTTAAAGCCCAGTTTCGCGCCTATCTCTTCAAAAACCCCGTGATTGAGTGTGCCCGGACGGGTGTAGATTCCTGCTCGAGGATCAATTAGAGTGAGATTTTCGACTCCAGCCTTTTTGAGTTGAATGGCCGCATAAAGGCCGATAGGGCCTGCGCCCATAATACAAATGGAAGCAACTGGGGCGTTTAGCATGTTCTGTCTTTCCTCGATTTTGTGTCTTTTTAGAAAATGAAAAATATTTATAACAAACAATATATTATGATTAATAAAAAATCAACAAGAAAGGGTGTTATAAAAAAGGACAATCTGATAGAATTGCTCTCCCCTGAATGATTCAATTTTAAAATATAATGAAAAGACTAAGATTTATACAACTCTTACTGGCTGGCTTGATTCTGGTACTTGGTAGTCAATTCAGTGTTGCGCAAAATAACCCTACAACTCCCGCTCCCGAAACGATTCGTACGAGTTCGGCCAGCACATCGGGCACGCGTCTTTGGAACCTTCAGGATGCTGACATCCTGAGTATCATTAATGAAGTTTCCCAGGAAACAGGCAAGAATTTCATTGTGGACCCGCGCGTCAGCGGGAAGATTTCTCTCGTCTCAAGCAAACCCATTGCACAAGATGATGTTTACGAAGTTTTTCTTTCCATTCTGGGTCTTTTGGGCTATTCCGCTATTCCAAGCGATGGCGTTGTTAAAATCGTGCCGAACATGGAAAGCGCGGAGCAAGGCACCCGCGTTGCGACAGCCAAGTCCCCTGGCAAAGGCGACGAGGTCGTGGTCCGTGTTATTCCGCTTGAAAATATTTCAGCCATGCAGGTGCTCGCCTCCATCCGGCCGCTCTTGCCGCAATGGAGCAACATCTCGGCTTATACGCCCGGCAATGTCCTCATCCTCACTGGGCGCGCGAACAACCTGAAGCGAATTGTCCAACTCATTCGCGAAGTCGATAAAACAACAAACAGCAACATTGAGGTTGTTCCTCTGCATCATGCCTCCGCGACACAAGTCGCCAATGTCTTGAGCAACTTACAAAACAGCGCGCGGGCGACCGGCGAAAGTCCCACGATTTCAATCGCCGTGGACGAGCGCAGCAACAACATTATTTTAAGCGGCACCAAAGCAGCACGCATCAAGACGCGCCTTTTAATTTCACAGTTGGACGCCCCGGCTTCGAGTGGTCTCGGCAATACGGAAGTTGTTTATTTACGTTATTTAAAAGCCAAAGAAATGGCACCGCTCATGAGTAAGGTGGCACAAAACATGATGGGCAAAGGCAGCGCCGACGCACCCGCTGTCACGGTCACAACCGGTGGAAAAGGTGGGAATGCGGTCCCAGTCACAGCCCAAATGACGAATATCCAAGCAGAGCTGAGCACGAACGCGCTGATTTTAACGGCCCCTGCTTCCATTATGCAGGCCTTAAAATCCGTGATCGCGCGTCTGGACGTGCGTCCCGCGCAGGTTTTAATTGAGGCGGTCATCGCGGAAATTGACGAAGGCGACATGAAAAATTTAGGCATCCAATGGGGCACGCAAACCACGCCAGGCAATATTCCTTCCTCGCCTTTGGGCGCTCTACCTACTAATTTTCCAATCCCAGGCGCGGGCAATATCGGCATCATTCCCAATATGCAAATTCGCGCGGTTTTAAATGTTTTGGAAAACATTAATGGCGTGAATATTTTGTCGACGCCGAGTGTTGTGGTGCTCGACAATCACAAAGCCACCATTGAAATTGGACAAGATGTGCCGGACCAATCCGGTTCTTATGCAACCACCGGACAAACCGGGACCGTTACGCCCTTCAATACCATTGAACGCAAACGCGTGTCGCTGCAGCTGGATGTCGTTCCCCAAATTAACCTTGGCAATGCAGTTCGTCTAGCCATTACTTTAAAAAACGATTCTTTGCGAAGCCCAGACAATCCCGGTATTAATCCGCTGATCAATATTAGTAAAATTAAAAATGACGTGATCGTGAACAGCGATAATGTGCTGGTCCTGGGTGGGCTGATTAGTAACAATCTGAACGAGAACATTAACAAGGTCCCCATTCTGGGTGATATTCCACTGCTGGGACTGCTCTTTACGCAAAAATCGCTTTCTTTGCAAAAGAAAGTTCTGGTGACCTTCATTAAACCGATTATTTTGCGTAATAATGAAGAGTCCAATGTCATCACCCACAGCAAATATGATGCCATGCGTCAAACGCAAATCAATGAACCCTATGAGTTCAAAAAAATCGGCAAACAAGTTCAGCCAAATATTTTGCCGCCCTGGAAGTCCAAGGTTGAATTGCCAAAACCCTTTAACTCTTAAGGCGGCCCATGCAAAGACTTCCCTTCGCTTTCGCCAAAAAAACGGGCCTTCTAATCACCGGCACTGAAAAAACAGCTTCCGGCGAAGATTTCGCGAAAATTGTCTATTGCCGTCAGCCGAGCACGGCGCATTTGTTGGAGCTGCGCCGATATCTTGACCTGCCGCTACGCTTGGAAGCGGTCCCAGACAAGGAGTTTAATCGGCTCTTGGTGAAACTCTATGAGACCGACACGAATACTGCGATGCAAATGGCGGAAGATTTTGGCGAAGAAATGGACCTCTTTGATCTCATGCAGGAGCTACCTAAAACGGAAGACTTGCTGGAAAAACAGGACGAGGCGCCGATCATCCGGCTTTTAAACGCGTTGCTGAGTGAAGCCATTAAGGAACAAGCCTCCGACGTCCACATTGAAACCTTTGAAACGCGAGTCAGTGTCCGTTTTCGCGTGGACGGCGTGCTGCGTGAAGTATTGGAACCACCGCGCATTCTCGCGCCGCTGATTATTTCACGCATTAAAGTCATGGCCAAGCTCGACATTGCCGAAAAGCGTTTGCCTCAAGATGGGCGCATCACTTTAGGCGTGGGCGGCCGCACGGTCGATGTGCGTGTTTCCACCATGCCCACCAATCATGGGGAGCGTATTGTACTGCGTTTGCTCGATAAGCAGGCCGCTCAACTCAACTTGGCACAATTAGGAATGTCTGAAAAAGACTTTCAGCGTATGCAAGAGCTGATTCAAACGCCGCATGGCATTATTCTTGTCACAGGCCCCACGGGTTCCGGCAAAACAACCAGTCTTTATGCAATTCTCACGGCGCTCAACAATCGCAAACGCAATATTTTGACGGTAGAAGATCCTATTGAATATGATCTGCAAGGTATTGGACAAACACCGGTGAATTACAAAGTGAATATGACTTTCGCCAAAGGCCTGCGTGCTATTTTGCGCCAAGATCCTGATGTGGTCATGGTCGGTGAAATTCGCGATTTGGAAACGGCGCAAATTTCAATTCAAGCTTCCTTGACCGGGCATTTGGTGCTTTCGACACTGCATACCAACAGCGCTCTCGGCACCATTACGCGTTTGGATGATATGGGAATTGAGCCTTTCCTACTGGCCTCGAGTCTGATCGGTGTGGTTGCTCAACGCTTAGTGCGGCTCTTATGTTCCACTTGCAAGGAAAAATACCCGGCGAGCGTCAACGAATGTCAGTTGCTGCAAGTGAGCGAGAAAAACCCGCCATTTCTTTATCGCGCCCAAGGCTGTGAGCACTGCAAAAACACCGGTTATTCCGGTCGCAGTGGTATTTACGAGTTTATTCAAGTCGACGAAAAATTACGCGTCATGATTCACGACCGTCAGCCTGAGACAGCGCTAAAAAAATATACCCGTGCATTTTTTCCCAGCCTGCAGCAAGACGGTTTCCGCCGTGTGCTGGCTGGACAAACCGCGATTGAAGAAGTGCTGCGCGTTGCGAGTGAGGGTTGACCATGACCACCTTCCACTATCTCGCCATCGACACGAAGGGAAAATTGCAAAAAGGATTGCTCGAAGCCGAAAGCGCCAAAGCAGCCAGGCAAGCCTTACGCGACAAAAATCTTATTCCTACGGAAGTCAGCGCTTATGAAAATAAGAAAGGCGTTTTCCTTTCCAAAAACGCTGCTTCCTTTTCCTGGGACAGCTTCTCATTCAAAAATTTCTTGTCGCGCCGCGCTTTGTCAAACAAAGAGCTAACGCTCATTACACGGCAATTAGCCACTTTATTTAATGCGGGCCTCCCGATTGCGGAGGTCTTAAGTGCCGTCTGCGAACAAAACAGCAACCCGCAAGCCAAAAGTATTCTGCTTTCGGTCAAGAGTAAAGTGCTGGAGGGACATTCGCTGGCCTCAGCCATGCGCGAGCATCCGCGGTCCTTTTCTGCTCTGTATTGCAGCATTGTGGCTTCCGGCGAAAAATCCGGGACGCTGGCACCGGTTTTGTCGCGTTTAGCAGATTACACCGATCAGCAATTCAAGCTTAAACAAAAAATCATTCATGCCTTGATTTATCCCTTGGCCTTAGTTTTTGTTTCAGTGGGCATCATTATTTTCTTGTTAGAGTATGTGGTTCCCAAAATGGTGAGCGTTTACAGCCACATGAACCAAGTCCTGCCCTTTCTGACCCGCATTTTGATTTCGACCAGCGATCATATTCGAAGCTGGGGGATTTTTCTCTTGGTTCTCGGCATTCTCGGTTTTTATGGTTTCCGCAGAGCTTTAAATAAAAAGCCAGCATTTCGCGAGCGCTTTCATCGCTTCCTGCTTCGTCTTCCCTTGATCGGCCCGACCATTCAAACCTTAAACACCGCCCGTTATGCCAGGACTTT
>CAYVBZ010000030.1:0-26820 GCA_964449835.1 uncultured Coxiellaceae bacterium | reverse complement strand
TGGAGTAGGGAGAAAAGGCAATTGCACAAAGCAAGGCAGCGTTGCAGCCAGTAAAACCCAAAAGCCTTCTAAGTCATCTTGTCTTAAGGTCGCAAGGGCCACCAGAATAATGCTAAAGGTCGGACCAATTAGCGGAATAAAAGAAACTGCGAACGCTACGCCGATGACCCGTAAACGGCTAAAGAAAAGAAAGTCAGTAAAGGAACGTAGCGACGCTGACATAAGGTTGGTTCGCTGAATTAATGTTTGTCACAGAAAGGCAGCAAAGCTAAGAAGCGTGCCAATTTAACTGCTTTCGTTAATTGGCGTTGGTATTTAGCTTTGGTCCCTGTAATACGGCTGGGTACAATCTTGCCGCTTTCTGTGATGAAGCGCTTTAATAAATAAACGTCTTTATAATCGATTTCTTTGATTTTGTTTGCTGTAAAGTAGCAATATTTTTTACGACGAAATTGGGTTGCCATGATTGATTCCTCTTAATATTCAAACGCCTAGGCTTTGTCAGTTGTTTCCAGGACTTCTTTTTTGCTGGACCTTGCTTCATCCGAGTGGTGCCTGTTTCGGCTGTGAGATGAAAAACCGCCTCCTTCTGAAGAACCTTCACGCGTTTCTTCGGCCCGGTTCTCTTTTTCTTTCAAGAGCGCGGAAGGCTCTGAAACGGGGCGCTTGACGCGCAAAATTAGGCTGCGGATGACGGCATCGTTGTAACGAAAGGCGTCTTTCATTTCCTTCAAAGCGTCGTTGTCACAGGCCATGTTCATTAGAACATAGTGGGCTTTAGAAACTTTGTTAATAGGATAAGCTAACTGACGGCGTCCCCAATCTTCTAGGCGATGAATTTTGCCTTTGCGCTGGGTGACGATATTGCTGTAGCGTTCGATCATGGCGGGCACTTGCTCGCTTTGATCAGGATGTACTAAAAAAACAACTTCGTAATGTCTTTGTTCGTTCATGATGAACTCCCTATGGGTTATAGCCGCGTCCCCTATTGGACGAGGCAAGGAGGTTGTAAGGGGGGTTATAGTACGTGAGGCGGGGGTAAAATGCAATAGAAACAGCCCTACTGCGTTTACGGGTTTTGTTGGGCTTCCGCTGCTTTTCTCAAATATCGTTCCTGCCGTCTCGTCCGGTCCTGCACTTTTCCGACCAATTGACCACAAGCAGCGTCAATATCATCCCCCCGGGTTTTCCGAACAGTCGTATTCAACCCACTGTCCAATAACAATTTCTGAAACCCAGCAATTGCCTCAGGCGTAGATCGCTTATAAGCCGTATAAGGAAAAGGATTAAAAGGAATAAGATTCACCTTCGCTTTGATGCCTCCTAACAAGCGGACCAATTGTTTTGCATGTTCCGGTGTATCATTGACGCCATCCAGCATGACATATTCCATAGTGACAGACCGGCGTTTGTCATTTTTAAAATAAGCTTGACAGGCTTTCATTAATTCAGCGAGTGGATATTTCTTATTTAAAGGAACAATTTTATTGCGCAAATCGTCATTAGGCGCATGCAAAGAGACTGCTAAAGCAACATCGGTCGCTTCTCGTAATTGATAAATCAGGGGCACGACACCCGCTGTGCTCACTGTGACGCGGTGTTTGGAAAGTCCATAGGCATGATCGTCCAACATCAACCTTAAGGCAGGAACAAGGTTGTCAAAATTGAGCAAGGGTTCACCCATGCCCATCATGACCACATTGGTCACCCGTTCTTCTGGCGCCAATTGTTTGACTGCGAACCAGAGTTGACTGATGATTTCGGCGGTGCTGAGATTGCGGCTAAAGCCTTGCTTGCCTGTTGAGCAAAAGTCACAGTTAAGAATGCAGCCGACCTGCGAGGAAATACATAAGGTGCCGCGCTTGCGTTCTGGAATGAAAACCGTTTCGATGCAATTTCCATCTTCGAGACGGAGCAGCCATTTTTGAGTTCCGTCCATTGCTTTATGATGGTAGGCCACTTCTGGAACTGGAAGCTCAGTACGTGCTGCGAGTTGATCGCGTAAGTTTTTGCTGAGGTTAGTCATGGCTTGAAAGTCGGTCAAGCCTTGTTGATGCACCCATTTTAAAACTTGGCGCGCACGAAAGGGTTTCTCTCCAAGCTCCACAAAAATCTTTTCAAGCGCCGGCAAATCACAGCCGAGGAGATTGATTTTTTTGAAGTTGGAGAGGGCCTCAGTCATTAAGGAAGATCTTTGATATTAACGGGAGTAAAAATTTCTTCAGGCTTGAAGAAAAATGAAATTTCTTGTTTTGCAGTGTCAGGACCATCTGAGCCGTGGACGGCATTGTGGTCAATAGAGTCCGCAAAATCAGCTCGAATAGTGCCGGCCACGGCATCTTTAGGATTGGTGGCGCCCATGATTTGACGGTTTAAAGCAATGGCATTGTCACCTTCTAAGACCTGCACTAAAACAGGGCCCGAACTCATAAAACTGACCAAGGCCGGGAAAAAAGGGCGCTCTTTGTGAACACTGTAAAAAGCTTCGGCTTGATTTTTGCTGAGGTGCAGCATCTTCGCGGCGGCGATTCGCAAGCCGGTTTTCTCAAAACGGCGGTTGATTTCCCCAATTAGGTTTTTGGCCACGGCATCGGGCTTGATGATGGATAAGGTTCTTTCAACGGACATCATAAGTTCTCCTCGGGTGAGTGAAAGTGGTTTAAAGTTGGCCAGGGATTATACCTGGTTTATATATCTCAGACTAGCGGGAAATGTTAAAATTATAGATATGTGGAGGGCCAATGCTGACCGCTCTTTCCTGGAATTCCTACCTCAATTTCTATTCTATTGCCTTGGTTTTATTGTCTTATTTCTTGATTGCGGTTTTATTTTTCCTTTTAGGCGGCTTTCTTCTTGGGCGTGTGATTCATCGAAAAAGGGACTCTTTTTTGCAGGAACAGCTTCAAATCAACCAAGCCTTGGAAAATCAAAACAAGGAGATTCAAGAAGTTAACCGCTTGAAAAACGAATTTCTTGCCAGTATGTCGCATGAATTGCGCACGCCTTTGAATGCGATTATCGGGTTCTCCGAATTGCTCTATGACCAAAGTTTGGGCCCCTTGAATAAAAAGCAAAGGGAAAGTTTGGAGGACATTATCAACAGTTCCAAGCTTTTGTTGGAAATTATCAGTGACCTTTTGGATTTAGCGAAAGTGGAATCAGGGAAAATGGCCTTTAATCCTCAACCGGTTAATTTGGAGGGGCTCGGCCGTGAAGTGCTTGCCAATGTGGAAATGCTTTATAAAAAGAAGCGAATTAACTTAGTTGCGGACTTTGAGCCGAAGTTAGGCACGGTCTATCTGGATCCGGCCCGCCTCACGCAAGTCATGTATAATTTGCTTTCAAACGCCCATAAGTTCACGCCGGAGTTTGGGTCAGTTGAAGTTCGAGTGAAGCGTGATCGTTCTGATTATTTTCGTTTGGAAGTGGAGGACAATGGTATCGGTATTCGGCCTGAAAATATCAAGAAATTGTTTAAATCCTTTACCCAACTGGAATCCGGTTCTTCGCGAAAATATGGCGGGACTGGGCTCGGGCTTGCTTTAACGAAGCAAATTGTCGAAGCGCAGGGCGGCAGTGTCGGCGTTTTTAGCAGCTTTGGCAAGGGCAGTATTTTTTATGTCATTTTGCCTATTGAGTATCAGGCAACGAGGAGGGGGTTGCAGCAAATCAGCTATGAAAAACCGTACGCAGTTCGCGTGCGAGAGCAAAGCCCGCTTAATACAAAAAGAAGGCCGGTCCTTCTTGTGATGGACAATGATATTTTGTCTTTAAAGCTGCTTCAAAAAACAATCCATGAAAAAAATTATAATTTAAGCTTTTACTCTGATCCCGAACAAGGTTTAGCGGCGATATTCGAGCAGTCTCCGGATTTGATTGTGCTGGATTTATTTATGCCTGTCATTAATGGATTTGAAATTTTGAGGCGGCTTGCCAAACAGAAGAAAGTGAGGCCGATTCCAGTTATTATTTGGACTGCATTTGATTTGACTCCTTCTGAAAGGAAGAGATTGGGCCCTTTAGTGCAAGCCGTGGTGGTCAAGGGGGCGGTTGAGTCTATGCGTGAGCTTGTAGAAGAGATTGAAAAGGTAATGAAACCGCTTACCTCCCAACTCTGACCCTTTGCTCTATCCGAGCACTATCGCCCCGCTATTTATTGACCCCAATTTTTTTCTGCCACTCCCCCGCTTTTTTGAGTAAAGCCTTTTCATCCAGCGTGAGTAGCTCCCGGTTTTTCATCAGTCGCTTGCCAGCAACCCACACATCACTTACCTGATTACGCGAGGCGGCATAAACAATTTGCGAGCAGGGATGATAAAGGGGCTGGGTCTCAATTGCATGAAGGTCCAAAGTAATGAAATCTGCCGCTTTTCCAATGCGCAGTGAACCCGTGATTTTATCGAGCCCTAAAGCTTTAGCGCCGTTCAAAGTCGCCATTTGCAGCACTTCAGCCGCTGGCAGCGCTTGCGGGTCCTCGGTGCTTAACTTAGCGAGCAGCGTGGCTGCGCGCATTTCACTGATCATGTCCAGATCGTTATTACTGGCCACACCATCCGTGCCCAGCGCGACATTGAGGCCCTTTTTGCGGAAAGTGGTCACAGGCGAACTGCCGCTGGCTAATTTCATGTTGGACTCTGGGCAATGCACAATTTGCGGTTTCCCTTGCTCTAAGATAGCCAGGTCTTCTTCATTAATTTGGGTCATGTGAATGGCGATTAAATCCGGCGTGACCAAACCCAGATCGTGTAGCCGCTTCAAGGGTCTTTTCTGTGTTTGCGCGAGTGATTGTTTCACTTCTTGAGCGGTCTCTTGGACATGCATGTTTATTTTTAAGCGATATTTTTCCGCAAGATCGCGAATCTTGCTTAAGGTGTTTTCGGCCACAGTATAGATCGCATGGGGCGCTAAGGTGCAACCGATGCGCGGGTGGCCCTTATATTCTTCGTAAAAGTTTAAACCCTTCTCGAGATAGTCATCGACGTTTTTGGCCCAGGCGGTCGGAAAGTCGATGACGGTGATGCCGACTTGACCTCGGATCCCCGCTTCATCTGCAGCGATTGCGGTGGCGGGGAGAAAAAAATACATTTCATTAAAACAGGTGGTGCCACTACGGACCATTTCGGCTGCGGCTAGTCTTGAGGCGTCGTAGACCAGCTCCTGCGAGACGAAAGCCCGCTCGGCTGGCCAAATATGATGGTCCAGCCAATCCATCAAGGCGAGATCATCGGCGAGACCTCGGAAAAGATTCATGCCGATGTGGGTATGGGTATTAATAAAACCAGGTGTTAGTACGTGGGTGGAAAACCGTTCCACAAGCGGCGCGGAATAATTTTTTTCAGCTTCAGCGCTGGGAAGGAGGTCTAAGATTTTATCTTTTTCAATGACCAGGGCATGATTTTCCAAGACTTGATTGGTTTCACAGGGAATAATCCAGCGGGCATGAATGATTTGATCGGCTTGTTTCATGATAATTCCTTCTTTGAGGAAGCGTGACTCACTATCTGGTATTCGTTGCTTAAAGTCAATTCAAGGAGCTCGAAAATTGACCAATTCGACGGCATTTCTAATTTTTAAGGCTGTGCTAAAATTATATATACAAAAGTCTGCAGTCAAAGCGGAGGGGATATGAAAATGAGGAAAATTTCCAAAGGCTGTTTTATATTTTTTTTCTCTTGTATGGCTTCTGCAGCCATTCCACCAGAGAATGTTTATAAAGTCAGGACAAGAAGCTATGCTGTTGAACCTGAATCTCAACGGTTTACAATTTCAGCGGATGCGCAAGCTTTTCCGGTGAAACCGACCATTCCGAGTTATACTCAGTTAAATCCTTTAAATCCCAAGGCGCTTTATATTATTTCTCCCTATCCTCAGACGGAGTTTCTTCCTAAGATCGGCAAATGGATGACGGTCCTGAATTATGACTCACAGCCGGCCTATCACCTATCGGAGGCCGCAGCCAAGTTGTCGCAGCGCAAAAAAACGCTGGTTCCTGCGCATTGGGTCAGCCTTACCAATACGCGCGGACAGTATATTATCGAACCGATTAATTATGTCTTTGTCGTTTATGAGAATAAGCAAAAAGAAGCGAGCGACTTGCTGAATTCCGCCTTGCAGAAAGCAGGTTTTTCCGGCACTTTCGGAAAAAACCACAGTACAGGTTATTCTGCCTATATCGGCGACCAGTTACTGAATCAATTGGTGACGCCGGCAGGACAAGCGCTGACGTATTCCAACCGTGATTTTCGTTATCAAAATGACCATTTTAGAATTTTTGGACCTTATCGTCTTCGCATTAATAATGACCCTGTCTCTGTTTATATTGCTTCTGTTTCGGAAGAGTCCGGTTACGAGTCGGCTTTGGCGCAGCTTTCGCTTGAAGCACTGGACAAGAAAGTCGCCGAGAAGAACCAACAAAACGCGAATTGTGAATATTATGAAAATTATGGACATCACTTTGTGTCATTCGCGAATGCGAGAAATAATTTGGCGACTGCGTTTATTCAAGCAGGGTATGCTACTTATTATTCAAGTTTGGGAAACGTGGTGAATACTTTGGGAGAGTCAACGGAAGACCATGATGGGAAGGTTTATGTGACGGTGATTTCCTAGAAGAGAGACTAACCCTCCCTTTCCTCCACTTCGTGGAGGAAAGGGGTATGTAGTTAAGCCTCGATTTTTACGTCTGGATTCACTTCCTGGTCATAATCCACCCCAGGCATATTAAACCCAAACAGCCTGTAAAAATCATCCCGATATCCTTGAAGGTCCGCCAAGGACTCCACATTCTCAGAGGTGATTTTCGGCCACAACTCCGCGATTTTATTTTGAATCTCCGCTTGCATTTCAAGATCATCCAAACGGATTTGTCCTTGCGGATCTTTAGGGCAGCCTTGCGGGGAATAAAGAAAATTGTGAAAAAGCCGGTAGGCCTGTTCAATGCAACCTTCATGTGTCCCTTTTGCCTTCATCAGTTTAAAAAGCAGAGAAATATAAAGTGGGACGACGGGAATAGCGGCGCTGGCTTGGGTGACCACTGCCTTGTTGACGGAAATCAAGGCCTGTCCTCCGAGAGACTGTAATTTCTTGTCCAGCTTTTTTGCAGTCTGAAACAAATGTTCTTTGGCCTGGCCAATGGTGCCATTTTTATAGATAGCATGGGTCAATTCAGGGCCAATATAAGAGTAGGCTAGGGTGCTTGCGCCTTTTGCCAATAAATTTTCCTTCATCAAAAATTCAATCCACATTTCCCAATCGTCGCCGCCCATGACAGCGGTGGTATTTAAAATTTCATCTTCATTCGCAGGCTCTAAGACAACCTCTTTGACTTCGCCGCGGAAGGCATCGACGGTCTTACCTTTGAAGGGTTGACCGATTGGCTTTAAGACAGAGGAAAACATTTGCTTGGTAAGCGGATGAACGCGACGCGGGGAGGCCAGGCTGTAGATGACTAGATCAACCTGTTTTAGATCACGTCGGATGAGCTCGGCGCTGCGTTGTTTGATCTCTTGGGAGAAGGCATCGCCGTTGATGCTTTTTGCGTAATGCCCGTCCGCGCGCGCCAAGGTTTCAAAGGCCGCACTGTTATACCAGCCGGGTGAAGCGGTGCGCTTTTCGTCCGCCTCCTTTTCAAAGAAAACGCCGATGGTTTTGGCATTTGCGCCGTAAGTCACTGCGATGCGGCTGGCCAAGCCATAACCTGTGGAAGCGCCGATGACGAGAACATTTTTAGGGCCGTCAAAGGGCTTTTGTTTTTTAATATAATTGATTTGTTGTAAAACCGCCTGCTGACAGCCGACAGGATGCGCTGTGGTGCAAATAAATCCGCGAATTTTAGGTTGAATTAACATAGGATGACCTTAGAAAATAGTCCCTTTATAATAACGCCTTTCGCTCGACAAGCAAGTCTTGATTAATTAAAGAATTTACCCCGCGGCTTGCCGCAGGCCCTCTAGAAAATCACTTAGACTTTTTCATGTCTTTCTAGGACTTTATTAATGATGTTACTTGTTGAAAAGCCATCCTCAAGTTCAAAGTTTTTGAATTTCCCCTGCCATTGGCTCAAAGTGGCTTGTTCTTCTTTGATTCTCTCAGGAATAAAGCTGCCGCCTTTGACATGGACCTGGGGTTGAATTTTTTTGAGTAGGGCCAAGGGATCGTCTTCTTCAAAAAGCACGACATAATCGACGGACTCTAAGGCGGCTAACATCAGCGCTCTTTCGTTTTCGGAAATAATGGGCCGCAAGGCGCCTTTGTTTCTTTTGATGGAAGCGTCGCTATTCAGCAGAACGATCAGTAGATCACCTTCTTGTTTTGCTTTTTGCAAAAGATGGGCATGAGCGTAATGGAGAATATCAAAGCTGCCGTTGGTGGTGACGACGATTTTTCCAGCTTGTTTTGCTTGAGCAGCCAGTGCGGCAATTTCTGTTTGGGTTTTGATTTTATGGTCCATAGGTCTTTTCCAAAAAGTGTTTAGCATAAAGAAAAGCCTAAAAACTGGCAAGTCTTGCTATTATTCCAGCTCACCCATCCATAACTGTGTTTGTGTTCGAACAGTGTCGGTCAGCGAGGATAATTTGGCATATCGCGTTCTCAACCAAGATGCTCCATTCTTTCGTTTGATTGTATTCTCGCGCACCAGTTCAAGCGCTTCTAAGCAATTCAAAGCTTGTGCGTGGGGTTTGAGTAAATCACAGGTTTGTAAAATATCATCGGCCAAGGGAATATGCTGCTGCGTGCTGGGATCGATCAAGGTTGCTTCATAGCCATAACGCGAGGCGCGGAAGCGATTGATTAGATAAACTAAATAAATATCGCGGGACAAAGGTTTGCGAGTTTCCAATAAATAGTGGGCCAAGATACGCATGTAAGCTGCGAGGGCCGCCGCTTGTTTCATGGTCAAAGGCGTGTCGCAAATACGCAGCTCAACCGTTCCAAACTCCGGTTTAGGCCGAATGTCCCAATAAAAGTCCTTGACGCTTTTGATGATGTCTAGTCGCAGTAGTTTGTCGCAATACTCTTCAAACTCTGCCCAGTGATGCAGCCATGGCGGCGTACCGCTTAAGGGAAAGGCGCTAATCACCGCGAGTCGTGAACAATCAAAGGCAGTGTCAATGCCTTGATTAAAAGGCGAAGAAGCAGAGAGTGCGATAAATTGAGGAAGAAAGCGGGCCATGGCATGACAGAGGTAAATTGCATCGTCTCCTGAAGTGCAGCCAATATGAATGTGTTGGCCAAAAACCGTAAATTGCTTGGCGAGATAACCGTATTGCTCTGAGAGGCTGGCAAAACGCTCTGTTTGAAAGATGCGCCTTTGCTTCCATTTTTGGAAAGGGTGGGTGCCGCCGCCGCAAATGCCGATATGCGTTTTGCGTGCTTCTTCGGTCATCAGTATTTGCATCTCAGTCAATTCTTGCAGCAAGGAGTCATAGGAAGTGTGAATCGAAGAGTTAATTTCAATCATCGATTGCGTAATTTCAGGCTTGACGCCTTTCAGCTGTGAAATAGTCGATAAGCGCCTTAAGTAATCCTCTGCTTCAACAGCAAGGTCAAAGTGATGCAGATTAATCAGTTGCAGTTCTAATTCAACCCCCATGCTGAGGGCGCTGCTTCCTTTAAAAGGGAGAGTTGTTTTCATAAAGGTCCTTAGGCGGGTTCAGCGCTCGTGAGCGCTTCGTCCGTCATCATAAAAGCATATTGCGTTAAAATCGGCCCAACGATGTTTAGAATAGCGACCGCGGCGGTGATGATCGACACCAAGGAATTGCCGAGCTCAGGATTGAAGATGATGAGCAGGTTTGACATGCCGATCGCTAAACCTGCCATCGGGAAGAGCGTGATGCTTAAGGCAGAAGCTTGACGAAAGGTCAGGCGGCATTTCCGGGAAAAAAGGAAGACACTTGCGGATTTCGCCAAGACGCGGACGAGAAGAAAGGCAAGCACGATACCAGGCGCGAGCCATAAACCTTGTAATTGTAGATGGGAACCGATGATCACAAAAAGCAAGATGAAAAATAAACGCGCCAGCCAGCCAAAATCGATTTCCATTAAATGGTGGCCCCAATCGAGATTGCGTGCGGCAACGCCGAGAGTGAATAAAGCCAGCATGGTCGAGAGCTTTAAGGAATAGGCCAGCCCAATGGTGAGGACGACGGCGCCCACAAACAGCACGAATTGATTTTCTTTTTGTTTGCCAATGAAAAACGCGATGAGCTTGGTCAAGAGAAAGAGCAACATGCCGAGCGTGAATGAACCCAAAAGAGTATAAGTGACTTGACTAAAGAGTGAAACCTGAGTTTGCTGGGAAAAAGGCAAGAGGACCGTGAAAATGAGCAAAGCGGATAAATTATTCATGCTGGTCAAAATCAAGGCGCGGCGCGTGACAGGGCCTTCCGCTGATAAATCGTTGGCTACCATCATTACAACAGCAGGCGAGGTAGCAATGGCGATCGCGGCCGCGAGCGCCGCTTGAAGGTGAGATAAGTTGACAAATAAATGCAAGAGGCCAAAGGTCAAGAGGAAGGTCAAAGCCGATTCCATGAGGGAAATGAAAACCAAGCCTGGGTCATGGCGCAACCACGTAAAGTCTAACTGTCTGCCAAGATCAAAGAAAATCAGACTGAGTGAGATATCCACAAATAAATGCGAAAGATTTAAGACGGCATGATTGACCAAATTGAAACCGCCGGGGCCGACTAAAAACCCCATAAAGATATAGCCTGAAATTTGCGGGATGACGGGAATTTTTTTTGCGATCTGGCCACCGATGATGCCCAATAACAAGGTGAGACCGAAGATCGTCAGCGAATTTAAATGCAAAGGAAAATGTGGAAGAAAATTTGTCATTTTTTAAACTCAAATAATTTTTGTTGCCTGCATGTCCTTGGCTAAGCATTCAAAGACGCAGTCCATGGCCAAGAAAGCGGTTTTGCCGTTTGGCTTTCGATAGGTATACCATTTTAAAGGGAGCTTGCAATAGTGTCGTTTTAATTTTTTGGCGCTTGGGAAGCCCACTTCAACAATTAATTTTCCGGAAAGATTCAGAAAGTCTTTGGCTTCTTCTAAAATGCGTTTGACCAAATCAAGTCCATCTCTTCCCGCTTCGAGTGCTAAGCGTGGTTCATTTTTAAATTCAAGTGGGCCGCGACGATAATGCTTTTTTGCAACATAAGGTGGATTGCTGATAATTAAATCATAACGTTGCTGAATATTTTGAAAAAGATCGCCTTGAATGCAACGTACCCGATTTTCTAGCCCGTACTTTTGAATATTAACCGCAGCCACCTGGAGGGCTTCGTTTGAAATATCTGCGAGATCCACTTGAATGTCAGGGTTGAGCAAGGCCAAACTGATGCCAATGCACCCTGAGCCGGTGCATAAGTCCAGAACGCGCTTATTTTCCCAGCGCATTTCTGAGAGAAAATCTTGAAATCGTGTGTTCATTAAAGAGCGGGGGACAAGAACGTGGCGATTAACGTAAAAAGATTGGCCAAGATACTCGGCCTCTTCTGTGATGTATTCTACTGGAATTCTTTCGGCGATTCTTTTTTCGAAGACAGCAAATACTTTTAGCAGGTCTGCCTCACTTAAGGGGCGCTCCAAAATTTGGCGGTCAGAACGCTGACAGTATAAACCCAGGGCATAAAATGTTAAATGACGCGCAGTGTCCAGCAGCGTATTGTTTCCGAAAAAATGAGGATGCAGACGGTAACGTCTCATGAGTTTTCGACCAAAGTAGATGAGCGGCCGCAGCGTGTATTTTTTCTGCCGCAGAAATTTTAAATAAAGCCGCTTTCTGTTGCGATGCCCGCAAAAATAGAGCGCGGCTTGCAAGCGGAAGTCTTCTTCGGAGGAAGAGAAATATTTTTTGATTCGCTCAATTAATTTCATGTATAAGTTTTTTAACTCAAGATAAATGATCTATTGGTATAATGGCACAATCAATGCTGAGTATAAATAGAAGGACCTAAGCAGGATTAAACAGTCTTGCTCGATGCCGGACCTGAGAAACCATTTTCAACATCGGTGGTGTATGATATTGAGGCGCCGGCAGGCTGCCTTTGCAACGGCCAGGTCGTTGCTGCACGCACACCTGGTTAAAACAAGCAATTTTGCGGTAACCAGGCACGGGCCAGGGAAGTGTGTCTATGCTAATGACTGTATTGAAGGCCTGGGCCTTCTTGGTGTTTATCCGCAAGCTTTGAATGTTAGCCCAATACAGCGGCACGTTTTGATGCATAAATGAATAGCCGCCCGTGCCTAAGGGAGGGACTTCTAGCGCGATACCACAAACCCCCTTCAATTTAGCCACGGTTCTTGAGGCGCGTAATTGGTCCGCAGATTCAGTCCATAAACTCTGGTAACTGGGTGAGGTTACTAAGTAAAGCGATAAAAGCAACATAACCAAAAACAGCGCTAAGCAGGTCCCGCCTTGTACAATGGCGGCCGTGAAACCACGTTCTATCCACTGTTTAGTGAGCAAATTTTGAAGCCTCGCTAGACCTAAACTGGCAGAAAGTATAAAAAGTAAAACAGCTGGATAAAGAAAGCGCCATTCTTTATGAGCGATAAAGCTAAGCGGAAAAAGAATGAGGGCTGCGCCAAGTAAAATTTGTGGAAAGTCGCGTAGACTGAGCCAAGCAAGCAAGAGCAAGAAAAGAAAAGTTTCCTTCCAAAACAAAAAAAGTAAATCAAAATAATAAAACCAAGGTTGCAGGCCGAAATAATGGCTGGCCCCTAATTGCAAATTAATTTTTAAGTTTCGCCAGACGGACTCAAAGGGATAATCCCAAGTGAAGGCATCAAGCGCACCATAGAAAATGAGCGCGACAAGGCAGCCCAGGAAAAGGGCTGGTCTCTTCTGTTTTGATGAGGGCGTGCTGAACCAAAACCATCCTAAGATAAAAAGTATAGCCGGCGTGAGTTGAATACGCAGCAGCATTGAAATCACCAAAAGAAAGCCAGCAAAAATGAAACGATAAGCATTTTTTTTAAGGGGATTGACGCTTAGCAAATACAAGCCGATGACGAGTAGATGCGCAGAAATGGCGTCTGTCAGCGTGCGTGGTCCAAAGTAGACAGCGTCAATCCAGATTGCCAGAAAAATCCCGGACAAAATGCCGCCGCCCAAGCCATATTGCTTGTTTCCCCAGAAAAAAGCACAGAGCGCAGTAGTTGCACTTAAGGCGGCGAGCAGAATGCCAATGAGGGAGAGATAGCTGCTGGGGCCGTTTCCCAAAAGTCCTGAGATCTTCATGATGCCGGCCAAGATTCCAGAGACAAGCCAGGAACGCGAACCATAAATCCATTCCCAGCTGACAATGCCATAGCCATAAATTAAACGATGCGCAGGTTCAAGCGTTTGAAAAATTTCGTCTGGATGGTGAATGGAGGGGAAAACAAAAACAGGCAATAGACGAGCCAAAAAGGCAAGCATGAAAATGCCGGCGGCGGTCCCTTTTGTTTTTCTATCCATAACTATATTTTTACCATGTAAAATATAATGTGGTAAAATTTTAAATAAGATACCATTTTCGAGGTGGATATGGAATTCGCGAAGACTTTAAAAGTTTTTACCCTCAGTCTATTAACAAGCTTGCTGCTTGTGTTCCCGGGCCATGCTTTCTATATGAATTTTTTTCGTAATACGCCTCTCTATTATTTTACCCAGCAAGACAGCGACATGGCCAATGCTGCTGTTTATAAGGCCTTAACCAGTGCGAAGGACGGGCAAAAAATCCAGTGGCGTAACCCCGCGACCGATGCCTTTGGCTACGCTCTTCCTTCGCAGACGAAGGGCACTTGCCGAAATTTAGAGATATTTAATAGTGCAAAGCGCCTCACCAGCAAGACGCAGTATAAATTTTGCAAAATAAAGGGAGAGTGGAAGATTGTTGAATAGAGTTTTCATGTACCTGCTAATCTTAACGCCTTAGAAAAAGTCTTGACCCCCTTTGCTTGCTTCAATAATATGACTGCTTTCATGGAGTTGAAATTTGAAGAAGCTACTTTTTCTTTTGCTGATCGCTTTTGTGGGCCCGAGTTTTGCCTTTCAAGGATTTCAAGTGAAGGAAGGCGATCGTTTTGCCTTCATGGATTTACTGCTGTGGAAGGCCAGTGTGAGCAGCTCCGATAACTGGTCTCAAGTCATTACCTCAGATACTTATTTTGAGTCCGCCACCTTAAATAGCGTTCCATTTAAATATAATACAGGTTACCGAATTGGCTTGGGGTATCAAAAGCCCCAGAATTTCTGGGACGCGCTTTTTTACTTCACCAGTTACAAAACCAGAGGCGTGGACCAAGAAAATAGCAACGTCTATTCCGATTATGTGGGAAATTTTTTCGTCAATAACACCGATGGCGGCTCGATTTCAAAAGCTCCTTATTATGGCTTGGGAGCGATACAATGGAAACTGATCTTTAATACGCTAGATTTGGAGCTGGGCCGCAGCTTCAAAATGGACAAGTTCTTAATCCTTCGCCCTTACTTGGGTCTTAAAGCCGCTCTCATCAATCAAAGTATGTATACCAGTTGGCAAAATCCAGTGAATGTGGCGACTTTTACGAAGGCCTCTGAAAATTTACAGAACAATTATTGGGGCCTTGGGCCTGTTTTAGGTTTGAAATCCACTTGGCCGCTTTATCAAGGCAAGCCCAGCTTTTTGGAGTTATATGGTGATCTTTCGGGAGGGCTCCTCTGGGGGCATTGGAGTTTTGCCGATCACTATTCGAATAACCAGCCGATGTCTGTCACGGTGAATCACAGTGATCTCATAGGCGCTTCTACCATGGCAAGGGGACAAGTCGGTCTTCAATGGGGGACCCAGGTTAAAAAAACAGATTTAAGCCTGCGTCTCGGCTATGAGGCCCAAGTTTGGTTGAGCCAACTCCAGTTTTATACCTACAACCAAGGAAGGGTCAATAATTTAATGTCGTTGCAGGGTGGCATATTTGAGCTTTGTATTCACTTTTAAATAAGATTGAAATGAAAACGATACTGAAAATAATAGTGTTGCTAATGATGAGCGTCTTGCCCTTGAAAGGGGGGGCGGAAGGACTCTCTGTCTTTGGCGATTGGCTGGTCTGGCAGGCTTCCGAAGAGTCGACGACCTTTTGGGCGAATGGAAGCACACTATTCGTGAATCCCGCTGTCTTAAATCCACCTAATATCAATTTTGGCTATAGCAAGGGATTTCGTGCTGGTCTTTCCTATCAGCAGGACCTGCTTTGGGACCTTAAGCTGTATTGGACCTATATGCCGGCCAATCAAACGATGGACATTACCACCCCGGACCAAGTGCTGATTCCGGAGTTTTTCAGTGGTTTCCTGAGTCAAAATTTCTTCTTTGCGTCGGAGCTCAATTGGACAATTTATATGAATACGCTGGATCTCGAAGCCAGTCATAGCTTTAAGCCAACGAGCTCCTTGACCTTTAGTCCCAGTCTGGGTCTCAAGGGGGCCATGATCAATCAAAACCTGACCTCCTCGTGGAATGCTTTGGTTTATGTTGCCCATGAAAATGTGCTGCATCAATATTTTGGTCTTGGGCCGACTTTGGGGATCTCGGGCCGATGGAATTTCCTTAAAGAGCTTAACTTGGTTGGGAATTTTTCCACGGCCTTTATGTGGGGAACTTGGAATATCGAAGATATCTATACTCGCCCCTATGCAGTGGGTGGCTTGGTGCAACCCAAAACCATCACCACCTATCAAAATCACACCAGCTTAGGCACCTTGACCTTTGATTATTTTCTAGGGCTTGAATGGATCCATCATGGCAAGGTGGAGGTGAAGGCAAAGCTTGGATATGAAATGCAATATTGGACTAATCAGCTCAGGATCCCAACTTTTCAGCTGCTTCCTGTGCGCGGTGACTTGACCTTACAAGGTGGAACATGCGGTATATCTGTCGGAGTTTAATGTTGATTGGCCTCATCCTTTCGCCACAGGCCTATTCTTTGAATTTCTTTGTCGAGCCTTTGTATTGGCAAATTACGGAGACGGATGATTGGGCCTATTTGAATAACAACAATTCCTCCAAGCAAGTCATTACATATAAAACGATTTCCTTTCCTTATCGGCCAGGCCTTCGTCTTGGCTTTGGCTATGAAGGGAATTGGGACAGCTATTTCTACTACACGAACTATTATACCAATGCGAAGGATTCAGCGACGGGAAATGTCGTTTCTTCCTTTGTCGGGGCTACCTTGGCAAAGCCAAGCAATGGCTATTTCTATAATTCGGGCCAGGTCAATTATTCCATTCATTACAATATTGCGGATTGGGACTTCGGCAAGCGCTTTAAGCCGAGCAACTGGCTTGGCTTGCGCCCGCTTGTCGGCTTGGAGGGCGGCTGCATTAATCAATCGATCAACAGTAGTTTCCTGGGGACCACTTCTACCTCAGAAGACATCACCAACAAATTTATGGGTGTCGGCCCTAAGCTTGGCTTGGAAACACAAGTGGCCTTTCTGCGTCGTCCTCATTACCAACTGGGCCTAATCGCTTTTTTTGCTACCTCCTATTTAATGGGGCATTGGACCATCAAGGACAATGTCGTCACCACGAACCCCACTGCCCGGGTGGTCAATATCCCCAGCAGAAACATGGGCGCCCTTTCCTTTCAGGCGAAAGTGGGTGCGAATTTCGACTACAAGAAATTTTCAATGAGCCTGACCTACGAAATGACCGATTGGCTCAACCAGCTCCAAATTTACGATGACAACACGGGAACCCATACAAACGACATGACCTTACAGGGCTTAAGTTTTAAGCTGGCCTATGCTTTTGGGTAGAAACGTAAGTTGTTGAAATTATTCGTCTTCCATAAAGGTATAATTGTACCTACAATATGCTATACTAAATGTAGAAATGTAACTACATCATTCAGGTGAAATGCCATGACGATTACAACGGTTACCAGCAGAGAGTTCAATCAAGATGTGAGTAAGGTAAAGCGAGCAGCTTTGAATGGTCCAGTTTTTATCACAGACCGCGGGCATCCTGCGCATGTTTTATTGACTATTGAAGCTTACCAAAAGCTGACCAGGACAAAGGAAAGCATCCTGGATTTATTGGCCATGCCCGATGTGGCCGATATCGAATTTGAAGTGCCGCCGCTTAACAAAAAGATTTATCGCTCTGAGGATTTTGATTAATGTATTTACTAGATACGAATGTGATTTCTGAGCTGAGGAAAGCAAAGTCAAAAAATTTAGACAGGTCTGTCGCGAAGTGGGCGCAGAGCGTTTCCGCTGCGAGTCTTTTTTTGTCCGTCATTACAATCTTGGAACTAGAAACGGGCATACTCTCTGTTGAACGCCGAGATCCATCGCAGGGCACAATTCTCCGGACCTGGATGGACACGCATGTGCTTCCAGCTTTTTCAGACCGTATTTTGCCTCTTGATGTCAGCGTCGCTCAGTGCTGCGCAAAATTGCATGTGCCTGATAGAAAATCCGATAGAGATGCGATTATTGCAGCAACAGCTTTAGTTCATGGGATGACTGTCGTTACGCGAAACATAAAAGATTATGAACAAATCGGGGTAGATTTAGTTAATCCCTGGGAATCAATATAAATGGAAAAATGATCTGATTTACACGGATATGTGCCCGTTACACTTCAAACCGCGCGAAAACCGTTAAACTTTACCTGTTGAGTGGAAGACTTGACTCCCCGTTTCCCGCGAGGATTTCTTCCATTTTCTTCGCCGTTTGAATGCCATGGACAGGCAGCAGGTCCGGCTTTAGCAGGCCAATTTGTACAAGAACACTGGCTTGGTCCCAATAGATGTGCTCGTGGGTGACTTTGCCATTCGAAACGCCGACGATGACAACCAGGGGAATTTCGACGCGCTTGCCAGTCGGTGCAATATTGGGGAGCATCCAACCAATTTCGGTTGTATGGGTAAATTTAAAAATGATTTCATCCACCAATTGATGTTCATCAATCGTTCTCGATATGGGGACCATTTCAGTGTCGGGCGGGAAGAATTTCCCAAGCGGGATGAGCGAACTGTAAAATTGGCGAACGCCTTCCAGGCCCACGCCGCCGATGAGGGTCGGAATATTATTGATGTGAGGGTTGGAGGTCATGGTTGCCAAGGTTGTGTTTAAATCCTGGCGCAACTCCGCATCGACATGCTTTTGAAACGCATTCAGTAATGCATTCTTCCCTGGTGAGGCGATTGACATGATGAATTCTCCCTATTAAATTATGCCTGCTTAGTATACAGGCCAGAGGTCACTTCCCTTCTTCCTTTCTTCTTTTTATTTTCGCTCCTTTGATTGATTGCGCAACGCCGAATTTTATGTTTAACGTATTGAATAAAATAACATATTCTAATTCGGTTTTAAAATATACCCAAAAAATACCCCCAAGATGCGAAATGAGCAAGGTTGTAGCCTTGTTATCGTTGTAATTATTGATATAATGGTAAATATAAGTGCCATTTATTGTTGAAATTGATTCTTTTATTAACCATTATGACAAAGCGCAAAATTATAGCTCTACCCTCATTGCAACGCATATTCGTAGGTCTTGGAGAAAATCTGCGATTGGCTCGCTTACGCCGCAAGTTCTCTGCAGCTCTGGTTGCTGAGCGTGCTGGGTTAACCCGTAATACCCTAAGAGCTATTGAGCATGGAGATCCCAATGTAGCTTTAGGTGCTTATGCAAAAGTATTGTTTTGTTTAGGTCTTGAAAGGGATTTAGCTTTCATCGCACAGAATGATGAATTAGGAAGGAAGCTTCAGGATGCTGGGTTGTCGATGAAAGCACGTGCCCCACGACGGGGTAAAAAGTTATTAGATCAATCGGAGGGAGGAGCAGGAGATGAATAATACTGCTCAACGTCAAATTGAAGTATATGCGCATTGGCAAAGTATACCGGAGCCTATGCTAATGGGTATGTTAACTGCCATTGTTTCTCGCGGAAAAGAGATTTTTTCATTTTCCTACGATAGCATTTGGTTGAAAAGCGGCCAATCTTCAGTATTGGATCCCTCGTTGCAGTTATTGAGTGGTCCTCAATATGCGCCACAGAACCAAGAAAATTTTGGAATCTTTCTGGATTCTTCCCCAGATCGATGGGGCCGCTTTTTAATGAATCGCCGAGAAGCCCAGCTTGCTCGTACAGAAGGCCGATCTCCCCGCAAACTGATTGAATCTGACTATCTTCTAGGTGTATATGACGAGCACCGTATGGGGGCCTTGCGTTTCTGCCTCGACCCAAAGGGGCCGTTTTTAGATAATGATTGGCAATATGCTTCACCTCCTTGGGCTTCTCTTCGGGAGCTCGAGCGTGCCAGTCTCGAGCTTGAAAAGAACAATGCCGAAAACAACCCTGCTTATTCCAAATGGCTGAAAATGTTAATCGCACCAGGAGGGTCGCTTGGTGGTGCTCGCCCAAAAGCAAGCGTCACCGATGAAAAAAATCATCCCTGGATTGCTAAATTCCCCAGTAGTAATGACGAAAACAATATAGGTGCGTGGGAAATGGTTGTTTATAAGCTTGCGATTCAAGCCGGGATTATAATGTCTGAAGCTCGCGCGCAGAAATTTAATAGCCATCATCACACCTTCTTATCTAAGCGTTTTGATCGCACGGATGCCGGAGGAAGAGTCCAGTTCACCTCAGCTTCGACTTTACTTCAGCGCATGGATGGAGAGGATGCGAGTGTCGGAGTTAGTTATCTGGAGTTGGCTGAGTTTCTCATCCGCTATGGGGCGAGACCTAATCAAGATCTTGAACAATTATGGCGAAGAATTGTTTTCTACATTTGCGTTTCCAATGTCGATGATCATTTAAGAAATCATGGGTTTCTCCTGGGCCCGCAAGGTTGGCTGCTTGCTCCGGCATATGATATTAATCCGGTTGTGCATGCGACGGGCTTGAAGTTAAATATTTCAGACTCAGATAATTCTCTTGATTTAGATCTTGCCAGGGAGGTGGCAGAGTATTTTCGAGTAAAGCCGGACCAAGGAGATAAAATTATAGAAGAAGTGGAGAGTGCTGTTCGGAAGTGGCGAGATGAGGCTAATGCATTGGGGGTGGCAGCGGTTGAACAAGAGAGAATGAAAGTTGCGTTTAGAATAGGTTAATAGAGGGTAAGGTGCCGAGGGTCAAGTCTTGATGCTTGTAACGCGAATCCCTTATCCGGAATTCGCGTTTTAAAATGTTTCTCAAAAGCTGATCGGTGCTCGCAATATAGATGTGCTCATGGGAGACTCGCTTTGCTCCTTTATGCTAAAACACACCAGGAATCATTTTTATACACCACTTGATCATCGAGAAAGACAAGGTGCGTGACTGCAAAAACATCGACATGGTGCCAGGTATCTTTACGTCGCAGCTGGGGCTTTTTGTATATTCCATGCTTGGCGCCCAATGACAGATGGATGCCGCAAACACGTTCATAAGTGCCGATATCACTCACGATTCGGTCTTTAGAAAAAGCTCGGTTCAAGCCAAAACCCAGTTCTCGCAGCCAGATATCTCCCTCATCAGCCCGAATATTGGCAAGCACCTGATCAAATTCAGGCGTCGAGTCTAGTGCTTCTGTCACCCGTCCTTGAGTCACCACCAGCGTAATAGGTTGATGCGGTTTATTGACCGAAAAAGAGGTATCAGCAAAAGCAAAGATGCGGACACGCCCGTTAACAGACTCAAGGTCCTGAGCTTCTGTAAAAACTTCGCCGATAGGAAACTGGCCCCCAATGTTGGTCATGCCGGTGTAATCACCCACGTTCAACTTCGCCGGTTCAAAAGGTCCGCCAAAGACAAGACGTTCGCCATCACTATCAACGACCCCAGACCTTGCGCGATCAATTCGTTGCTTGAGTGTGTTGCCAATGCCGCGAAAATACAGCGGATCATAGGCCAATGATTCCAGATAATAAATTCCCTCTATTCCGGTCATACGGGCAAGATGCGGATGTTCAATTACCTTCAGTGAGAGCTTGAATAGTTCAACACGCAGCCGGAAGGCATCCAGACGAAAACTGGTTGATTGAATCAGAACGACCAGATCAGTGGGCGCTAATTTATCAAAAGCCGCTTTGACCAGCGGAGGAGAGACTGCATAAAAGTCGATGAAAGTGGCTGCCGGAAGACAACGGCGATAAGCCTCTGTAAGAGTGGCTGCCAAAGGGCACCGCACATCCGAGACCACAAGCGCAGCTTGTTCTGGATCGTGCATCAAAGCAAGGGACAAAATATCACGCAGATGCTGCTCTGCAATATCTGTCGCCTCCTCGGATGGGAATTTTATTGCTCGCTTATTCAAGGCCCACTCCCCCAAAGGGTGTTATTAAACGCTCAAGGGGCAGGGGCGTCAAGGCTTCCATTCACTACAGATGTTAGAGCAAATATTCCTTATATCTAAACTAAAACACCTGGCTATACTGCTATAATCCGTGTAAAACTGAATATAAACATCTAAATTACACGGATAATGCATGTTAAAAAGAGAGCATTTTATAAAGCGCTTAAAGGAGCAGCTTTTCGAGAAGGGTGTCAATCATCACAGTTAATGGTGCGGGGTGGATTTCCCCGGTTATATCTTGCAGATTCAGAACGCGATAGTTATCTATGGCGCGAATCGTATGTTCAAACCCTCTTATTACTATCTTGACTTATGGTATCGTGCGGCCCGAGCAAGGTTTTTAATATTATTAATATCATCAAATGCTTTGTAATAGGCATTGACAGCAGGCGCACCTCCTAGATGTAAATATAAAATCTTTGATTGATTGTTAAAGGTGCCTTTTTGACAGAGATCAATCATACCAGCCATAGACTTTCCCTCGTATACGGGATCAGTAATCATGCCCTCAAGTTCGGCTGCCATCCGGATAGCATTGATAGTTTGTTCAGAAGGTAGGCCATAACCAGGTGCGCTATAATTGGCGTTGATAATGATATCATCATTCTTTAATTTGATAGAATGTCCGCCTTTAGCCGCTATTAAATCGATTGTGTTGTAAGCGATTTTAGATACTGCTTGAGAGGTCATTTCAACATCATCTGCAGTATCAATGCCGATGATCTTCCGTTTCTTATCTTGCGCCGCAAAGCCGACTACTAAGCCTGCTTGGGTTGATCCAGTGCAAGTGGCAACAATAATGGTATCAAAAAAAATGCCCATTTCACTTTCTTGTGATAAGAGTTCATCTGCAAAATGCGCATATCCTAAACCTCCAAGAGGATGATCTGATGCACCTGCCGGAATTGCGTAGGCTTTGCCGCCTTGTTCGTGTACGAAGTTCAAGACTTTCTCCCAGGACTCTTTTTTGCTTGTTGAATAACCATATCCATCTAGGACAGCATGCCCCCCCATCAATCGTGTTAAGAGAATGTTGCCTACTTTGTCATAAATGGGATCGTTCCATTCCGCCCAGGTCTCTTGAACAGTGTAACATTTCATTCCGGAAGCAGCGGCAGCAGCGGCTACTTGTCTGGTATGGTTTGATTGAATTCCTCCAATGGATACTAAGGTATCGCAGGATTGTGCAATGGCATCGGCTATCAACCATTCTAATTTTCGTATTTTATTGCCGCCAAACGCCAAACCAGATGAAACATCATCTCGTTTTGCCCATATTTCCACGCCCAACTGTTTGGACATACGCTCCAGTTTATGAATAGGAGAAGGGAAAAATCCTAATTTTTTTCGGGGAAATATTTTTTCTAGCGCCAGCATTTTAAAATCCTCATTGTTAATGATTAATATCGGTAAATTATAGAAAATTATTTTATAAATAGGGTTCTTATTATTAAGATATACTTGGAATTTTAATTTGAAAAACAATAGTAATTTGAATATTATTCTTAAATTATTATTATTGTGTGGATATTATTCTATGGTAGATCTTGATAAGTTAGATAAAAGCATTTTAAATAATCTTCAGAAAGATGGCCGTATGGCAAATGCTGATTTGGCAAAAAAAGTAGGGGTAAGTAATACTGCCTGTTGGAATCGTACAAAACGTTTAATAGATGAAGAATACGTTCGTGATTTTAAGGCAATCCTGAATCCAGATAAGCTGGGCTTATCAACGCTTGTCACGATAGGGGTCGTTCTTGATCGGTCCACACCGGAAAGTTTTATTGAATTTGAAAAAGCAGTACAGAAAATTCCCGTGGTCCAGGAGTGCCTCTTGCTGGCAGGTGAGTTTGATTATTGGTTAAAAGTTCGTGTCAGGGACGTGCAATCATTTAACCGATTGCATGCCAAAATATTACTTACTTTGCCAGGTGTAAGGCAGCTTAGGACGTTTTTTGTGTTGAATGAAATTAAAAGTACTCAAGAGATTGTTTTATAATCTGTTGGTAATTTTATGATCAAAATTGGATGCGTAGCCGCAATACCTTGGAATTTCTAGGAATTTGGGAACAAATGGGAATCGAAATGATTTCAGGGTCTGCAATGTAGACTAGCTTATTTTTTCTGTCATTTGATTTTAGGTCCATCTTTTTCCTCTTTTAATACATAACTTGTACTTCTTCCGCCTGCAGACTCTTTTACTGTTTTGTATTGTTCCCAGACGCGCGCTTTTCGTAATACCTTGGCTAGGGTTTCGGAAGTGGATCCGAGATTCATTTCCTTAGGCTCAAGAGTATTCGCCGTGAAAAATGCGGAGAATATGAATGATAATCTCCGAAAAATACTAGGGGCTGTTTACAATTGAAGTAATGGCTTAAGCTAAATCTCCCTCTCCCGCCCCCTCAAGATAGACAAGATTACTAGTTTAGAGTGCGGGAGAGGGCCGGGGAGAGGGAAGAAAACATGATAGAAGAAGTGCTAAAAAACCGTGCCCGTTATTTAAGAAAAGCGAGCACAGATGCAGAAAACCATTTATGGCACTATCTTCGTGGCCGCCGCTTGGGGGGGTATAAATTTAAAAGGCAGGTTCCCATAGGAACTTATATTGTCGATCTACTTTGTCAGAGGAAAAGACTTATTATTGAGCTTGATGGAAGCCAGCACATGGAAGCAATGAATTATGATCGAGACCGGACTGCATTTTTGGAGAGGAAGGGGTATAAGGTCATGCGGTTTTGGAATAATGATGTTTTAACCCAAACTGAAAACATTCTTGAAGTCATTTTACATGAACTAGAAAACAGATAAGGTATTTTCCCTCTCCCCGACCCTCTCCCGCACTCTAAACTAGTAATCTTGTCTATCTTGAGGGGGCGGGAGAGGGAGATTTAGCTTAAGCCATTACTTCAATTGTAAACAGCCCCTATAATTCCACTGGCGATTAGGTTAATGAGCCGTGTCCGAGTTGCTCTGGTTGAGAGACCAATTTTATTTGCAATCTGCTGGGTTGAAAGGCTCTCACTACTCTTTAATAAGTTTAGAATATGAAGATCAATTTCATCTTGGTTTGGATGGGGCAAATTTTTTGTTGGTATCGTGAAAAAGGTTACCCGAAAATGAGTTCCAACTTCTTCCAGTCGGGGTTGCGCCAGCCCTGCATGGATAGAGGCCTCTACCATTCGCGTTATTCCGCTTCCCCAGCGTTCGATTAGTTTTAACTCATGAAAAACTCTCCCTATGACGGGATTCCGTAATTTTGAAATGCCTTTGTAGAGGTCATCCAGGGTGAGATTAAAGGGGATTAGTCCTGGGTTTTCAATTTCGATCCTATCGTCAAAAATGGACAATCGAATGGGTGAGCCGCGTTGAGAGTAATCAGCATGTACAATCGCATTAATGATTGCTTCTCGGACAGCCACGAGAGGGACCGTCCATTTTTCATGTGCGCGTGTTCCTTTTATCTCGATTCCTCGCATTAAGTGTTTTTGAACAAATTTGAGGGCTTCATCAACCGCTATAACCGGGAAAACATGGATTTCTTGGGTGTCCAGAATATTTTGCTTGTTGTTGCCTAGGAACCGACCAGCTTGAATCCAGGCATCTGGGAAATATTCTTCCCTTTCTTTCCCAAACAGGACCATTCCGCCAATAGTCGGTACTTCTTTTCCTTGATGTTTTGTGGTCAATTTTAATGTAAGTAAATCCGATTTTTTCAATTTACGATATCCTGAGAACAACTCAGAAGCAGCTATGAAGTCGATTTCTTCAGAGTTTAAATTGATCAGAGGTTGTTCATCATAGGTCTCTGATCGTACTAGACGTTGCATTTCATTAATGATAGCGGCATCCACAAGGCGATTTGTAGGGCCGATGCGAACATAGGCTCCTTTTTCAAGACCTTTATTTTTTAAGAAATGCGGCCTGTTATTGCTGGGATAGATCTCTATTAAAATAAGGTAGGTTTTTCTCCATGAGCATCGAAGGAGCAGACTTCTTGGTAATGGGAGATCATCGAGCCAGGTTAATTAGAAAAGGAAAGATAGAAAACACAAAAGTCCTAACCCCGGCTGATTTTTGTTCTAGCGTGATCTGAGCAGCTATATTTCCGTTATGTATCTTATTGAATTTATATATTATAATTATGATGTATGCAATTATGCAACGCGATTCCATATTTGCATAGAACCATTTGGCTGGTTATGCGATAATGGAATGGTATTCCATATTTGCATAGGTTCTCATGATGCTATATCAACATCGCATATTAGAAAAAAAGCTTACTGAGTATATCCAACATTTTCCTGCAATTGGTCTTACTGGGCCCCGTCAGTCAGGTAAGTCTACCTTGCTAAAGCATACCTTGCCCGACTATACCTATGTCACTTTTGATGATTACCGTGCAATTAACCTCTTTCAAAATGACCCCCAGCGATTCATTGCCAGCTACCCCGATAAAATTATTTTCGATGAAGTGCAAAAAGTGCCCGAGCTATTTAATTACATTAAGATCGCTATCGATGAAGATAGGAACAGGAAAGGGAAATTTATTTTAACGGGTTCCAGCCAATTTACCCTCATTAAAAATGCTTCCGAGTCGCTGGCAGGAAGAATAGGGCTATTATCTCTCTTACCCTTCCAATACGCGGAAATTCCAAAAAAATTACATCAAGAATCTGTTTATAAAGGCGGGTATCCTGAATTAATCGATACACATTATAAAATCTATTCCGAATGGTTTGCATCTTACATTGAAACCTATTTACATAAGGATATAGCCACCCTGGGACATGTGGGCGATATTCGCGATTTTAGAAGGTTAATTCAGCTCTTAGCTGCTAACACGTCGCAGCAATTAAATCTGACTCGATACGCTAATGATATTGGAGTGGACGTTAAGACAATAAAGCGCTGGATTTCAATCTTGGAGGCTTCCTATATCCTATTTCTAGTCCCGCCTTATTATAAAAATTATGGCAAAAGACTGGTAAAAAGCCCTAAAATATATTTCTATGATGTGGGTCTAGTATCTTTTTTAACTGGAATTGAGAGTAAGGAGTTATTTGAAAAAGGACCCATGGCTGGCAGTATTTTTGAAAACTATATTGTCGCGGAAATTTTAAAAAATGAGCTTCATCATAAGACTCATGCGGATCTTTACTATTTACGAACTTCAAATGGCGTTGAAGTTGATTTGGTAATAGACCGCAAAATACGCCGAGAGTTTATAGAAATAAAGAATTCGGCCACCTTCACCTCGCGAATGACAGCCCCCATGGCCGAATTTATAGAAAAATCTGACCAGGCCTATCTGCTCTACCGGGGGGATGACTTTGCTCATCCTAAGCCTATTCAAGTTTTAAACTATGAAAATTATTTTCTTAATATGAATCCCAAATGAATTTCGTTCAAGAGTCAAGCAAACCAAGGAAGTTCCACTTTGGGTGCTGCTGCCCACATAGCGGTTACTTAAACCAGGCGAAGGCGTATTGCTTA